>JBNKNN010000254.1:0-11346 GCA_050293865.1 Hydrogenophaga sp. | reverse complement strand
GCGAAGTCTCTACAACTGCATCTCGTACCTAAAGCCGCCTCGAGTGAGGCGGCGCGGTCGAGCCAAGGGCGCGGCGGATCCGGGTTTCCCGGCCAGTAGGCAACGTCCCCCAGTGGGGGAAGGCGCTAACGCGCCGCAGGGGGCGTCTTATCAGCTTCCAGCAACCTTCATCTTCTCCACCAGAATCGACCCCGTCGTCTTGGCGCCAAAGTTGTAGGTATCTGCGCCCACAGCCGCAATCCCCATGAACATGTCTTTCAGATTGCCGGCGATGGTGATCTCATGCACGGGGAATGCAATGGCGCCGTTCTCGATCCAGAAGCCGGAGGCGCCACGCGAGTAGTCACCGGTCACGTAGTTGACGCCCTGCCCCATCAGTTCGGTCACGAACAGGCCGCGCCCCATCTTGCGGAACATGGCTTCCAGATCATCACGCTTGTCGGTCAATCTGCTGGTCAGCGAAAGGTTGTGCGAACCACCAGCGTTTCCGGTCGTACGCATGCCCAGCTTCCGTGCCGAGTAGGAGGACAGAAAGTAACCCTGCACGACGCCAGCGTCCAACACCTTGCGTTTGCGGGTCTTGACGCCCTCATCGTCAAACGGCGAGCTGCCTTTGCCGCCTTTGATGAACGGGTCTTCCACGATGTCCAAGTGGTCAGCCATCACGGTCTGACCCAGGCTGTCGTTGAGGAACGAGGTTTTCCGATACAGTGCACCACCACTGGTGGCCTGCACATAGGCACCCAACAAGCCGGCGGCCAAGGGAGCGTCAAACAGCACGGGACATGTGGTCGTGGCAATCTTTCGGCCACCCAGGCGGGCAAGTGTGCGCTCTGCCGCATAGCGGCCCACCACTGCCGGGTTGGCGAGCTCGCGCGGCGACCGTTGCGAGGTGTACCAATAATCGCGCTGCATGTGCTCCCCTTCGCCCGCAATCGGCGAAACCGACAGGCTGTGGCGGGAGCTGGCGTAGCCGCCGCTGAAAATGCCTTTCTTGCCCCGCTCGCCACCGCGCATGTGGGCGGCAAAGAAATGCGATTGCTGCGCCGAAACGCCTGCCCCTTCGCTGTTGGAAATCAAGGGACTGGTGGCGAAAGCGGCCGCCTCACACTCCAGCGCCAGCTGCAAGGCTTCGTCTGAGCTGATGCTCCAGGGGTGGAACAGATCCAGGTCCTTGTAAGTGTTGGCCACGTCAGCCGGGTCGGGCAGACCGGCCACCGGGTCTTCGGCCGTGAAGCGCGCAATGTCGTAGGCCGCCTGCACGGTGCGCTCGATCGCCTGACGAGAGAAGTCAGACGTTGAAGCGTTGCCCCGGCGCGAACCCAGGTACACCGTGACGCCCAGCGACTTGTCGCGGTTGCGCTCCACGTTTTCCAGCTCGCCTTTTCGGACAGAGACGCTCAAGCCGGAGCCTTCGGATACCTCTGCCCCGGCGTCGCCGGCGCCAAGTTTCCTGGCATGCTTGAGTGCACGATCGACCACTTCTTCGAACTGGTGACGCGAGTACTGGAACCCTTCAAGGGGTTTGCGAGAGGATTTGGCTGGTTTATTCATGGTGAGGGCTATGATAATGGCCGCCCTCCAAAAGGTTATTCATGGCGCGTAAATCCACAAAAGGTTATTTCGTTCGCGGTCACTTCGTGGCCGCGGGCAGTGAGCTCGACCAGGAGCTCAAACAGGAACTCAAAGGCACAGAAGGGCTGAGCAAGACAGATTTGAAGAAGCTCAGCGACCGTCTCCAGGCCTTGGGCGAGGACTTGCTCGACCTGCGCAGCGATTTGATGAAGCGACTGCGAGAACAGCACGACATCCCCGAAAAGCTCATTGACGCCCTGGCCGAGGCCAGGCGGATCACGAACTTCGAGGGAAAGCGGCGGCAGATGCAGTACATCGGCAAGCTCATGCGGCAACTCGACCCATCCATCATTGGCGCCGTCGAGGCCGCTCTGGAAGAGCAGCGCAAACCCTCCGCGAAAGAGACGATGGCGCTGCATCAGGCCGAACAATGGCGCGACAAGCTGATAGACAGCGACGATGCCATGACCGAGTGGCTGGAGCGCTTTCCGGGTACAGATGTCCAGCACCTGCGTGCCCTGGTGCGCCAAGCCCGCAAGGACGCCAAGGCCACGCAAAGCCAGGAGCGCCCCGGGGAAGCCGTGCGACATGCCAAGGCCTACCGCGAGATCTTTCAGCTGGTCAAAGCAGCGTTCAAGCAGAGCGAAGCCGATGGCGAAGGCGAAGGCGGAAACAATGATGTCGGCCGCAATGAAGACAATTGAGACAGAAGATTGATGAGATCAACGAAATGAGCACAGAACTCTCCTCCGAATACGACAACATCCGAATCGGCATCGTCTCCATCTCCGACCGTGCCAGCACTGGCGTGTACGAAGACAAGGGCCTCCCAGCACTGAAAGAATGGCTGTCCAAGGCACTGTACAACCCCATCACATTTGAAGAGCGGCTGATCCCTGACGAGCAAGAGGGCATCAGCCAAACGCTGATCGAGCTGGTAAACGCAGGCTGCTCGCTGGTGCTGACCACGGGCGGCACCGGCCCTGCCAAGCGCGACGTCACCCCGGAGGCCACCCTGGCTGTTGCCCACAAGGAGATGCCAGGTTTTGGCGAGCAGATGCGCCAGATCAGCCTGGCCTTCGTGCCCACGGCGATTCTCTCGAGACAGGTTGCCGTGATCCGAGACGAAAGCCTGATCATCAACTTGCCCGGCCAGCCCAAAGCCATTGCCGAAACACTGGAAGGCTTGAAGGACGCCGACGGCAACCAGAAGGTCAAAGGCATTTTTGCCGCCGTGCCGTATTGCGTTGACCTGATCGGTGGCCCATACATGGCCACCCGAGACGAGGTCTGCAAGGCCTTCCGCCCAAAAAAGAAGTGATCGGCGCTCCACGCCCACTTCCGGCTACCTTTCACCGACAAGGCCAAGCATGAAAATCGAAAAGAACACCGTTGTCACCCTCACCTTCCGAGCCACCGATGCCCAAGGCAAGTTGCTGGAAGACGGCAAGACGCCACGCAGCTACCTGCACGGTGGCTATGGCAACACACTGGTGGGCATTGAGAATGCCCTCGAGGGCCAGGAAGCCGGCTACCAGACCACGGTGACTCTGGCGCCTGCCGATGCCTTCGGCGAGCGAGACGAAGAGCTGGTGACCACCATTCCCAAAAGCCAGTTTCCTCCTGGCGTGAAGAAGGGCGGTCAACTGCAGGGCCGCGACAATGACGGCAACGAGCAAATGTTCACCGTGGTGAAAATCAAGGGCGACACCGTACACTTGGACGGCAACCATCCATACGCCGGCCAGTCACTGAAGTTTCAGCTCAAGGTGCTGGAAGTTCGCGCGGCCAGCGAGGAGGAGGTGGCGCATGGTCATGCGCATGGGGAGCATGGGCACCACCATCATTGATTTGGTGAAGCTAAGGAAGCCTTTTCCCCCAACCGAATGAGTGCTCCGTACGCGCGGCGTCGGTTGAACTGCCAAAGGCCAGACGCGCCCTGGATCCATTCCACATCAACGGTACTCGCCTCCGGCACCGGCATTGACGCCCGCACACGCAGATGCACTTCAATCGGTGGTGTCGCTACATGTCCCGTTGCTTTAGTGTCTGCATTTCCGCCAACGGGCAAGCGTCGTGCATTTCCCCGTTTGTCGACCACATAGCTATAGATATGTGGCTCCTGCAGGCTCAACCAAATGTCTAGCCGCTTGAACAAAGGCGTAGCCACAGCAACACAAGCCACCGCCAGCAAGACTGCCAGCGCCCAGCTTTCCACCTTGGGAACAGCGCGAGAGGTCAAAACGCTGGCTGCCACCCCTGCAGCGCCCGTCGCCAATACCAATACTCCAACGGCGAACCACGGTACCGCGCTTGCAACGGCAAGCCAGCCATCGGCCAACTCAAACGGATTGAGCGCGTAGGTATCAATCCCCGCCCAGGTAAGCCCAACGAGACTCACAAAGCTGACGACCAACGCCCAGGCATTGGATTCCAACGCAAACGGCCACCCGCGGCCTACCTCAGCGATCCGTTCGGGAAAGAGGGTACGTAGCAGATCTTCGCTAGACGTTGGATGCCCCTCGTAGGAGATAAACATGCTGCTAGCTAAAGTTTGGGGCGTAAACAGGATGGGGCCAACTGCGGTATGGATCTCGATCCAACCCTGTCGTCGCCAGTTGCCGCCCGAATCAGCCTGACCCCGTAACTGCGCCGACTTCTTGTCAACCAGCAAATCAAACGGCTCCGTTTCATCTGGCCACTGGCCGCGAATGCGAATCCACTGCCCTTCGTCCGCCAGTACACCGAGACTCTCCTGTGGCAGAAGGTTGAACCAGCGTTGGCGATAAGCTGGCCTGGCCAGCGCCACGCGCCAGAAGCGCCTACGTTGAGAGGCGTCCACCCAATGCTGTTGGTTGGTCAGTTGCCGCCGAAAACGGCGCCTGAACCACCATTGCAAAAACAACACCGTGGGAACGAAAAGCAATTGCACCCAAATAGGTGATATCTGTCCAGACTGGCCGAATGGCAACTCAGCCACAGATCCGGATTCAACCTGCCACAACCCCAACGCACCGTGGAGCAGGCGCATTATTCGCCGGTCACCCGTTTCAACGGACGATCCATCCACAAGTCCGATACTGCGGTCATCCACGACTGGCAGGCCCTCCTCGACGTCTACGGGGTGCCACCCTCCATCTGCTTGTCGCACGTATTCAGCTGACTCGACAGGGCCACTGCCCAACAATTGATCAACGCGCTTGATCACCGGCAAGGCTAGCAAAGGAATAAGCAGCCCAATAGCCAGTGACCAGCCCAATCGTTGCCGCTCTGCCAGCGGAACCGATTTGAGAATCCCATAGGCTGCGGCGGAACCCAGTACAGCAACGGCAGCGAGCCCCCACCACGTCGAGCGACGCTCGATGAGCTCTACAAGCGATGAAGGCACCAAAGACCAAGTGTTGAGCAAGAACGTATCAAGAGCTGCCCACAAACAGACCCCACCCACCAGCGCTCCCAACCAGATGGCACCTTTGAATTGCTGCCATTTCAGTGGTTCGGCAGTCTGTTGCGGGACCGCCGCATCAGGGAACATTTGCCTAAAGCAATCGATCAAATCGTCTTTTGACGGGGGCAACACACCAGGTCGCGGCGATAGCAGCGTCCAATAGAAGATGGGCTCAGGAGCCCCTTTAGCTGAACCCGCTGTCTCGAGCAAAGCCCACATCGGCACGGCCCGACCCAAGCCATCCTCGTCATACAGGCGCGCTCGCAAGGCTGCCTTGTCGAAGACCAAGTCATCGGGCGTGCGTCGCAAGACTTTCACCCTCCTCAGGCGCAGCTGATGACCCTCATCGACAAGAAGGGCCAAGGCACGCCATCCTAAACGGATGTTGCGCAAAGCGCCCATCCGAGGCGGCACAGTCTCAATACGCCAAAATCGAAACGAAGTAACTTGTCTGGCCAGACTGTCCAAGCGCTTGCGAAGCAATGCTTCACGGACAGCGATTGAGACGACCGCGACGAAAAGAAACAGCAGAGCCAATGCTAGGAAATCGGGTCCGACCATAAGCGACACGACCTAACTCAGGAACCCTGCGAACAAGAATGACAATGTTCCATACTCAACGAGCAGACAGCTTCTCATAGAAAGTCCTGATAGGCGGATCGAATCGATCATGATCCATCTGCCACAGACCGAGTGGACCGTGCAACAAGGGAACTTGGTAAGTGGATCCAACTTCAAACTGAGCCCAATATTCGTTGGCTTTTCTAAAGAGAAATTTGGGCTGACCTTTGAGCGGATCTATTGGCTCCAATTTTCCGAGGCCGACAAGTTCGTAGGCGTAGTCTTGCGTGCCCTTATCCGCGAGGTGTTGGTCGATACGCTTGAGCGCAGGAACGTAGGCAATTGCCACAGACACTGCTGCCATCCCCGCCAACGCGAAAGACTCTCGGGCTGGCACACCTCCACCCAACAGCCAGCGATACGAGCAGACGCCCACCAAGCCGATAAGCAGCAGTGCAGGTAAAGAGATCGTTGGGGTGATGAGCAAGCCAAGCACTTGCGCTTCGGCCAGTTCGTACCGGCTGATGATGTAGCTATCTATCGCGGCGGCGATCACTGGAATGAACAAGAGCGCCATGGCCAGCCGGCTGCGCGGGTGCTTGTTCAAAGCGAAGTCAACCTGTTCCTCCTCATCGAGATCGAAGTTGGGAAATGCGGCAAACAGTATGTCCTGCAACGCCTGGCGAGAAGGCAACGCCAAGAAACCGGTGTCAGCGGCAAAGTAGACCTCGCCCTCGGGTGATTGAACCTTGGCCCAGTAAAGGTTCCCGGACCTCAAACTCGGGTTGCCAACGTACTCCAGCCGCAGCTCATCCTTGGCTGCCGACCAACTGAAAGTTTTACCAGAACTTCCCCAACGGCCAGCAAAGCAAAGCTGCTCACCTTCATCGATCAGGACTCCGCAGCATTCTCCGGGCAAAAGCTTGAATCCGCGCTTGATGTATGCGGAACGGGCCATGCAAACGCGCCAGAAGGGCTTGCCCTTGACCTTTCTGACGATGGCGTCCTGCATTTTCTTCTGCTCACGCATGCCGCCCCACAGCACCAGCAACAAGACCAGCACCGCAAGCACAGGCAATGACAACAGAAAAACTGCCAAGAACTTCACGAATCCTCCCCCACTGACTTCTCGTCTCTCACCACTTTTGTCGTCGCCATGGCGGCAACGATCCCGCGAAGTGTGCCATGGCCGAAGTTCACAAGGCCATAGGCCGTGAAGCGATTCAGCCTGTAGGCAACGGCTTTCGCAGCGAATCGGCACGAAAAAGCCACTGTTTGCCCAAGAAATGGCTCCTAGGTGAGGGTCACAGGTGGAGGCAAGATCGCAACCGGTGTGGGCTTCCCGGCCCGAACGCAACATCCCCCAGTGGGGGAAGGCGCAAAGCGCCTCAGGTCACGCCACTCGAACCACGGCGCGCTGGAAGCTACAAGCCCTGCCGGAGCACCCAAAGCCGCCTCAAGTGAGGCGGCACAGAAAAGCCAGGGTTGCGACTGATCTGGTTCTCCCGGTCCGTACGCGCCGTCCCCCAGTGGGGGAAAGGCGCAAAGCGCCTCAGGTCACGCCACTCGAACCACGTCGCGCTGGAAGCTGCAAGCACTGCCAGAGCACCCAAAGCCGCCTCAAGTGAGGCGGCGCGGTCGACCCCAGGTTGCCACCGGCCCGGGTCTCCCGGCCGGTAGGCAACGTCCCCCAGTGGGGGACGGCGCGCAGCGCCGCAGGGGGCGTCTTATTTCCCTACCAACTGATTGAGCTTCTCCGCCTCAAAATGCTCTTCCTTGGCGGCATCTTCCGGCACGCAATCGCCTTTCTGCGCGCAGGCCAGCTTTTCGATCGCTTTCCACAAAAGTGCGATCTGATGCTCCTGACCGGCAGTGCTGTCGATCAGACCACGCATGGCTTGTGACAGAGGGTCGTCTTCCTGCGTGATGCCATACGCCTGAAATTTGGGCTTCTCTTCGCTGGTCACGTCTGCACTTTCGCCCTTCTTGGAAGGGATGATTCGCGCCGGGATCCCCACAGCAGTGGCGCCAGCCGGTACGGGCTTGATCACCACAGCGTTGCTGCCGATCTTGGCACCATCGCCCACCTCAAAGCCGCCGAGAACCTTGGCACCAGCCGACACCACCACGTCCTTGCCGAGCGTGGGGTGCCGCTTGGTACCCTTGTAAAGCGAGGTGCCACCCAGTGTCACGCCTTGATAAATCGTGCACCCGTCGCCGATCTCGGCGGTTTCGCCCACCACGGTGCCCATGGCGTGATCGAAGAACACCCGCTCGCCAATCTTGGCGCCCGGATGAATTTCAATGCCTGTGAGCCAGCGGGTCATGTGCGAGATGAAACGGCCCAGCCATTTCAACCCGTTGTTCCAGCACCAGTGCGCAGGCCGGTGCAACCAGACGGCGTGCAGACCCGGGTAACAGGTGACGACTTCCCAGGTACTGCGAGCAGCGGGATCGCGCTCTAGAACACACTGGATGTCGGATTGGATACGGTCAAACATGAGAGGGCACGGACTTCCCGAAGAGAATCAAAGAATGCAAACAATCAAAAAAAACAGATCACGCTCACCCGCTCGCGCGAGACGCGTCAGCACAGTCTAGCGCTTCGCCTTGTCTGCGGTGCGGAGCATGGCCTTGGCAACACCACGAAGAATGTGGATTTCCTCATCAGTGGGGTTGGCACGATTGAACAACTGGTTCAAGCGAGGCATGAGCTTCTTAGGCGCTGCGGGGTCCAGAAAATCAACTGCCACCAAGGCTTGTTCCAGATGATCGAGCATGCCCGAGACAGCCTTTGCATCCGCCGGCTCCTGCTCTGCAGTGGATCGTGCCAGCGAAAAGCTGCCCAGAGCCTCGCGCCAGTCATAGGCGATCAACTGCACCGCTGCTGCCAGGTTGAGGGAGCCAAATCCGGGGTTGGTGGGGATGCTCAGGCAAGCGTGGCAACGGTAGACGTCTTCGTTTTTCATGCCGAAGCGCTCGGAGCCGAACAGGAAACCCACACCTTCCGGCGTTGCCCCACCCTCTTCACTTCCCAGCAACTGGGAGAAGTGAACGCGCGGAGCCAGCGTAGGAGGGCCGAAGTCGCGCGGGGTCATGGCCGTGGCACACAGATGCGAAATGCCATCCAGCGCGTCATCGAGCGTCTCAACGATGCGGGTTTTGTCAAGCACATCATTGGCCCCGCTGGCCCGCTGAATGGTCTCATCTCGCCGCAGAACATTGGCCCAGCGAGGTCTGACCAGGACAAGTTCGTCGAAGCCCATGACCTTGAGCGCACGGGCTGCGCCGCCCACATTGCCCGCATGGCTGGTTTCGATGAGGATGAATCGGGTGCGCATGAAGAAGTCTCAAAAAGATCCCAAAAAGATCTCGAAAAAGTACCGGAATAGTCCGGATCAGTGCCGCTCGGGCCTCGAAAGTCTGGCCGAAGGTGACTTAAATGCGCCGAGACCAAGGTAATCCCACCGCAAAAGCTGCTCTGGCCGTAAAATCCCTATTGTCGCTGCCTTGCATCGCCAGGGCTCGCCCCATACCCTATTGCTCATCCTTTCTGCCTCTCAGCTTCGGCTGGCGGGGCCAGGAATCACAATTCATGTCGTCCTCCTCCCACCCCATGCTCAACGTGGCCATCAAGGCCGCCCGTGCTGCAGGCAGCATCATCAACCGTGCATCTTTCGATGTTGATGCCATTCGCGTCTCTGCCAAGCAGACCAACGACTTCGTGACCGAAGTCGACCACGCCGCAGAAGAGGCCATCATTGAGACTCTGCTCACCGCCTATCCCGACCATGGCATCTGGGCAGAAGAGTCCGGTCGGCGCCCAGGCAAAGGGAGAGACAAAGATCATGTCTGGATCATTGATCCATTGGACGGCACGACCAATTTCATTCACGGCTTCCCGGTCTATTGCGTGAGCATTGCGCTCATGGTCAAGGGCCGGATCGAGCAAGCCGTGATTTACGACCCCACCCGCAACGACCTGTTCTTCGCCACCCGTGGCCGTGGCGCGTTCCTCAACGACCGCCGCATCCGGGTGGCAAAGCGCACCACACTGCGCGACTGCCTGATTTCCACTGGGTTCCCTTTCCGCCCCGGCGACGCGTTCGCGCCCTACCTGAAGATGTTCGCCGAGATCATGCCCCGCTGTGCAGGTGTGCGCCGCCCCGGCTCCGCCGCTCTGGATCTGGCCTATGTGGCCGCGGGCTTCTCCGATGGTTTTTTCGAGTTGGGCCTGTCGCCCTGGGACATCGCTGCAGGCTCCCTGCTGGTGACCGAGGCTGGCGGTTTGATTGGCAACCTCACTGGCGAAGCCGATTTCCTGGAACAGAAGGAATGTCTCGCGGCCAACCCGAGGATCTACGGTCAGCTCGTGGGCGTTCTGGGCAAGTACAGCAAATTCGCTGCCGCTGGTGACAAAGCGGCTGTCCGCGATGCCATCCAGAAAGATGGCAAAGAGACCAACGCGGCTGAAGAAGGCGGCGCAGGAAACGAAGGCGGCGACGCCGAGCACTGACCCGCGGAGTGGCTGCAGCCCCTTGCTGCGCGCTCCTCACAGCAACGTCATGCCATTGGCAGAGTCCACCAGAAGGTCGCTCCTTGATCGGGGCGGCTTTCTGCCCATATGCGGCCTCCGTGTCGCTCGACGATCCTGGCCACGATGGCGAGACCAACGCCCGTCCCTGGCACCTTGCTCCCACTGTGCAAGCGTTGAAACAGCCCGAAGAGCTTCTGCGCTCTGGCCATGTCGAAACCCATCCCGTTGTCTTTGACGAAGTAGGCTTTGCGCTTGTTGTCGAATCCCACCTCCACGGAAGGGTTCTCCACATCCCGCGAATACTTCAACGCGTTGTCCACGAGGTTGTAGACAACGGTGCGAAGAAATGTCGGGTCGCCCAATGCAGAAGGCATGCTGCCGATGCTGATGACGGCCCTGGGACTGGAGGATTGCAGCGTATCCTGGGCCAGACGGGCGAGTGTCTGCATGTCGACAGGCACGGGCGTCATCTCTGCCTGCACCACTCGCATGAGTTCAAGCATGTCGGTGATCATCTGCCCCATGCTGGCAGACGATTTCTGGATCCGTTCGAACATGTCCAGCGCATTCGCGCTCAGGCCGTCTTTCTCGTCCTCCTCAATCAAGGCCGCAAAGCCATTGACCGCTCGAAGCGGCGCGCGCAAATCGTGCGCCATGGAATACGAAATAACCTCCAGGTCCCTGAGCGATTGCTCCAGTTCAGCGGTGCGTTCAGCCACTCGGCGCTCAAGCGACGCATTGAGTGCCTGAACGGCGTCGCGGGCTTCGACGTGGGACGTGACGTCAGTGAACGTGCGCACCATGCCGCCATGAGGCAAAGGATGCGTATAGACCTCCAGAATACGGTTGCCACTGGTGCGGCGCAGATAGCGATCCGGAGCGGATTTATAGCGATTGCCCTGGATGTAGGGCAGCAACGTTGAATCAACCAAGTCGAAGTCGGGGCCAAAATCACCACGCGCCTTCTGAAACTGAACCACGTCCTCCAGCGGTGGCTGGCCGGCCAGAAACTCTTCATCCAGATTGAGTAGCTTGAGCAAACGGTGGTTATAGAACCGGACACGGAAGTCTTCGTCCACATACATGATGCCCTGAATGACGCTGTCGAGCGTGGCTTGCAACACGTTGGAGCGCTCGGCAAGTTCGGCGGTTGTTGCCTGCAGCACCTGGTTGGCTCGCTGGCGTTCGGCGTCGTTGCGCCAGGCCAGAATCAGTTGCGTCACGG
>JBNKNN010000253.1:0-13770 GCA_050293865.1 Hydrogenophaga sp. | reverse complement strand
ATCTTCAACGTCTCGGGTAGCGCGGTCAGCTCGCAAGCACAACGGCTGAACATCGTGGCCAGCAACCTGGCCAACGCCGACGCCGTGGCAGGACCCGACGGAGAGACCTACAAGTCCCGTCACATCTTGTTCCAGACCGTGCCCATGGGCAACGAAGGGTCTGCAGGTGTGAAGGTTCAGGACATCCAGGAAAGCGACGCTCCCGGTCGTCGGGAGTACGCGCCTCATCATCCCGCAGCCGATGCCGAGGGCTATGTGACCCATTCCAACGTGAACCCCGTTGAAGAGATGGTCAACATGATTTCGGCCTCGCGCTCATACCAGAACAACGTCGAGGTGATGAACACTGCCAAGACGTTGCTGCTCAAGACCCTGCAGATGGGTCAGTGACCCCGGAGTGAATCAACATGTTTGCGCAGCAAATCGATCTATCCAATCTCGGATCCACCATCGGTAGCACGACGGCATCCACCTCCAACAAGCCGCAGAACGCGCAGGAGATGCAAGACCGCTTTCTCAAGTTGCTGGTCGCTCAGATCAACAACCAGGACCCGCTCAACCCGATGGATAACGCCCAGATGACCACCCAGATGGCGCAGATCAACACGGTCAGCGGTATTCAGAAACTCAATGAAACACTGGAAGGGATGGCCGCACAAAACGCCTCCATGCAGTCGTTGCAAGGGGCCTCTCTCATCGGGCGTGAGGCCTTGGTGGAAGGCAGCTCGCTGGCCTGGGAAGACGCTGTCGGCAAGGGCGCGGTCAAGATCGATGGCGATGCCAGCCAGGTATACGTCGACATCATGGGCGTCAACGGTGAAGTCATCGACACCATTGACATGGGCTCGCTCAGCGCTGGAACACATGCGTTCGAGTGGGACGCCGATTCCGTTGCGGTGGAGCAGGTCAAGGGCTTTGCCATACGTGCCACCAATGGCGATGAAGCCGTTGTGGCGCAGCCCATGGCCCGCTACAAGGTTGATTCCGTCAGCTTCTCCAATGGCGCTGTTCAGCTCAACCTGCAAAACGGGCGGACCATGACCTATGACCAGGTCAGTGCATTCATGTAAGCCATAGATCGAAACGGCGAACCGCATCCGGCCTCACGCAGCTTCGCTCCACATTCAACAGTTTCAGGGATTGACCGCCAACAGACGGACAAGCCGCTTCCCCCACCAGAAAGGGACCACAACATGTCATTCCAGCAAGGACTCTCCGGCCTCAATGCCGCCAGTCGAAACCTCGACGTCATTGGACACAACATTGCCAACGCAAACACTGTCGGCATGAAGGCGTCCCGAACCGAATTTGCCGAGGTCTAC
The DNA here is from genome assembly GCA_050293865.1 of Hydrogenophaga sp. Classification (GTDB taxonomy): domain Bacteria; phylum Pseudomonadota; class Gammaproteobacteria; order Burkholderiales; family Burkholderiaceae_C; genus Hydrogenophaga. The sequence continues at coordinate 12,448 of JBNKNN010000253.1, read as the reverse complement.
GCCTCTTCGATCAATGCGTCGGGAGGTATCAACGCCGGTATCGGCGTCGCTGTTGCCACTGTGTCCCAAGAGTTCACTCAGGGCAACATCACCGTGACCGGCAACGACCTGGATGTGGCCATCAACGGCAATGGCTTCTTCGAGTTGACCATGCCAGACGGTTCCATGGCTTACTCACGTGCTGGTATGTTCAAGCTGGATCGGGAAGGCAATATCGTGACCAACGATGGTGGTCAGGTCATGGGATACCCGACCGATACCGCTGGCGTGCGTCAAGGCTTCGAATCAGTACCTCTGACGCTGCCAACGGGCGGGCCCATCCCGGCCAAGCAGACGGAGGAGATCACCGCCGAGTTCAACCTCGATGCGCGCGCTCCCATCGCGGCGGCTGCGGTACCCCCTACGCCGTTCGGCACCTACAGCACATCGCTGAATGCCTTTGACCCTCAAGGTATCGAAATTCCTGTTGGTCTGGTGTTCGAGAAGATCGGCAACAACCAGTGGAACGTCTACACCAGCGTGAACGGCGCTGACGCAGCAGCTTCCGTGCCTTTTCAGATCAACTTCCTCGACGACGGCACGCTGGATCCCGCCACAGTGATTCCGCAGCTGCAACTGGCCTCTCCCAATGACCCTGCGCAGGTCTTTCCGGTCGACCTGGATTTCACAGAGGTGACCCAGTTCGGTGCCGATTTCGCAGTAACCAATCTGGCTCAAGACGGCTATCGCCCGGGTGAGCTCACCAGCCTGGGTATCAGTGATGCCGGCGTCATCACGGCCCGCTACTCCAACGGTCAGTCGCAAGCCGCTGGCCAGATTGCGCTGGTCAACTTCCGTAACGTGCAGGGCCTTCAGCCCACGGGTGGTGGTAACTGGACCATGACCTTTGACTCAGGCGAACCCGTGCGCGGAGCGCCCGGAGAAGGAAAGCTGGGCTACCTGCGTGCCGGCGCCCTGGAGGACTCCAACGTCGACTTGACAGCGGAGTTGGTGAACATGATGACCGCCCAGCGGGCATACCAGGCCAGTGCGCAAACCATCAAGACCCAGGATCAGATTCTGAGCACGTTGTTCAACATGCGCTGATGAACCGACCGGCAAGCCCAACGGCATCACCACTGAAATCGAACTGAAGAGAGATCGCCATGGACCGCATGATCTATACCGCGATGACTGGCGCCACCGCCGCGTCTCACCGGCAGCAGCTCCTGGCCAACAACCTGGCCAATGTGTCTACGCCTGGCTTTCGCGCCGAGTTGGCTACCTTTCGTTCGGTACCCGTTCGAGGCGACGGTGCCACCACTCGGGTCTTCAACCTGGAGGCTACGGCTGGACACGATTCGGCGCCTGGCGCCATCAATCCCACTGGCCGTCCGCTGGACGTCGCCGCAAAGGACGGTGCATGGTTCACTGTTCAAAGCCTCAATGGCACAGAAGCCTACACGCGCGCGGGAGCCTTCCAGGTCAATGCCGATGGCACGCTGGTCACGCCGCAAGGTCTGCCCGTTCTTGGAGAAGGCGAAACGCCCATCGTCGTGCCCAACAACGCCATGATCAACATCGGTGACGACGGCAGCGTGAGTGCCAAAGTGGGTGACTTGCCCGCTCAGCCACTGGGTCGGCTCAAGCTGGTCACCCCAAGCGATGACAACCCGCTGGAGCGCGGAGAAGACGGCTTGTTTCGCACTGCGCAGCAAGCTCCGCTGTTGGCCGACCCGAATGCGCGCGTGCAAAGTGGGGCGCTTGAAGGCTCGAACGTGAACCCCATCGAGGCCATGGTCGGCATGATTGCCGTTGCCCGCCAGTTCGAAATCCAGATGCGAATGATGCAAAACGGCGAAGCCAACGACAAGGCCGCCAGCCAGTTGCTCAGCCACACCTGATAACCCATCCATCCGAGACAACGACAGAGGCTCAACATGATCAATTCGCTGTGGATCTCCAAGACCGGCATGCAAGCCCAGCAAACGCAGCTGGACGTGATTTCCAACAACATGGCCAATGTGTCCACCAACGGCTTCAAGCGCTCGAACGCCGTCTTCGAGGACTTGATGTATCAAAACCTGCGCCAGGTAGGAGCGAACACGGGCGAGCAAAACCAATTGCCCACCGGCCTTCAGCTGGGTCTGGGGGTGCGAACGGTGGCCACCGCGCGTCAGTTCACACAAGGAAGCCTGCAGCAGTCGGGCAACCAGCTCGACCTCGCAGTCAACGGAGCTGGCTTCATTCAGGTGACCATGCCCGATGGCACTACCGGTTACACACGTGACGGAAGCCTGCAGGTGGATGCCAATGGTCGCCTGGTGACCTCAGGAGGCTTTCCAGTGGCGGGTGACATCACGGTACCGGCTGAGGCGCAGAGCATCACCGTCGGCGCAGACGGCATCGTGACGGTGAAGCTGCCAGCCAACCCGGAGCCACAACAAGTGGGCAATATCGAGCTGGCCAACTTCATCAACGCAGCAGGGCTGGAGCCGCGAGGCAAGAACCTGTTCAGCGAATCAGTGGCTTCGGGCGCCCCGATCGTCGGCGCACCGGGAACGGCAGGGCTGGGCGAAATCATGCAAGGCTACGTTGAGACATCCAACGTCAACGTGGTGCAGGAACTGGTGTCCATGATCCAGACCCAGCGCGCCTACGAGATGAACTCCAAGTCAATCCAGACCTCCGATCAGATGCTTCAGCGTCTGGCTCAGCTGTGATCTCTCAGGTGTGAGGTAGTGCACATGTTCCGAATCTTCTCTCTTGCGAGCCTTGTGGGGTTCAGTGCTTTCCTGGCGGGATGTATGACCAAGCCCGTCGAGGTCGCTCCCGTGCAACCCATCGACTACACGAAGATGGCGCCGCCACCACCGAGTCATACAGGAAGTCTCTTTCAGGCGGCGAGCTATCGCCCGGCATTCGAAGACCCGCGTGCGCGCTTCCCGGGCGACACGATCACCATCCAGATCACCGAAAAAGTCAGTGCCTCGCAGAAATCGACATCCTCTATCGATCGATCTGGCAGTGCGTCCGGAGGGGTGTCTGCCATTCCTGGCGTTCGGGCGGCAGATTTGGTCAAAACCAAAAACTTCGATTTGGGCGGAGAGTCGACCAACAACTTTGCGGGCAAGGGTGACACTGTCAACGACAGTGCGTTCTCCGGAACCATCACCGCCACAGTTCAGCAGGTACTGCCCAACGGTCACCTGATCGTGGTGGGTGAAAAGCAGGTGGGCGTGAATGACAACGTCGATGTCCTGCGTTTCTCTGGGCGTGTGGATCCTCGTACTATCCGGCCCGGAAATACCGTCGCTTCTGCTCAAGTTGCAGATGTACGTGTCGATTCACGTAGCAGGGGTGCTATCGGTGAAGCGCAAACAATTGGCTGGTTGAGCCGGGTCTTTTTGAACGTTTTCCCCTTCTGATCCTTTCTTAGGATGATGATCATGAAATTCAGCGTTCTCATCGATCACACAGAACCGAGGCCGCCCTGCGGTGCGGGCCTGGAGGCATCGCGTTGGCTGAGTCGGAACTGGCTTCCGCTCGGCCTTCGCATCCTGTGGCTACTGACCATCCTTTTCGTCGCGCTGACTCTGGTGGTGAATGACGCCAATGCCATGCGCATCAAGGAAGTTGCTGCAGTGCAGGGCGTTCGCTCCAACCAGCTCACCGGCTTCGGCGTGGTAGTGGGGCTGGATGGAACGGGTGATCAGACCACGCAGATGCCGTACGCATCCCAAGGCTTGCAGAACTACCTGCAGAGCCTTGGAATGACACTTCCGGCAGATGCCAAGTTGCAGTTCAAGAATGTGGCCGCTGTGCTCGTGACAGCTGAGTTGCCGGCTTTTGCACAGCCTGGACAAGCCATTGACGTCACCGTATCTTCGATCGGGAACGCCAAGTCGCTGCGCGGCGGAACACTGATCGCAACGCCGCTCAAAGGGGCAGACGGTGAAATCTACGCATTGGCGCAGGGCAACCTCATTGTGGGTGGTGCAGGTGCTTCAGCGGGCGGCTCATCGGTGCAGATCAACCACCTTAGCGCGGGCCGTATTCCCAACGGTGCACAGGTCGAACGCTCGGTTCCCACGCCATTTGCGATTGGACAAACGATTGATCTCGGCTTGAATTCCGCAGACTTTCAGACGGCCAAGCGTGTCGCTGATGCTATCAATTTGCGCATGGGCAGTGGCACGGCACAAGCCATTGACGGACGAACCGTTCGTCTGATAGCGCCAGCCAACCCGCATGAACGCGTCGGCTTTCTGGCTGAGGTCGAGGAAATTCCGATGGAAGCCACCATTCCTCGGGCCAAGGTCGTGGTGAACACCCGCACTGGATCCATTGTCATGAACCAGGCCGTCACACTTGGCCCCTGCGCCGTGGCGCACGGTAACCTGTCGGTCACCATCAGCAGCACACCGGTTGTCAGCCAGCCCAATCCGCTCTCGCCGAACGGTCAGACCGTGGTTGCCGAACAAAGTGACATCAAGATCACCCAGGAGGGCGGTTCCATCATCGAGATGAATGCTGCGCCGCAGTTGTCGGATCTCGTTCGAATGCTCAATGGCCTTGGCGCCACTCCGCAGGACCTTCTGGCCATCTTGCAAGCCATCGACGCGGCCGGTGCAATGAACGCGGAGCTGGAGGTCATCTGACATGAATACCTCGACCATGACGACCATGCAACAAGGCTTGAGCGCGGATCCCACCGCGCTCAACGGCTTGCACTATGGCGCGTCCCAGGGTGGGGAAAAAGGCAAGGCGGCGCTCAAGGAAGCGGCGCGCCAGTTTGAGTCTTTGTTCATGCGAGAGATCATCAAAAGCATGCGAGAGGCCACCATGAAGTCAGGGCTGCTTGACAGCGGTGGACAAAACCTGGGAGAAGACCTGCTCGACCAGCAACTCGCCGGCCACCTGGCAGGCATGCCCGGCGGCCTTTCCTCTGCCATAGAGCGGCAACTCAGTCAGCAGATGGCGTCGCTCAGTGAAGAGGCGCGCAATGGTGCGCCGCTCAATGGCGCGTCGATTGCTACCGGTGGTTCGAGCGGGACTGGCCCCGCCTGGGGAGGACGTCGCTCTCAGGCAGGAAGCACTGTGGCAAAGGCGTCTGCCGGTGGCCGAAGTGCGGACTTTGTTGAACAGCACGCCCAGGCTGCTCGTCAGGTTGAGCGTGAAACCGGCATTCCGGCCAGCTTCATGATCGGCCAGGCGGGCCACGAAACCGGTTGGGGAAAGAGCGAGATCCGCCACCGAGACGGGAGCAACTCCCACAACCTGTTCGGCATCAAGGCAAACTCTTCCTGGAAGGGCGACGTGGCTGAGGTGGTGACCACTGAATACATCAATGGCCAACCGCGCAAATTGGTTGCCAAGTTCCGTGCTTACGACTCATACGCCGACGCTTTCCGTGATTACGCGAAACTGATCGGCAACAGCCCCCGGTACTCGAAGGTGATGAACGAACTCGACTCTGTCGAGGGATTTGCACGCGGCTTGCAGCAAGCTGGCTACGCAACCGACCCGAACTACGCTTCCAAGCTTGGCCGGGCCATCAACATGGCGCTGACGCTGCAACGCGCCCAAGACAGCTGATGACCAGGAGGGCCACGACATGTCGACGGCTGCGCTCAATATCGGTTCACGTGCACTGACCACACACCTCTCAGCCTTGCAGGTTGTGGGGCACAACATTGCCAACGTCAATACGGAAGGCTATTCACGTCAGGAAATTCAGACCAAACAAGCTGGCTACCAGGAACTGGGTGGGCTGTTCTATGGAAAAGGCGTTGAGCTTTCCACTGTGCGTCGAGCCCATGATGCCTTTCTCACGCGTGAGGCGCAAATCACGTCGTCTGTGGCGGCGGCTGATGCCACCCGTCTGACGCAGATGCAGCGTCTCGAATCATTCTTCCCTTTGGGCGAAGACGGGTTGGGCGCAGCGGTCAACGACATGCTCAACGCGTGGTCCGACATCGCCGATTCGCCCTCTGATCTTTCGGCTCGGGTGGTGGCCCTCTCGAGGGCGGATGATCTGGCTGCTCGCATGCGCGATACAGCGTCTCAGTTGGACTACCTGGCGTCCAGTGGCCGTCAGCAGGCTATCCAGACTGTCGATGACGTCAATCGGCTTGCAGGAGAGATCGCGGAACTCAACCAGCGCGTTCTCGAGAACCAGGGTTCTGCGGGTGAACCGAACGACCTGCTCGACCAACGAGATCAGCTCATAGCGGATTTGAGCAAACTGGTGCAGGTGAGTACTGTCAAAGCGGACGATGGCAGCATCAGCGTCTTTGCCGGGGGGAGTCAGCCGCTGGTGTTGGGCCGACATTCCAATCAGCTCAAGGTGACGCGCGACGAGATGGACCCCAGCTTGTCTCGCATCACGTTTGTACAGGCCGGCGTGTCCATGGAAATGGCAGACGCCAATCTTGGTGGCGAGCTTGGCGGTTTGATGGTGTTCATCAATGAAGACCTGCCGGCCATGACCAACCAGATCGGACGGATGGCGCTGGCGATTGCCACTCAGATGAATACCCAGCACACGCTGGGTCTGGACTTGAACGGAAACGTTGGCGCGAACCTGTTTGTGCCGCCTGCCGATGCGCCCGGGCTGGCCCATGCGAACAACACGGGCAATGCCCAACTGCATGCGAGTGTTCTGGACGCCAGTCAACTGGTGGCTTCCGACTATGAGCTGAGCTTCGATGCATCCGGCGTCAACATTCGTCGCCTGTCCGACAATTCTGTATCGAGTTACCCCGGCATGCCTGTGCAGATTGATGGTCTGTCGATCGAACTTGATGCAGGCACCGCCAATACCGGCGACAAGTTCCTTGTTCGCCCATTCGCTCAGGTAGCGAAGAACCTGGAGGTGGCGCTGAGTGCCCCTGACCAGTTGGCAGTTGCCAGCCCTGTACAAGTCTCGCCGGGCGCCGCCAACAACGGAGGCGTGAGTGTTGAAGCCTTGTATCCCATTAGCCCTTCTGCCAACCTGACAGACCCTGTATCGCTCACTTTCCAGGCCGACGGCAGCTTTGTCGCCACAGGTCTGGGCCCGGGCAACCCTGCGCCGGACAACCCCGGCCCACCGGCCACCTACAACTACACCCCGGGGCAACCCATTGAGTTCAACGGCTGGAGTCTGACACTGCGCGGGTCGCCTGCGCCGGGCGACACGTTCGACGTTACGGCGTCATTGCCAGGACTGATCTCCCAGAACGGTGGCAATGCAGAAGCCATGCTCGCTTTGCGCGACAGGCCCAGCTATGACGGCATTTCCATGGGGGAGAGCTACAGCAGCCTAATCTCGCACCTTGGAACCAAGGTGCAAGGCGCCAAGTTTTCTGCCCAGTTCTCCGGACAGGTAGCAGCATCGGCGGAAGACGCCCGTTCATCGGTGGCTGGAGTCAACCTGGACGAGGAGGCGGCACGATTGCTGCAATATCAACAGTCCTACCAGGCTGCCGCCAAGTTTCTGCAAGTTGCGCAAGGCAGTTTCGATACCCTGATGCAAACCGTTGGACGTTGAGCATCCTCTCGCCCATGACAGAGGAACATCATGAACCGAATCGCTACTGCTCACAGCTACGACAACACGATCTCTGCGCTTCAAAAGCGTCAGAACGAGATTTCCCAACAGCAGGAACGCATCTCCACTGGAAAGCGAGTGCTGCGCGCCAGCGACGATCCTGTGGCAGCGGTGATGGCTGAAGCTGCGCGAAACCGACAAGACAGGGCGGCGTTCGATCAGCGCTCGATCGAGGCCTCGCGGACCAGTCTCTCTCAGGTCGAGAGTGCGCTTGGAGATGCCACTGACCTTATCCAGCAGGTTCGCGAGCTTTTCATTGCTGCCGGTAACGGCACGTTTACCCATCGCGAACATCTGGATCTGGCGAAACAGATCGAGGGCCTGCGAGATGAGCTTTTGTCCGTGGCCAATAGCACGGATACGTCGGGTCGCACTTTGTTCGGTGGCTTGGGCGGCAGTTCAATTCCTTTTGTGGAGGTGCAGGGTCCTTCGGGGAGTGGCGTCAATTTCCAGGGGCAGCGCGGACAGGAGGCGGCCACCAGCACGTCTTTGCCACAATCAGTGGATGGCCATGCAGTCTTCATGCGAGTGCCTCCCGGCAACGGCGTCTTTGTGCCGTCCCTGGCCGCCGGGAACACCGGAAGCGTGCACTCCGATATTGGCGAGATCACCAATCCAGCGGCGTTGACTGGACACGACTACTCCATCAGCTTCACCGATGTGGGGGGCGGTGCCTTCGAGTACACCGTTACCGATGTCACTGCAGGCACGCCAGTGCCCGGGCATGTCGGCCAGCCCTTTCAATCCGGGATGCAGATCGCGTTTGACGGCATGGCAGTGCAGCTCAACGGTTTGCCTGCTGGGGGAGACAGTGTCGACCTCACCGCAGTGACCGATTCGACAGATATCTTCCAGGTCATGCAGGATGCCATCGATGCGCTTCGCAGCTCGGATGTCACCACGGGCGCCATGCTCACGCAGTCGGTGGGCAACGCGACATCTGAACTGGATGCCGGCCTCGATCGCATCATGCAGGCGCGCAGTGCGGCGGGTGCTTGGCTCAATCGCGCGGATTCCACCGACACCATACTGGGTGACCGACAGGCCGCGCTGCAGGGCGAAATCTCCAGCTTGGAAGACATTGATCTGGTGGCGGCCATTTCGGATTTCCAGACGCAGCAGTTGGGCTTGCAGGCAGCGCTTCAGTCATACGCGCAAGTTCAACGCCTGTCGCTGTTCCAGTACATCGGATAGAAGCATGCCGCGCACAGTCCTCGACAGCGTCGCCATGGGCTACCAGCCCGTGTGGAGCCGAATTCGCCAGCTTGTCGCCGTGCGGCTGGTCGTCCACACGCTGGACCAACAAAACGTGGACGGCGAGCATTTGCTCCGCGCCATGGGCAATGATTGGCCCAAAGCCGCTCCCTCGCTCATTCTGGCGCCAGAGGACGAGTCCCTCGCTCACGGTTTGCTCGCCTCTTCGCCGCTGGGCAACACCTGGCTCGAGTTGCCAGCCTACTGGTTTCAGGATCCAGAACGGCTTGCCCTGGTCGCCGTCGCCTCCAGGCGTGGACATCGGGTCTTGCGGCATGCGGCTTTGAGCGACGTACAAGGCGAAGTCATCCCCCCGGTAGAGGTGCGCAGCTTGCTCAGACTCAGTCCGCATGACGCGCTCATGGCCTTGCAATCCCGCCCCGCTGGGAGGGGCGCTGCATCGGGTGCCCCAAATCCTATTCTTCGGGGGCAGCTTTATGAGGGCGTGGCCAGCCAGGCACTGGCGACACATTGCCTTGACGAATCCGGTGCCTGGGGATTGCTGGAATGGCCAGACGAAGACGTGCTGCACAACTCGCGGACAGCCAAACCCGGGTGCGACGCGCTGGTCATTGAACAGTTGCGCAGCCTGCTCAGGCGCGACACCTCGATTGATCGCATTGAGCGCTTGGTCAGACAAGACCCCGTCATGACCTATCGTTTGCTGATGATGGCCAATTCGGCCGCGTTCGGACTGAGTCAGGAAATCGGCTCGCTCAAGCACGCACTGATGATGATCGGGTTTGATGCATTTGGCCGGTGGTTGCTTCAGCAGCAGCGAGGGGCCTGTCAGGACATGGACATGCATCCGGTGCGATACGCTGCGGTGATGCGGGCCCGCATGGCACAGCACCTGCTCGACTCCAGCGCCGACCGCAATCTGCGCGCCGAAGTTCATCTGGCCAGCACTTTCACGGAACTGGACCGGTTCATGCACGAGCCGCTTGCCACGGTGTTGCACCGATTGCCGCTCTCTGGCCGGCTGCTGGATGCTGCGCTCAAGGATTCAGGGCCTTATAGCGCCTATATCGGCTTGGCCAAGGCGCAAACGCGAGTGGACCGGCTGGCGGACTTGCCCAAGGCGTGCGAAGAGTACGATTTCAGTCTCGAGCATGCCAATCGTGCGCTGCTACGCATGATTGCCACCAGCCGAGACCATTTCGCGGAGCGCGCCCTGGCCGCTGCCTGAGCAGGGTGAGCGGGCGGAGCAGGAGGGGGCTTCGCAGAACGTTGTCCAGCGAAGAACCTGGCGGGGCGCTAACATCGGCGCATGTCGACGACCAACACGCCTTCCATCCGTTCCACCGGTGTCCATCGAGCCGCCCTGGTCTTGTTCTCTGGTGGGCAGGATTCCACCACCTGTCTGGCTCAGGCATTGCAGCAGTACGAACGCGTCGAGACTCTTGGCTTTCTTTACGGTCAGCGGCACAGCGTGGAAATGCAGGCACGTATAGAAGTGCTGGCAGCTCTGCGCAACACCTTTCCTGGCTGGTCCGAGAAGCTGGGAGATGACCATGTGCTCGACGTAGGTGTCCTGGGGCAAGTGAGTGAGACTTCTCTGACCCGCGACATGGCCTTCTCCATGGAGAGCAGCGGCTTGCCAAACACCTTTGTGCCGGGTCGGAACCTGCTGTTCCTGACGTTGGCTGCTGCGCTCGCCTATCGTCGGGGACTCACAGTCTTGGTCACAGGGGTGTGCGAGACAGACTTCTCTGGATACCCGGACTGCCGAGACGACACCATGAAGGCCATGCAGCTCGCCTTGTCGCTTGGCATGGATCATCGCTTTTTGGTGGACACGCCCTTGATGTGGATCGACAAGGCACAAACATGGGCCTTGGCTCACCAACTGGGGGAAGCCAGCGGAGTATCCGATGGTGGAAACAGCCTGATCGCGCTGATGCTTGAGCACACACACACCTGCTACATGGGCGATCGCGCTCATCGTCACGCTTGGGGATACGGTTGTGGAGCTTGCCCGGCCTGCGAGCTCAGGGCAAAGGGGTGGAACGCTTACCGACGGAGTGACCGCTCACCGTCGGCCTGAGGTTTGGGCTTTACCCCCGCCAAAGCAGGATGTCGGAAGGAATCGTTTGCCGCAATACCCTCGAAATAGGGTAGTGGATTGGGCCAAGAATCGGCATCATCGTGGCCTGGTCGGTGGCGCAGCAACCCCATACCTTGGGCACGCTTCATGCAATCACTGTCGGCCAATCGCCTCTCACGTTGGGGCGCTGGTTGGGTCGAAAACGGATCCATCCGTGTTGCCTTCCGTTCAATCTCGCTAGGTTGCCGACCATGTGGATTCACCAGGCCGGGCCCAGAGAAGCCGTTTGGCCTCGTCTGGGCGTGGCGTGCATCGTCAAGAATGAAGCACCTTATCTGCTGGAGTGGATAGCGCATCATCGCTTGATGGGCGTGCAGCGCTTCTTTGTGGCAGACAACAGGAGCACAGACGGCACCGCCGAAATGCTTCAGCGCCTGGCCGTCGCCGGGGTTGTGGATCTGGTGGATTGGCCCAGCCTGCCCGGCATCAAGCCTCAAATCCCGGCCTATTACTATCTGGCCAATACCTTTGGTCCGCAAGTGGATTGGCTCGCTTTCATTGACGCAGACGAGTTCATTTCGCCGAGCACAAGCGAACAAAGCCTCTTGGGCTTCTTGGGGAAGCAGGGGCAGAGTGTAGGTGCTGTAGCGCTGAACTGGGCTACCTACGGTGCTTCACGCCAGCTTCGTCACCAGCCTGGCTGTTCGGTGGAACGGTTTACTTGGCATGCCGGGCAGGATCGCCTGGTCAATCACCACTTCAAGACCATCGCTCGGACAGGAAGTATTCGCGGCTTTTCCTGCCCTCACAATGTCAAACTGCATGCGGGAAAGGCCTATGTGCACACGAACGGAGAGCAAAAGATCTCCATGGTCGGATTCGATCGCCCCCCCGCGTTCGAGCATTCGCTGAGTCAAACCGTATGCTGGGATGCTTTCCGCATCAACCACTACGTCACCCGTTCGTGGCAAGAGTTCAAGAACCGCAAGTCGGTCAGAGGTCGAGCGTTCAGCTCCCATTGTCTGGATAGTCATTTTTTCCTGATGCACAACAGGTGCGACGAAGAGACCTGTCCGCCATCTGACTACCTGCAGGTGCTTCACGCCGAAATGGAGTCTTTGCGGTGCATGCTGGAATTCACAAGATTGCCTCGCCGGGAACTTGCGCCAGTGATCGACGGCGACCTCTCTGGGGCGCCCATTTTGGGGCATGTAGATGCTGTGATCGGCGGTGCAGATGGCGCCGTTGACATCAGGGGGTGGGCATTGGCCTGGTTCAGGGACCCGATCGAACAATGCTTTGTTCGAATCAATGGCACCGCTCACGAGCAACTGCTTCAGGTCAAACGGCAAGCGCGTCCGGACGTGAAACACATGTTTTCCGAGGCGGATCCGATGTGCGGCTTCACTTTGTCTGTGCAGGGCCCGCATGCCGAGCCTGTCAGGCACATCTGCGTCGAAGCGGTCCTGGAGGGAGGGGAAAGATCGTCCCCTATCATCTGGGCAGCCATGGACGAAACCGCAACGGCAGCCAGTGAAACCGAGCGTTTCAAAGTAGGGTCAGTTGCTCACGCC
>JBNKNN010000252.1:0-2550 GCA_050293865.1 Hydrogenophaga sp. | reverse complement strand
AAGCTGCGCGCCGCCATGCGCGTCCGCCTGACCGAGCTGCACAAGCGCCTGAAAGAGCAGATGGGCCTTTCTTCGACCGTGGTCTACGTCACCCACGACCAGGTCGAAGCCATGACACTGGCCGACCGCGTGGTGGTGCTGCGCGACGGGCAGATCGAGCAAGTGGGAACGCCGCTGGAGTTGTATGACAATCCTGCCAACCAGTTTGTGGCGCAGTTCATCGGTACGCCCCAGATGAACGTGGTCACTCTGGACAAATTGCCGCCAGTGATCATGCAGCAGGCACCTGCACAAGCCGCTGGCGGCGCCATTGGTTTGCGTCCCGAAAGCGTGAGCGTGCAACCCGCCGGGGCAGCAGCCCTGAACGGCAAGGTCGAACTGGTGGAAGCACTGGGGGCCGAGACCCTTATCTATGTCCACACCGAAGCCGGTGCCCAGATCGTGGCGCGCCAGAACGATCGCACACCGCTGCACGCTGGCGACGCAGTCAGCCTGAACATTGCCACCCACGAAGCGCACTGGTTTGACAGCCAGGGTCGCGTGGTGGCGTCCATGGCTACCTGAACATGTCGGCAGCGAACGCACTCGAGGGGAAAGTCGCCGCCATCACAGGCGCGGCCTCCGGTATTGGTCTGGCCTGCACCAAGGCCATGGCGGCGGCTGGCGCCACCGTGTTCCTGATAGACCGCGACGAGTCTGCGCTGCAAGCGGCTTGCTCCAGTCTCGGCACTTCGGCGCACGCACTCAGGCTCGACCTGCTCGACAAAGACGAATGCGCCAGCCTGCTCACCCGCGTACTGGACGTTGCCGGAAGGCTGGATGTGTTCCATGCCAACGCTGGCACCTATGTCGGAGGCGACCTTGTCGATGCCGACCCAGATGCCATCGACCACATGCTGCAGCTCAATGTGAACGTGGTTATGAAAAACGTGCAGAGCGTACTCACCCACATGATCGAGCGCGGCGTGGGCGACATCATCGTCACCAGCTCGCTCGCCGCGCATTTCCCCACGCCCTGGGAGCCGGTGTATGCATCTTCCAAGTGGGCCATCGACTGCTTCGTACAGACCGTTCGGCGCCAGGTGTTCAAGCACGGAATTCGCGTGGGCGCCATTTCGCCCGGGCCTGTCATCACATCCCTGCTGGCCGACTGGCCACAGGACAAGCTAGACGAGGCCAAATCCAATGGCAGTCTGCTGGACCCGGACGAGGTCGCGCAAGTGGTGCTGTTCATGCTGACACGCCCTCGCGGCATGACCATTCGCGACGTTGTCATGATGCCCAGCCGGTTCGATCTGTGAGTCACCCACAACCGCTCAACCCAGAAATGCCAACGTCACTGTCACGACCATGAACACGATTCTTCACCTCGGACTGGGCTCGTTTCACCGTGCGCACCAGGCCGTCTATATCCACCAACTGCATCAGAAAGGTGACACGCGCTGGTCCATCACCGGCGGCAACCTCCGCCCAGACATGCTGGAGACCATCGAAGCGCTGCAGGCGCAAGAGGGTCGCTACACGCTTGAAACCGTCACGCCCCAAGGGGAGCGCGCCTACACCCGCATCGAGTCGATTCAGCGCGTCATTTCCTACCAGGAAGACCTGGCGCCTCTGATAGAGGTGGGCGCAGATCCGGCCACGCGCATCATCAGCTTCACGGTCACCGAGGCAGGCTACTACCTCGATGACAAGAACCAGCTCGACTGGCAATCCTTTCCCGATTTGCGCAACGACTTCGCCGCAGTGCAATCGGGCCACACCGGACACACCATTTACGGTGCTCTGGTGGGCATTCTGCGCGCCCGCATGAAGGCAGACGCCGGCCCTGTGACGCTGATGAACTGCGACAATCTGCGCCACAACGGAGAGCGCTCTCGCGCTGGCCTTTTGCAATTCATCGACGCACTGGGTGATGGTCTGCTCAAGCAGTGGATGCAGGAAAACACCCGAAGCCCGAACGCGATGGTGGATCGAATCACACCTCGGCCAACGCCTGATGTCTTCGAGCGCGTCAAGGAAGCCACTGGCTGGGACGACCGCGCCGCCATCATGGGCGAAAGTTTCATCCAGTGGGTCATCGAGGACAACTTCATTGCCGGACGCCCCGAATGGGAAAAGGTGGGCGTGGAGATGGTCAATTCTGTCCAGGCCTACGAAGAAGCCAAGATTCGCCTGCTCAACGCCACGCATAGCTGCATTGCCTGGGCCGGCACCCTGGTGGACTACCGATACATCCACGAGGGCACACAAGATCCGGTCATTCGCCAGATGGCCTACGACTATGTCACCGACGACGCCATCCCCGTGCTGCTGCCCTGCCCTATCGACCTGGCCAAATACCGTGACGTGGTGCTCGACCGTTTCGCCAACCCGGCCATCCAGGACACCAACCAGCGGGTGGCCATGGACGCTTTCTCCAAGATACCAGGGATGATCGCGCCCACCATTCGCGACCGACTCGCCCAAGGAAGCCGCTTTGACAGCGTCGCCATGTTGCCCGCGCTCTTCCTGGCCTACTTGCATCGCTGGCACCGCGGCTACATTCCC
>JBNKNN010000251.1:0-5513 GCA_050293865.1 Hydrogenophaga sp. | reverse complement strand
ATCCTGCGCGCCTTCCTGCATTCCAAGGGCGTTGCGGATGCGGACATCATGGAGGAGTACACCCCCTTCGGTCACAGCGACTACCAGTCCATCATCGGCAAGATCAAGGCGTTTGCTTCTGAAGGCAAGAAGACAGCTGTGGTGTCCACCATCAATGGCGACTCCAACGTGCCTTTCTACAAGGAACTGGGCAACCAGGGCCTGAAGGCCACCGACGTGCCAGTGGTCGCCTTCTCCGTGGGGGAGGAAGAGCTGCGCGGTGTGGACACCAAGCCACTGGTGGGCCACTTGGCAGCATGGAACTACTTCATGTCCGTCAAGAACCCGACCAACGCGGCGTTCGTGAAGAAGTGGAGCGACTACGCCAAGGCCAAGAATATTCCTGGCCACAAGGACAAGCCATTGACCAACGACCCAATGGAAGCCACCTACATCGGCATCAACATGTGGGCGCAAGCGGTTGAAAAAGCCAAGAGCACCGAGACCGACAAGGTGATCGCAGCCATGGCCGGCCAGACCTTCAAGGCACCGGGCGGCTTCATGTCCACCATGGACAAGGAAAACCACCATCTGCACAAGCCAGTGTTCATTGGCGAGGTCAAGGCTGATGGTCAGTTCAACGTGGTCTGGAAGACCCCAGGTCCTGTGGTGGCTGACCCTTGGAGCGACTACATCGCAGAAAACAAGGGCAAGAAGAACGTGCCTGCGAAGTAATCGCAGCAGCAACGAAAGCTTCTGAAACGGAAAGCGTGCTTGCCACTGCGTCGCAAGCACGCTTGAACAAGAAGCCCTGGCGGGGTGGCGCAGAGTGCCACTCCGCCTTTTTCGATTTGAATGACGAAACGAATTCGACATGCATTTGCTCAGACCTTTGGCGCGTGGATGGCGCTGCATGACACTGCTGCTGGCAGTCGTCCTGTTCTATGGTTCCAGTGCACATGCGCTGGAGCAGGCCGATGCCCAGGTGCTGGCCAATGGCACCAACGATGAGCGCATCCCGGTGCTCAACCGGCTGGCCACCAGTGGCGATGCAAAAGCTGAAGCATTGATACGCGCCATGGCTGAGGAGGCTGTGTTCACCCAGGGCGAGCGAGTGCTCATCTGGCAGGGCGAAGACGCGCAAGATGCGGTGACAGGCGAGACCATGCCACCGGCCGATGACATGTCGAGCATCATGATCAACAACCGCATGCGCGGTGCATTGCAGACCGCCTTGGCGGGACTGGACCTGACGGCCGGAGACGCCGAGCGACGTGTGGAGGCCGCATCCCGCATCCGCAGCAGCGCATTCGATGACCCCGATCCCGAGCAGTTGCCCTTGATCGAAGGGGCGCTGGCCAACAAAGGGCTTCAGGCAGAAGTTCGTGAGCTTCTGGAGCTGGCACAGGCCGCCATCTTGTTGGGGAACGAAGATGTGGCCACAAGGTTGGCCGCAGCTGAAAAGCTTGGTGATGCGCGTCAACCTGTGGTCAAGCCTCTGCTGGAGCAACGCCTGGAGCAAGAGAGCGACGATGGCGTGAAAGCGGCCTTGAAGTCCTCCATTGCCACGGTCGAGCGCTCGCTCGCTTTGTCCAGTGCGCTGGCACAAATGTTCAGCGGCGTCAGCCTCGGTTCGATTCTGCTGCTGGCAGCATTGGGCTTGGCCATTACCTACGGCCTGATGGGCGTGATCAACATGGCCCATGGCGAGTTGATCATGATCGGTGCCTATGCCACCTGGCTGGTGCAGAGCTTCTTCCGAGCCAGCCTGCCAGATTATTTCGATTGGTATCTGGTGGCGGCCATCCCGGTGGCGTTCGCTGCTTCGGCCATCGTGGGTGCCATCATGGAGCGCAGCGTGATCCGCTTCCTGTACGGCCGTCCACTGGAGACATTGCTCGCGACCTGGGGTATCAGTCTGGTGCTGATGCAATTGGTGCGAAGTTTGTTCGGCGCTCAAAACGTGGGCGTGGAGAACCCTTCCTGGATGAGCGGCAACATCACATTACTGGGGAATCTGACCCTGCCCTGGAACCGCATCCTCATCATCGCTTTCGCCGCCATGGTGCTGGTGGGGGTGACACTGTTGATCAGTCGTACACGTTTGGGCCTGTTTGTCCGCGGTGTCACGCAAAATCGGCCGATCGCCGCGTGCATGGGCGTGAACACCGCACGCATTGACACCTACGCGTTTGCGTTGGGCTCCGGGATCGCTGGACTGGCCGGTTGTGCGCTCAGCCAGGTCGGCAACGTGGGGCCAGACCTTGGCCAGGGTTACATCGTTGACTCGTTCATGGTGGTGGTACTGGGCGGGGTGGGGCAACTGGCCGGTACTGTCTACGCATCGTTGGGTCTTGGGTTGTTGTCCAAGTTTCTTGAAGGCTGGTCGGGAGCCGTGCTCGCCAAGATCGCCGTGCTGATTTTCATCATCGTGTTCATCCAGAAGCGGCCGCAAGGGATCTTCGCGCTCAAGGGAAGGAGTGCCGAAGCATGACCAACGTCTCAACCTCGCCATCCGACATGACTGTTTCCACATCGCTTTCCAAGCCTGCCAGTGTTGCATTGCCCAGTCAGGGCCCGCTGCTTACGCGTAAGGGCTGGAGTGCCTTCATCATTGCGCTTCTCGCGGTGTGTGCGCTCGCGCCAGTACTCAACCTGGTGGTGCCACCTGATAGCCCCTTGCATCTGAGCGAATACATGGTTGGCCTTCTCGGCAAGATCATGTGCTATGCCATCTGCGCTCTGGCCATGGACCTGATCTGGGGCTATACGGGCATTCTGAGCCTGGGGCACGGACTGTTTTTCGCGCTGGGCGGCTACGCCATGGGCATGTACCTGATGCGCCAGATCGGCCGCGATGGTCAGTACCAAAGCGACCTGCCGGATTTCATGGTCTTTCTTGACTGGAAGGAGCTGCCTTGGCACTGGGCGCTGTCGGACAGTTTCATCGCGACCATGGCGCTGATTGTTCTCGTGCCCGGTGTGGTGGCATTCGTCTTTGGCTACTTTGCATTCCGTTCGCGGATCAAAGGGGTGTACTTCTCTATCATCACCCAGGCTTTGACCTACGCGGCACTGCTCTTGTTCTTCCGCAACGAGACAGGTTTCGGTGGCAACAACGGTTTCACCGATTTCAAACGTATTCTGGACATCCCATTGGCGACGCCCACCATGCGCATGACCTTGTTCGTGCTCACCGGCCTGACATTGTTGGGATTCTTTCTCTGGGCTCGCTGGCTGGTGACGAGCAAATTCGGCCGCGTGCTGCAGGCTGTTCGCGACGCGGAGAGTCGCGTCATGTTCTGTGGTTACAACCCGCTGCCATACAAGCTGACCATATGGACGATATCGGCCGTGATGTGTGGCGTGGCTGGCGCGCTTTATGTGCCTCAAGTGGGCATCATCAACCCGAGCGAGATGACGCCTGCCAATAGCATCGAGATCGCCATTTGGGCCGCAGTCGGCGGGCGTGCAACCTTGATTGGTCCCATCGTCGGCGCCTTCATCGTCAACGGCGCGAAGAGCTGGTTGACTGTGGCTTTCCCGGAAATCTGGTTGTACTTTCTGGGCGGTTTGTTCATCGTTGTCACGCTGTTCCTGCCCAACGGGGTGGTAGGGCTCTTGCGACGACAGAAAGGTGACGTGCCCGAGGCAGAGCCGGAATCGCAGCCGCCTGCACACCTGTCGGCTGAGAAAGAACAAGGAGTGCAAGCATGACGCCAGACCTGATGGAAGCGGGTGCCGAGCGCCTCGAGAAGGCCAAGTCCGCGGTCAGCCTAGGGGCGACAGAATCCGGTGGTCGAAGCGCCGGGTATGGCCGCGTGTTGACGCCGGGTGAGGTGGACATCACTCACGGTCGAATTCTCTACCTGGAAGACGTCAATGTGTCGTTCGATGGCTTTAAGGCGATCAATCATCTGTCTCTGGACATTGCCCCGGGGGAGCTGCGCTGCATTATCGGCCCCAACGGCGCGGGCAAGACCACGATGATGGACATCATCACCGGCAAGACCAAGCCGGACAGTGGGCAGGTGTTTTTCGGCTCCACTATCGACCTCCTGCGCTACCGCGAAGCCGAGATTGCCGCGATGGGTATCGGACGCAAGTTCCAGAAGCCCACGGTGTTCGAGCAGCTCTCGGTATTCGAGAACCTTGAGTTGGCACTGGCCACCGACAAGCGCGTGCGGAGGTCGATGAACTTCAAGCTGGACAGCGTGCAACGCGACCGGTTGCTGGAGGTGCTGACCACCATTCACCTGGCCGGCAGCGCATCGCGCATGGCGGGCTACCTCAGTCATGGCCAGAAACAATGGCTGGAGATTGGCATGTTGCTCATGCAAGAGCCCAAGCTGCTGCTGCTCGACGAACCCGTGGCCGGAATGACCGATGAGGAAACCGATCGAACTGCTCAGCTGTTCCTTTCTCTCAAGGGCAAGCACTCGCTGATGGTCGTGGAGCACGACATGAGCTTTATCCGGACCATCAGTGAAAAGGTCACTGTGCTTTGCGATGGTTCGGTTCTGGCTGAAGGCACGATTGATGAAGTGCAGGCGGACGAGAGAGTGATCGAGGTGTATCTTGGTCGGTGACTTTGTGTTTCTTGTCGACGCGCGGCGCAGGTGTTCCGGCCTGCTGGCCGAGGTGCTTTTCTTTGCGTCGCCAAAGAAACGTACCCAAAAGAAATTGAGTCGCCCTTCAGGGCGAAATCCGGTATTCCACGTTGGCCAAGCCTCTAGGCTGGAGAAGACAATATGAGCCTCCTCGAACTCAAAAGCATCAACCAATACTACGGCGGCAGCCACATCCTGCGCAACGTGAACCTCAAGGCCGAGATGGGCAAGGTCACTGTCGTATTGGGCCGAAACGGCGTGGGCAAAACCACTCTTCTCAAGTCACTGATGGGGTTGGTGCCCATCAAGAGCGGCACCATCGCACTGGAAGGACAATCCATCGAGAAGAAAAATCCTTACGAGCGGGCCCGCAGTGGTATCGGGTTCGTTCCACAAGGGCGTGAGATCTTCGCCCGCCTGACGGTAGAAGAAA
The DNA here is from genome assembly GCA_050293865.1 of Hydrogenophaga sp. Classification (GTDB taxonomy): domain Bacteria; phylum Pseudomonadota; class Gammaproteobacteria; order Burkholderiales; family Burkholderiaceae_C; genus Hydrogenophaga. Next base: position 491 of record JBNKNN010000251.1, on the reverse strand, counting down.
ATCTGGAGATGGGCCTGGCCTACAAGAAGGGAGGCACGCCCATCCCGGCCGAACTGTTTGAGCTTTTTCCCGTGCTCAAGCAAATGCTGCATCGTCGCGGCGGCGACCTATCGGGCGGGCAGCAGCAGCAATTGGCAATTGCCCGCGCGCTGGCCGCCGGCCCGAAGTTGCTGGTGCTGGACGAACCCACCGAAGGCATTCAGCCGAACATCATCAAGGACATCGGCAAAGTGATCCGCATGTTGGCTGACCGAGGAAACATGGGCATTTTGCTGGTGGAGCAGTATTACGATTTTGCCGAAGAACTGGCTGATGAATACGTGGTGATGGAGCGAGGCGAAGTCATCGCATCCGGCCCAGGCGCCGAGATGGCGGACAAGGGTATTCGACAACTGGTGGCCATTTGAGCGGGCAAGGAGCCCGATTGGAGCGCGACTTAGGTCGGTGGTGCTTCGGTCGCCGGGGCGGGAGCCAGTCCCTTGATGTCTGCG
>JBNKNN010000250.1:0-14411 GCA_050293865.1 Hydrogenophaga sp. | reverse complement strand
AAGTGCGTTGGCATTTGTGGTCACCTTTGCCCTGTGTGTATGGCAGGAACTTCGCGATGACGAACAAAAGTAGCTTGTGCGATGTGCGATGTGCGTTGTGCAACGTCGCGCTTTAACAAATCGGCCCAGCACGGACGGCCTTCGGCCTCCGCTGGCCTTAATCGTTAAAGCGCTGATGTTCGATCTAGTTGAAGGCTTGCTCGATTTGTTGCAGGTGCTCGGTACGTCCAAGTGGGGCTGGTTGGGCTTAGCTTTGGGCGCTGGCACAGCCTTTCTTTGTTGGCAACTCCTCAGTGAGTCGTCAGCGCGTGGCCCCGTAAGTGCGTTGGCATTTGTGGTCACCTTTGCCCTGTGTGTATGGCAGGAACTTCGCGATGACGAACAAAAGTAGCTTGTGCGATGTGCGTTGTGCAACGTCGCGCTTTAACAAATCGGCCCAGCACGGACGGCCTTCGGCCTCCGCTCGCCTTAATCGTTAGGCAGGCATGAACGATAGAAATATATCTCCAGTAGGTTGGTATGTCGGATCTTATTTAATCCGCTTTATTGAGTTAAATTCCGAGGGAAATGAAGACCTCGAAAATAAATTTCTGACTTGGGAAAATACAATTATTGTTAAGGCATCAAATCTTGATGAAGCTTACGATAAGATTGTAACAGTTGCGAATGAAGGTACTCATCCATATAAAGGTGGCCCAGATGGCGTGCCAGTTCAATGGGTGCTTGAAGGTGTTACCAGCTTACTTCCCATATATGAAGACTTAGAAGATGGTGCTGAAATAATCTGGACAGAATATAAGCCAAAGAAATTAAAAAATATTAGGAAACTGGTAACGTCAAAAGAATGTTTCAAACAATAAAATGCCCAACAAAATGCTCCTACTGACATTTGTTCCGTTGCGCCTTTTGTGCTTGTTAGCACAAAATTCTCCACTCCAAAAATACAGTAGAGCAAGGCGTTAGGCCTTCAAATGGAATTGTCCGAGAGTCAAACGGAAGAAGGAAAGCTCGTAGCCATCTGCGAGGAAGGCGTCGAAATGTTTTGTGCCGGAAGCATTGAGGAATTTGTCGAGCGCTTCAATTACGCATTGTCGTACGATCGTGAACCGGTTGAAGCTCTGCACCACGATTTAGAAGTTTGCCTGAGAGAATTGGGCGCCAAGAATGTTGTGGCGCGAAATCACTCGGCCCAACCGCAAGTCACCTTTTACAAAGAGAATTCTGAGAATCTATTCGCCGTCGTGGGCATGCGCGCATTCGCCGATAATGGGCGAGAGTTGCTCTTGGAGTTCGTTGTTTCCTCGGCTGGTGTGAAAAAGCACCTCACGTTGGAGGATGTCAGTGCAATATCGGCCTAACAAGGCGGTCAAGCCGTTCGCCTGCGGCTCACTCGGACGTTCAGCACTCCGCGCCTGCTCGGGCATGGCTTCGCCATTTTTGCCCGAGCATTCGCTCCATACTGAACGCCACTTACCTGGGCGTTAGGTGAAAACATAGATTCGATCATGGATAAAAAAGCAAAGAAAATACTATTTTCCACGTTTTGGAAAAACGGTTGGATCGCGCGAGAAGATAGGGCTTTATCTAGTGATGATTTTGAGTATGCGAAATCAAAAGGCTTAATGTTTGAGCCTTTTTCAATTACTCACGACGAATGTATAGAGTCAATTGCAAAATTGGTTGAAGAAATATCTAACGAGAAAATAGCTAAAGGCTTTCTAAGTAGCCTTACCTCTCGCCGTTTAGACTGGAGGTCTTCGTTATCCTCATATTCAATCGCAAAAAAAATAGAAAAGCACAAATACAGTCCAGTTATATCTGGAACCTCGTATATTGACGGAAAACCATTTTCACACTCTTACACGTGTGGAGTATGCAAAAATACAAAATACGGCATTATTGGCGAAGAATCGTATATAAACGATGATCTAAATGCTCTAAATTTTGAACGAATAAAATGGGGCGGGGTGCGACACGGTGACATTCTTTATACTCTCTTTGACTTGGAACAATTCAAAAATGAAGATATAACTGAACCTACTAACGATGACATTTCTTGCTTCAAGGAAATACTCAGAACTATAGAAAGTTCAGCGCCTACAGATTACCCAAGTGCACTTGAAAAACGATTGGCAACAGTTATTAAGTCCAGCAAATCAGAAAGGCAAGTATTACTAGAAATTCTAGCCAGTATTGGTGTGTTAAAGCCAGGGAGTTACGATCGTCCCACAAAAGGAAGGCATGACTGGTTTTTTGTAGAGTATTGGCGGGGAGAAGACAAATATTGCCGTAAGGCGGTAGGTGAATATTTTGGTAAGTATCTGTAGTTATAAACGAGGCGGATCACCTAACAAGGCCAAGCAGCATCGCGTACTGCGTGCGCTGGACCTCGCTACGCTCGGCCGCTGTTGGCGGCGTTGGGCAGAATAGGAGAGAGCAATGAATCATCAAGAGTCAGTAGGAGAGTTGGCGGGCTTCACATTGGGTCATGCGCTATGGAATGCATGCGATTTCGAAGAGGGCGAGTTGTTGTGTCCCCTGGCTTTTGTCGAGACAGGTGAAGGCCGTGAACTGCTTAGATTTGAGGCGGACTCGCAGGAAGAAGCAATTGAGAATGCGTACCAAGAGTTTTCCAAAATAGAAGGCCTTGCCTCCTGGGCATTTGCTCGTGAGGGTGTGTTGAATACCGCTTCTGGGCGGGTGGAGGTTATTGTGGTAGAGGCGTGGACTGAGGGGATGGAGTCGCCCGTAGTGTTCGCACAGCAATATGAGCCAAATACGGTTGGAGAGTTTGCTTTGCTCGGACCTGCCCTGGTAATTGAGAACGGCATACTCAAATCAGAGAGGGTGGAACCTATGCGTGAAGCTCTTAAGAGGGGCGTGCAGACACATGAGAAGGCAGCCGAACTTTGGGATGCGTGGGGTGGGTGGTAGATCGCCCAACAAATCGGCCCAGCACGGACGGCCTACGGCCTCCGCCGGCCTTAATCGTTAGACCGTCCAATGTGGAACCTTAATATGCCGAACTTTCTGACTGGAATTGGGCCTGCGCTCCAGCTAAAACTCCTAATGCTGGCTCTGATCTTGATGTACGTTTTTCGCCTCATTAAGCCGTGGAGGCTTGCGCAAAAGAGCCAATCTTGGATACAAGTTGTAGCGACTGTGGATTCAAGCTCTATCGATCGTGATCAGCAGTTTTACTACCAGCCGAAAATTGTCTATCGATACAACGTAAACGGTCAGCCGTACATAAACGACGTCTATGCCTTCATGGGTACTGTTAGCACCTCAAAAAAACACGCCGTCGCTACAGCGCTGTCTCATCCACAAGGATCTGAAATCGTAGTGCTGGTTGATCCAATCAAACCGGAAAACGCTGTTGTCGTCCCAGGGATACATTGGACGCAATACGCTAATGTTGGATTGGTAATTGCAATGCTTTTGGGAATCGCTTTTCTTCCGGATATACTGAATTTTATTTTCCCAGGTTGTCAACCAAAATGCGATTCGTAGTGCAGCTCGGTGGCCTAACCCATTATTCCAGCCGACCGTCAAAAGCTTCGCTTTTGCCGTCGGCTGAATTCAAACGTTAGGCATCACACGCATGCCCGCACCACTCTTCGAGTTTGAGCTCCGACCCTTGCGCGAGATTCAGCCCTGGGGCGGACCGGAGGCGCCCAGCCTTCATTGGTTTGGTCTAACTGACGGTCTGTACTGGATCCAAGCAGGCGAGCATACGCTGTTCGAATACGCCGTTCGCGTTCAAGAGATCCTGGGCGTCTCGCGCTTTTGTGACTACCAGGTTGCCCGTCTCTACGAGGATGTGCTGGACGTGGTCCCATACGCATTGGAGCCCGTCCCAAAAGAGCTTAGGCGATATATCTCCGTTGACGAAGCGACGGAGCGCGACCACTACTGGAAGGAGTGGTGCGCCTCAGAGAAGTCGACGGATTTGATCGACGATGCTGGCCCGTGGATGGGGCGTCGCACGCTGGACTGTACGCACCTCAGTCCATCAACTCACATCGTGTTCTGGTCGGATGACGACACGGTGCACATCGAGTGGGACAACCGAGGCAAACTGCTGGAGGGAAACCCCGCATGGTCCGAGCAGCTCGGTCGATGGAACCTGCCTCGGGAACACTTCATGAATGAGGTTCGCAGCTTTCATGATCGGCTCATGGAGCAAATGTCCAGCCGTGTCGAAGAGGTTGCCGCCGGCGCACTAGCGGAAAGAGCGTACGTCGACCTGCCAGGCCTTCGGAGGGAACACCATGTGCGTTCGCAAGCAATCTTACGCAACCTGGGTGCGCCTGCGCCGCCCACGGATTGGGAACCGATCATCGCGGCCATCCGAGCACTGGAGGCCAGTGACGCCTAACAACCATTCCATTGAGGGGATGTCCAGCCGGCTACGCCGTCTGGCCATCCCTCATGTCAAACGTTGGGAGGCACATGCACTGGGCTGAACTTGCTCTTGCTACAGGTTTTGGAGCGTTGTTCACCGCCTTCCATTTCCTGCCTGGCTCTTGGTGTGATCCGGCACCCGTTCGTCCCCTTGCTGGAATCTTTGTTGTTGTAACAACCGTGTTTTATCTGCACGGCGTAGACGACGAGCGCCACCCTTTGGTTGGTTCGTGGCATCGCATACTTGTTGGTTCAGCTTCGGGAGTAGTCGTTGCAGCAATCTCAAACGGTTCAGGTGAGTTGTATGCGCTGCTTGCGCTCGTTGGCGCAATGCTTGGGTACGTTGGCTTTCGGTGGCTGAAGCATGTCCCACTCTAGCCCCCACCCGGCGCTCAACCTCGCTCCGTTCGGTCGCTGGACGCTGCGCGGCAAGCCGCGCAGGTCCGGTCAATTCCACGTCGGACGTCTTAGATCATCGGAGGTTTCCAATGTTCGGCCTATTCTCGTCACCATCTATTCTTGACAGTGATTTTGGTGAATTGAAGCGCTCACGTGGAATGTGGCGAGGGCGTATTTGTGCGCTGGGTGATGCCGCTCCGTTAATCATCGACGGGCCAAAAAATGGGCCTGATCCAGATGCAATGAAGCTTGCCAAGTCCATTGCTAGTCGATATCCGTCTTGGCGAGCCGAAATTGAAAAGGAACTTGCTCAACACTTGGCCCCATATGCAGAGGCCGTAGCCTCCGGCGAGCTACCCGCGCCAGAAGAGCCGCTTCCTGAAGTGAGCAATCCAAGTGACGTATGGCCTCACGTCGTTCTCGAATTTGTTGCTGTCACACCCCTCGACGGCAAGCAAACAATTGAGTTCGGTTATCGTGTCACGTGGGATGAGGAGCATACGCTCGGCGCTAGATTTCAGAATGGTCGGCTTTTAGAGCTTTGTGGGAGCGTCCTGTGCCCATAACTCAGACGCCCAACATTTCCGTCGAGAGGGACCGCCCACAAGCCGCGCTTGTGGGTTCCCTTCGCGGCTTCGCCGCTACGGCGGTCCCTCACGTAAAACGTTGGGCCGCACGATGTACCGTCTGTTCGTGTACGCCGATAGCACTGACCTCTAGGAGATCGAAGAGGAGTTGCTGACCGCCTTCGAGCGGTTCGCGCAGACGTGGCCGGTCCAGGGGCTTGAGCTTACGAACGTGAAGGCACCCCTGATGGAGGGGCAGGATATCCCTGACTGGAATCTTGGTCTACGCGTGAAGACGGAGACGCTCAGTCGTGAAAACGTGGAGGAGCTACTGGCGTTCGTCGCGGAGCTAAGCCGAACGGTGAGTCTCCAGTTCGTGCTTGGAACATGGCACCCGCTGGGGACTCATGATCTCTGCACCGTTGACCGACTCGTACCCGATGGAGCTGTCGGCCTTATCCTTGAGGGCGCCCATGCGGTCTAACTTGTTGATCGAGAGTGGATCGCCTACGGCTCCCACTCATCTCAAACGTTGAGGCTGTGCAAAAACTACCAGTGAGTTCATCGCCGCTCAACTGAAGCCCATTACGATGGGGCGACGTTCTCGATGAGAAGCACAAGGAGTTGCCCGCATGGCGCGATACAAGGTGGTGGACCGCAATCCGAGGCTGCTGCCGGTGGTGCTGGCCGAGCAGATCCAGCCGGGATCGTTCGAGTTTGCGCTGGACCACCTGGTCGATCACGAGCTGGACTTCAGCGGGCTTGATGAGCGGTTTCGCAATTGCGAGACAAGCGCTAGCGCATACGACCCAAGGGTGATGCTCAAAATCGTGCTGATGACGTGCACAGCCAGCGGATCGGGACGGTGGAGCCGGTGTTTGGCAACCTCAGGCACAACAAGCGGTTGAACCGCTTCACGCTGCGCGGGCAGCGCAAAGTGGGCACGCAGTGGCAACTGTATTGTCTGGTGCACAACATTGAGAAACTGGTGCGAATTGGGGTAAATTGAAGGGCATTGGTTGGCCCAAAATCGGTCATCTAGATCCCACTCAGAGCGCTATTCAAAAGGCGCAGGGTCGAACCGAAGTCGACAGCGGCGTCGCAAACGACAAAACGAATCAGGAGGAACGCAGCCGTGACACATCCACACATCCATTCTCGTGAGCTGACCTTGAGTGCGTCTGCTGATGGGGTTTTTGCACAGCTTCGTTAGATTGCAGGTTGTATGGCTGAGCGAAGGATATTTGAAATACTCATGGTCGCTGCTGGGGCAGGGATTGGCATACTTGTTGCCATTGAAATGGGCATCAGCTCTTGGCCAGACGCCAAGCTGTTTATTGTTGGTGGAGTCGCCGCGGGATTTGCCACGGCTAAGCTCGTTGAGACTGTCTTTCGGAGGTCAGAGTGAAGGTCGATGTGCAATCTAACTTGTCGGCCCAGCACGGACGGCCTGCGGCTTCCGCTGGCCTTGAACGTTAGGCGTCAGAGAAGTTTATGGACGATTCGCACTTTGTCGAGGATCTGCGATCCCGCTTCAACGCTGGAGAAAAGCTGAAGTTCGTCTTCTTCTGGGGTCATCAGAGCAACAGGCACGGGGTCACGGCGGCATGCTTCAGTCAGTGGTATGGCGCTCCATTCACTGTCGATGGCCAGAGATACCCGACCGCTGAGCACTTCATGATGGCGGAGAAGGCTGCTCTCTTTGGCGACCAAGGAGTCAAAGAGCAAGTACTACAGGCCAGAAATCCCGGCGCTGCCAAAGCCTTGGGCCGGCAAGTTCGCGGCTTTGACGAACCTACCTGGCTTCAACAGAGGTTTTCAATTGTTGTGCGGGCAAATGAAGCCAAGTTTTCTCAGAACTCAGAGCTTGGTGAGTTTCTGCGGCAGACCGGTAAGCGGGTTCTAGTCGAGGCAAGTCCTGTCGATAGAGTTTGGGGAGTTGGGCTCGCCCAAGACGACGAGAAGGTCAACAATCCGAATCAGTGGCGGGGTCTCAATCTTCTGGGGTTCGCGCTCATGAAGGTGCGCGATGACGCCTAACCCTTCCTAAATGGACTCCCCCTCAACAGCAAGGAACTGGCCGATTGGGAACCTTGGGGTAGAGCACCTGCAGCCGTATATCCGGCATCTGTGGAGGGATCGTCAATGTCCCGTGGCGCCAAAGAATCTGCGTCACCGCGTCACCACACGCTACAAGCGGCTGCCGTGTTGGAGCCGGAAGAGTTAACGGCGTAATACGTCGGGGAACTGATCCCGTGCTTGCGACATATCTCTGCGTCCGGCATGCCGGCATCGCTTTCCTTGAGGGTCGCCACGCTCTGGCCAGGGTAGACACTCGTATCTCTTGATCGCCCAAGCGCACGCCTGCGAGAGTTGGAAGTGGTGCGAAACTTGCTAGTTCATTTGGGTGTTACTCGATCCCCAATGACTTCCCTACCCTCGAAACCCGAATCCTTTGGCACTGACTGGTCTGCCCAGGAGCTGTTGCTCATGCGCGAAGTGACGAAGCTCGTGGGGCGCAGCCTGGCCTCCAAGCTGGTACTGCGGGAAATGCTGCATTTGATGAGCGAACTGCTGGGTTTGAACCGGGGCAGGATCGTGCTTGTCGACGATTCGCCGCCCGTGGAGGGCGAACGCACAGCCTCGGTTCATCATGCCTACGGGCTCACTACCGAAGAGGTCGAGCGCGGGGTTTTTCGGTGGGGCGAGGGCATCACTGGCCGGGTGCTCGCCAGCGGCTTGCCGGCTATTGTGCAAGACGTGGACGCCGAGCCCCTGTTCTTGTTTCGCACGGTCCTTCGGGCTGCGTTGCCGGAGCAAACTGTGGCTTTCATTGCGCTGCCGATCATGGTCAATGGTGCAACCATCGGTGTGCTTGCTTGCCACCGCATCCGCAGCCGGCAGCGCCATTTGAACGACGATCTCGCTTTGTTGCGCATCCTGGCCACGCTGGCCGGCCAGTTGCTGCAGCTGGAGCAACTGGTGGCCGAACAAACCCGGCAACTGGAAGCGCGCAATGAAGCGCTTGCCCGCGCACTGGACATTAACACCGCGCGTTACGGATTGATTGGGCGGTCTCCCGCCTTGCTTCAGGCGCTGGGGGAGCTGGAGCGGGTCTCGCAGTCGCAAGCCACCGTCTTGCTACTGGGAGAGTCGGGCACCGGCAAAGAGCTGTTTGCGCGCGCGGTTCACCTGGCCAGTGGCCGGCGCGACCAGCCTTTCATCAAGGTCAATTGCTCGGCGATTCCCGACAGCCTGTTTGAATCTGAACTGTTTGGCTATGAGCGCGGCGCCTTCACAGGGGCGAACGCCGCGCGGGCAGGGTGGTTCGAGCAGGCCAACGGCGGCACGATTTTCTTGGACGAAATTGGCGAGCTGCCGCTGGCCATGCAATCGAAGCTGTTGCGCACGCTGCAGGAAAGCACGCTGGTGCGACTGGGAGGCACGCGCGAGACCCGCATCGACGTGCGCCTGGTGGCCGCCACCAACCGCGACTTGGTGCAAGAGCTGCAGGCGGGCCGTTTCAGGCAGGATCTGTACTACCGCCTCAACGTGATTCCGATTCGCCTGCCCAGCCTGCGAGAGCGGCGCGACGACATACGGGCACTCGCGCTGCACTTCGTGAGCCGGGCCAACCAGACCCACCAGCGCAACGTCTACCTGTCGGCCGATGCCCTCTCAATGCTGGAGGCGCATGAATGGCCGGGCAACATTCGCGAGCTGGGCAACCTGATCGAGCGGGTAGTGCTGTTGGCTGACCACACGCTGGTAAGCGCCGACGAGCTTGAGCGGCTGATGCCCGAGCGGGTGACAGCGACCCCTCCTACGGCCCAAGTGGCAATGCGACCTGAGGCAGCAGCGACGACTGCGGCCGCTCCGGGGCTGGTGCGCGCCTACGAGCGTGCCGAGTCGCATGGTGTCGACACGTTGCGCGACGCGCTGACCCGCCACAACGGCAACCAGTCGAGAGCAGCCCAAAGCCTAGGGCTCACCTTGCGCCAGTTCAGCTACCGGTTGCGCAAGGCGGGCCTGCGGTAGTTGAGGGTCGACATTGTGTCGACACATTGTCGACAAACTGGTTTGTTCGGCCATCGGGGCTTGCGGATCAACGACAAGCTTGATGCAAGGGTTCCAAAAAAAGCCAAGCCAATACAAGCACTTAGAAGAATAAAAGGAAATGAATGGGCCGTCGGCTGAAGTTGGCACGCGGGTTGCAAAGAGCAGGGCAGGCGATTCTGCCTTTGCCCTTTTCAAGAGGTCCCCATGAGCATCGAAGCCACCCTGATTGCCCCCGTGCAGCTGGCTGCCCTTGAGGCCGCCGAACCAGTCGTGATCATCGACACCCGCGACGCAGACACCTTTGCCGCTGGTCACATTCCCGGTGCGGTGAACCTGCGCGAGATTTTCACCTTTCTGGCCACATCCACACCCGAGGGTCTGCAGGAGCTGAAGGCAACCTTTGCCAAGGCCTTGGGAGACGCGGGGCTGTCCGGCAAGGAAACCGCCGTGTTTTACGAAGATGCGATGAACAGCGGCTACGGCCAGTCCTGCCGCGGCTACTACCTGCTGACCTGGTTGGGCTACCCCAAGATCAAGGTGCTCAACGGCGGCTTCAGCGCCTGGAAGGCCGCGGGCCTGCCCGTCTCCACCGAAGCGGCCACCCCCACCCCCGCCAGCTTCCCCACTGACCTGACCATGAGTGACGTGATGCTCACGCAGGGCGATGTACTGGCCGCGCTGGACACACCCACGGTGATGCTGGACGTGCGCGATGTGGACGAATGGATTGGCGAGAGTTCGTCCCCCTACGGCAAAGACTTTGCGCCACGCAAGGGCCGCCTGCCCGGTGCGAAATGGATCGAGTGGTACCGCTTCATGAAGCCCACCGCCGAGGGCCCGGTGTTCAAGAGCCCCGACGAAGTGAGGGCCGAGTGCGCCACCGCAGGCATCACCACGGACGACACGATCTACCTCTACTGCTTCAAAGGCGCGCGCGCCTCCAACACCTTTCTCGCCCTCAAGCAGGCCGGGTTCAGTGATGTGCGCATGTATTTCGGCTCATGGAACGAGTGGTCGCGCGACCCCAGCCTGCCCATCGAGACCGGCCTGCCGGTTGCCCAGGCAAGCGCCACGCCGCCGCTGGCCATGGCGGCCTGACCTTCGGGCAGGGGCTCGTGCCCACTTCGCCCGGCTTCCAATTCCCCTGCGCATTTCTTGCATTTCATTGTTCTTTCACTCATTTCTGGAAACACGATGTCCGAAACCACTGCTCTCGACTCCGCTCCTGTCACCACCGTGAAAACCCACCTGCGCCCCATCGACGCTCAGGGACTGGCCAAGTTCGCCGAAGCCGGCAAGGCCAACCCGGCGCGCCGGGGCACCAACAAGGTCCACACCGTGATGGAAGGCCAGTACCGCTCGCTGTCCCACGTGGGCGAGAAGCACACCGTGGTGGTGGATGAACCGCTTCACCTCTTTGGCGAAGACACCGCGCCCGCACCCGGCGAAATCGTGCTCTCCGGGCTGGGGGGCTGCATTGCCGTGGGTGTGACGGCGGTGGCCACCTGGAAGGGCGTGAAGCTCAGCAAACTGGAGGTGTTCCTGGAGGGCGATATCGGCAACCCGGCTGCCTGGGGTGCCGGAGGCGCCCTGGAGATGACGCCGCCACAAATGGGCTTTCAGGCCGTACGCGTGAAGGTTCTGGTGGAGGGCGACGCCTCGCGCGAGGTACTGGAGGAGATCGTGAAACACGCGAACTTCTATTCCCCCGTGGCCAACACCATCCGCAATCCGGTGCCCTTCGAGATCAGCATGGCCTGAGAGGCCACGCCAACGGCCCGGGGCGGCGCCATTCCCGCTTCCGGCCGCTCCGCCCCACTGCGCACTCAAGACAGAAAGATCCCTATGAATGCCGCTGACCTGCCCCCCGAACTGACCCCCCAGCCCACTGGCCTCATCGACGCGGTGCGCGCCATTGCTCAGGGTCCGCTGGCCGAAAACGCTTACGCGATCGACCGCGGCACCTATCCCGCCGAGATCCTCAAGGAATTGGCCGCGTGCGGCGCCATGGGGGCCCACCTGACGCAACCTGATGGCACGCCCGGCGACTACGGCCAGGCCATCCTCGCCATGGCCGAGGCCTCCAAGGTCTGCGGCGCCACCGGCTTCATGATGTGGTGCCAATGCGTGGCGGGCCTGTACATGCAGGCCTCGGACAACCCGGCGCTCACCGGCGAGCGCCTGGCGCGCCACATGCGCGGAGAAACGCTGGGCGGCACCGGGCTGTCCAACCCCATGAAGAGCTTTGCGCAGATTGAAGCCCTGCTGCTCAAAGCCACGCCGGTGGAAGGCGGCTACCGGGTCAACGGCACGCTCCCCTGGGTCAGCAACCTGGCCCCCGATCACTACTTTGGCGCCATCGCCTCGGTGCAGGTGGACGGCGCCAGTGAAGGGCGCGAGGTGATGTTCATGCTGCGCTGCGATGCCCCGGGCGTGACGCTCAAGACATGCCCCGAGTTCTCGGGCATGGAGGGCACGGGCACCTACAGCGTGCACTGCAAAGACCTGTTCGTGGGCGCCGAGGACCTGGTGGCCGACCCTGCCAAGCCGCTGATCGCGCGCATCCGCGGAGGCTTTGTGCTGCTGCAATGCGGCATCGCGGCGGGCATCGTGCAAGGTGCCATCGACAGCATGTGGGCCGTGGAAGGGCAGCTCGGTCATGTCAACCAGTACCTGGAAGACCGTCCGGCCGAGTTGCAGGCCGAACTCGACGCGCTGGTGGCGCGCGTCATGAAACTGGCCGAGACCCCGTTTGACACCTCCACCGAGTATTTCATCGAGGTGCTCGACGCCCGCGCCCACGGGGCCGAGCTGTGCTTGCGCGCGGCCAACTCCGCCCTCATGCACCAGGGCGCGCGTGGCTACCTCATGCATTCCGAAGTGCAGCGCCGCGTGCGAGAAGCGCAGTTCGTGGCCATCGTCACGCCGGCGATCAAACACCTGCGCAAGGAAATGGCGCGGCTCAGCGCCGAGGAGATGCCCGCATGAACGCCGCTGCCACCCAACCTGCCCAAGGCAAGAGCCCTGTGGCCTCGGCCATCGAGGCCATCGCGCCCTACCGCCAGTTCATCTGCCACGCCTGCGGCTACATCTACGACGAAGCCACGGGCGACCCCGACAGTGGACTCGCCGCCGGCACCCGCTTTGACGACATTCCCGACGACTGGGCCTGCCCGCTGTGCGGCGTGACCAAAGGCGACTTCGAACCCTATGAGGCTCCGAGCCTGGAGGAGCTGCAAGCGCGCGCCAGCAGCGCCGCCCCGGTCATGGCCGCCACGCGAAACGCACCGGGTGTGGTCATCGTGGGCGGTGGCCGTGCCGGCTGGCAAACCGCACAAGCCCTGCGCGCCCATGACGCCAATTTGCCCATCACGCTGGTCAGCGCCTGCGAGGCCGATGTGTACGACAAGCCATTGCTGTCGGTGGCCATGGCGCGGCAGATCGACACCCGCGAACTCGTCAAGGAAACCGGCGCCGAAGCGGCCCGGCGCCTGGGCGTTCGCCTGCTCGCCCAGACCCACGCCATTCGCATTGATCCGGCCACCCGCACCCTGCGCACCACGCGCGGCACCCTGCGCTACGATCAGCTCGTGCTGGCACACGGGGCCAACCCCGCCCTGCCGCCTGCGCTGCCTGCCGCGCTGTGCTGGCGCGTCAACCACTTGGCGGCCTACCAGCGGTTGCGCACATCCCTGGGCAACACGCCCAAGGATGTGGTGATCGTGGGCGCCGGACTGGTGGGCAGTGAACTGGCCAATGACCTCGCCCTGGGCGGGCACCGCATCACCCTGCTCGATCTCACCGCGCAGCCCCTGGGCCGCTGGCCAGCCGAGGCCGTGGGCACGCCCTTGCTGGAAGCCTGGAAGGACCTGCCGATCCGCTTTGTCGGCGGCGCGCAGGTTCAACAACTGGAGAAAGCCGGCGAACGCTACCGCCTCACCACGACCGACGGCACGGTCCATGAAGCCGACGCCGTGATCGCGGCCACCGGCCTGGCCACGCCACCGCGCCTGGCGCAAAGCGCCGGACTCGAATGGAACCAGGGTGTTGCGGTGCAGGCCGCCACCCTGCGCACCAGCGACCCCCACATCTACGCCCTGGGCGACTGCGTGACCATCGATGGACACAGCAGCCGGTTCATCGAGCCCATTGCCCGCCAAGCCAAGGCCATTGCCGCAGCCATTACCCAGAGCGAGGCAGCGCCCTTTGAGGTGCGGCCGGCCCTGGTGCGCCTGAAAACCACCTCGCTGCCCATGAGCCTGCATTGATGAAAGACCCCGCTCGCGCACCCGACGCCACCACGCCCGACTACACCCTCTATGCCGACTGGCGTTCGGCGGCCAGCTTTCGGGTGCGGGTGGCGTTGAACATGAAGGGGCTGCAGGCCGAAGAGCGGCGCATCGACCTCGGCGCGGGCGAACAGCACGGCACGGACTATCGCGCGCTCAGTCCGCTGGGCGGCCTTCCCACCCTGATTCCCGCCGGCCATGCACCCATCACCCAGTCGATGGCCATCCTCGAATTCCTGGAGGAGTCACACCCCGCTCCCGCCTTGCTGCCCAATGACCGCCACGGGCGCGCCCGCGTGCGCTCCCTGGCCGGCATGATCGCCTCGGACACCCACCCGCTGATCACCCCGCGCATTCGCCAGTACATGGGCCAGCACATGGCCCAGACCATGCCCATCGACGACGCGGCCTGGCGCGCCTGGCAGACCCACTGGTTTGGCACCGGGCTGCGCGCGGTCGAGCAGCGCCTGGCCAGCGAAGCCGACACCGGCGCGTTTTGCCATGGCGATGCCGTGACCATGGCCGACATCTGCCTGGCCAGCGTGATTGCGGTGATGGGGGTCTTGCGCATCGACATCGGGGGCCTGTCCACGATCGAGCGCATCGTGGCGCGCTGCCACACGTTCGACGCCTTCGCCCGGGCCCACCCCGCCAGACAGGTGGGCGCACCCGCGGCGGGATGACTTCAAAC
>JBNKNN010000249.1:0-20570 GCA_050293865.1 Hydrogenophaga sp. | reverse complement strand
TCAGCTTTGTCAAAGCTGCGCTCGGCTGGGTAGCTCTCGCCCTTGACCATGGGAGGGACGTTCACCGATTCTCTCAAGGCCTGGCGAAGCGAATGCAGGCGCGCCTGAGCCTTCTCGTAAGCCTCGTCCACCCCTGGATCGGCAAATACAATCAAGTGGAGCTTGCCAGAGAGGTTGTCGATAACCGCGACTTCTTCGCACTGCAGCAGCAAAATGTCCGGGCAGCCCAGATCATCCTCCGGGCAGGTGGTCTCGAGCTTCTTTTCTATGTAGCGAACAGCATCGTAACCAAAATAGCCCGCCAGGCCGCCGCAGAAGCGAGGAAGGCCTTCGGTGAGGGCTACCTTGAAACGGGACTGGTACTCAGCGATGAAGTCCAGCGGGTTGCCCGTGGCTGTTTCCACCACCTCGCCATCGGTGACGACTTCAGTGCGGGCATGCTCGCCAAACCCGCTGGCGCGCAGCACGGTTCGTGCAGGAAGGCCAATGAAGCTGTAACGCCCGAAGCGCTCGCCGCCCACCACAGATTCGAGCAAGAAACTGTGGCGACCGTCGCCGTCGGTGTGGGCCAGCTTGAGATAGAGAGAAAGCGGCGTTTCGAGGTCGGCAAAGGCCTCGGCCATGAGGGGGATGCGGTTGT
This sequence comes from Hydrogenophaga sp., assembly GCA_050293865.1. Classification (GTDB taxonomy): domain Bacteria; phylum Pseudomonadota; class Gammaproteobacteria; order Burkholderiales; family Burkholderiaceae_C; genus Hydrogenophaga. The sequence continues at coordinate 19,930 of JBNKNN010000249.1, read as the reverse complement.
AGCCTTCGTCGGCCAATCGTGAAAAATCAGATGCGCTTGTCACTGCGAAATCTCCACTCACCCTCACATGACCTGTCTCAGGTCACTTCGGGCACGTCAAATCGGAGGGGGCTGGGTCATGCACTTAACCGATGCATGACCTGGGGCACGTCAAATGTCGTTGAACGACCGGCACCCCACGAGGGAATGGGCACGGATGTCAGGCTGGCTTACGCCAGGGCCAAGCCCCCTCGCCAATACGGCGCGGCAGCGGGCCTTTGAGGGTCAACGTGCTGGAGATCTTCATGATGACCGCAGTTTAGCAAAATCCCGACATGGGTCCATGGCCACCCCCTGCATCGCCTCCGCCATGCGCGTTCGAGGTCAATACCAGGAAGGATGGCGTGCCTGCTTGTCGAGTCGTGTGCCCAACGGCCATTGCCAGGGCAACAGGTGTGGCCGGGCCCTGTTTTGGCCCGAACGCGAAGCAGGCCAATACGTTGCGGGCGATGCGCTTCGCTGCGAATGCAGGCAAGCGGTCCGGGCTTGCCTGGGCGTTCGCGCCTCACTCCTCATCCCGCAAAGCCCGTGGCGCGCACGGCGGAGGTGATGCACAGGGCACCTGGACGATGCCTCGCCCCCGCGGAGCAGGCACCGTGAGCTATGTCACGCGTGCAGTGACTGTTGCAATTTCGCCAACCAGAATAAGCCGCCAGGCGCTCGATGAACCAGGCACTTTGCGACATCATGGAGCACTGCCGATTTCTGGGCGGCAAAATTTGCGTTCAACCAACCGGGCGATCCCTATGAAGGCATTCAATGTTCGTGCAAAAGTTGGCCTTTGGGCCTTCTTCCTGACCTGCTCCATGTTGGCACTCCCTGCTGCATCGGCTGAGGAGTTGGAGCTTGCAGGCGTCAAGGTTCCGGACAAGAGCACCGTGGCAGGGCAAACACTTGTGAGAAACGGAGCGGGCATTCGCTACAAGGCTGTCTTCAAGGTCTACGTAGCCAGCCTGTACCTGACCACCGACAAAGCTGACACCCCACAAAAGGTGATGGCTGCCACTGGCCCCAAAAGGCTGGTGCTCACATTGCTGAGAACCGTCAAGTCCGATGAGCTGGGCAAGATGTTTGCCCGCGGCATTGAAGACAACATGGACTACAGCCAGTTCTCCAAGCTGGTACCGGGCGTCATGCGTATGAGCAACATCTTTTCAAAACACAAGTCCCTGGGCGAGGGCGAGACCATTACCGTGGATTGGGTCCCCGGAACCGGCATGACGGTATTGGTCAATGGCGTTCCAGAGGGCGAGCTTTTCAAGGAGCCAGAGTTCTTCGAAGCCATGCTTGGCATCTGGCTGGGTAAATCTCCAGCGGACTGGCGCCTCAAGGATGCGTTGCTGGGGAAGAAGTCCGAGTAAGTAAGCTTGTCTCATGCAGGACGTTCTGCTACAAAAAGAAGATCGCCAAAATCTCACCACGCCCCCCTTGTCATCCCATCGACCGTTTTTTGACGTGACCCTTTTTTTGGAGGCTTAATGCTTTTGCACCGTCGCGATGTTCTGCTCAGTTTGGCCGCTGGCGGACTGACACTCAACACCCCTTACGCTTTCGGCGCCGGAGATGACATCGTACTGGCCCACATAGGGCCGTTCACGGTTCTTCCGGCGCCCGACGCCAAACTGTTGAACGAAGGCTTCAGGGCCACGGTTGCTGATATCAACAGCAAAGGCGGCATCCAGGGACGCAAGCTCAGACTGCTGACCTTGGACGACGCCTACTCCTACGAGGGCTTCATGAAGCAATTGGTGGAAGCAAGAAAAGCCAAAGCAGTGGCTCTGCTCAATCCGATTGGCTCGGCCACGCTCAAGCGCGTGCTGGACGAAGGCACGCTGGATCAGCAAGACATGCTGGTGCTCAATGCCATTCCTGGTGCATCGGTTCTTCGCAACCCAGGACACGCGCTGCTGCTTCACGTGCGCGCCGGAGACGAAGAGCAAATCGAGAAGATTGTTGAACACGCCAAGACACTGACCATCCAGTCCATCGGCGTGCTCTACCAGAACATTCCCATGGGCAACTCGGGTTTTGCCTCCGCTCAACGCGCAGCCAAGGCGCTCGGCAACATGACAGTCGTCGGATCGGAGTCGGCGACCGATGCGGCTTCTCTCAAAGCGGCTGCTGAGCGTTTGGCCTCGGCCAAAGTTCAGTCGGCCATGGTCATTGGAGCGCCCAAGTTCATGGGCGAGGGCATTGCAGCATTGCGGGCGGCCGGCATGTCCCAACAACTGTTCACCTTGTCCTACCTGCCAGTGCCCGCCTTGCAAAAGTTTGCTGGCGAGAAGGGCGCTCGAGGCGTCGGCATTGCGCAAACGTTCCCCAACCCGTCGGGCATCAAGATGCCAATCCAGCGAGAGCTCGCACGGGTCATGCGCACGCACCTGCCAGAGGTCAAGAATTTCTCCGGCTTCCATATGGAGGCCATGATCGTGATGCGCATCTTCGAGGCTGCAGCCAACCGGTCAACCACCATGGGCGGTGCGGCCATTGCAAATGCCACACGCCGCATGGGCGAGCTGGACCTGGGAGGGTTCCGAGTCGATTTTTCGCAAAGCAATGTCGGCAGCCACTGGGTGGACATTGGCGTAGCCACCGAGAACGGCCGACTGATGTACTGAGCGTCATGCTCCGGCATCAACAGCTTGCAACCATTGCTGCCAAGCGCCGGGCTGCATCCTCCAGATCGTCCAGAATGGCATCCGCCGGGACCGCCGACACCGGCTCACCATGGTTGTATCCATAGGGCACCAACCACACAAGGCAGCCGGCGCCATGCGCTGCCTCGGCGTCATTGCGCGAGTCACCGATCATGACGGTGTGCTCTGGCTTGCTCTCCAGAGCTTCGCAGGTGCGCATCAAGGGGAGTGGATCCGGTTTTTTCTTTTCAAACGAATCACCGCCGAACACGTACGCAAAGTGCCCGAGCAAGCCTTTTTGCTCGAGAAGCGCTAAAGCGAAGTTACGCGGTTTGTTGGTCAGGCAGGCCAATCGCAGACCCAACGTGTTCATCGCGCTCAATCCCGCTGCCACGCCCGGATACACGGCACTGTGATCCCCGTTGATCGACTGGTAGGCCTGCTGATAGACCTCCCAGGCCCTGGGCAGTGACTCCTGGGCTTGATCTTGGGCAAGGCCTCCGGCGATCAGCGCCGAAAGAATCAGATGTTCGGAGCCCTTGCCTACCATCTGCTCGATCTGCAAGCGCGAGACCAAAGGTCGGCCAAGCTCGAGCAGCGTGCGATTGAGGGCGACTTCGAAATCGCCCAAGGTATCCACCATCGTTCCGTCCAAGTCGATGATCACGGCACGCCCACTCCGCGAGCCACGAGGAAGCGGGCCCGTCATCCAGCGAGGGCTTTGCGCATCTGATCAATGACCGACTTGTAGTCTGGCTGGCCAAAGATGGCACTGCCGGCCACAAAAGTGTCAGCACCCGCATCCGCTACACGCCGGATGTTGTCCACCTTGATGCCTCCATCCACTTCCAGTCGTATGTCCTTGCCGCTTGCTTCGATGCGTTTGCGGGCTGCCTCGATCTTGCGCAGCGCAGAATCGATGAAGCTTTGCCCGCCGAATCCAGGGTTGACGCTCATGATCAGGATGAGGTCAATGTCGTCAATCACCCAATCCAGCACGTCGAGCGGTTCGGCCGGATTGAACGTGAGGCCAGCCTTGCAGCCTCTGGCTTTGATGGCCTGGACGCTGCGGTGAACATGCGCCGAGGCGTCTGGGTGAAAGCTCACCAGATCAGCTCCCGCATCAATAAAAGCGCCAGCCAGAGCGTCGACCGGCTGGATCATGAGGTGCACATCGATCGGAATCGGGGCACCTTCCGGCGTTTTGGCGTGGGGTTTGAGCGCCTGGCAGACCATGGGACCAAATGTGAGGTTGGGAACGTAGTGGTTGTCCATCACGTCGAAGTGGATCCAGTCGGCGCCAGCGGCGATCACCTTGCTGACCTCCTCGCCCAGGCGCGCGAAGTCGGCAGACAGTATGGATGGAGCGATGCGGAACGGGGTATGGGCCATAGTTTGCGCTCGGTGTGTACAACCAACCGAGAATGAAAAAAGTGGGCGGAGCGGCTATTTTCGCAGGATGAGAAGGGCTAAGCGGCCCCTGAGCAGAAACCCGGACTGAAGCAGGTAACATCTGCGCCATGACGAAGTACCAATTCACCTGCGAAGTCGAACCGCAATATCTGGCGGAGCAGTCGGCCCCGGACGAGGATTTGTACGCTTTTTCGTACACCATCACCGTCACCAATACGGGCGATGTGCCGGCCCAGCTGATTTCACGCCATTGGATCATCGAGGACGCCAATGGCCAGATGGAGGAGGTCAAGGGTTTGGGCGTGGTGGGCAACCAACCGCTTCTTCGACCAGGAGAATCCTTCCAGTACACCAGTGGAACGCGCTTGCAAACCCCCAGTGGCAGCATGCGTGGCAGCTACTTCTGCGTTGCGGAGGACGGCGAGCGCTTCGAATGCGCCATTGCACCATTCTTTCTGAGCAGCGATGACGCAGCGCCCGCGCGCACTCTGCATTGAACACAGAGCCGCCTCGGTCGTGGATCGAAATACCTAAAGGGACAATTGCATGGAATTCATGCCCCAATGGCCGATCGAACTGAACACACTGTTCTTCTTCGGCTTCTTGCTGTTCTGTGGCGCGCTCGGAGGCTTCCTGGCCCACCGCATGAGTTGGCTGCCCAGTATCACCGGCTTCATGCTGGTGGGCTTGGTGGCAGGGCCAAATGTGCTGGGCATTTTCGACTACGAATCGCTGGCTCAGGCCCGCATCGTCGTCGATATTGCGTTGGCGCTGATTCTTTATCGCCTCGGCTTGTCGCTGGATTTCAAGGAATTGATCCGAGACCGCCCCCTGCTCCTGGTGTCTCTGGTGGAGAGCGCGCTGACCTTCGCTGCTGTGTACTACGCCTTGGTGATGCTGGGGGTCGACGAGCTGGCTTCCGCGGTGGTGGCTGCGATCGCCATTTCGTCGTCTCCCGCGGTGTTGATGCACGTCAGTCACGAGCTGGGCGCCCACGGCCGCACCACTGAGCGGTCTGAGGCCCTTGTGGCCATGAACAATGTGATCGCGTTTCTGGTCTTTGCCGCCATGATGCCGCTCATGTACCGTCAAAGCGAAGCGCCGCTGACCACCATTATTGGCGCCCCCCTCTACCAGCTGATTGGCTCAGGTGTCTTGGGTGTGGTGTTGGGCTGGATACTTCACATGGTGGCGCGCTGGACCCGCCATGCTCCGCAATACAGCCTCGCGCTGGTGGTGGGTGCGGTGGCCATGACGCTGGGGCTGGCTTTGTCGTTTGGTCTGTCTGCCCTGTTTGCGCCTTTGGTGTTGGGGGTCGTGGTTCGCAGTGCAGAGAAAACCAATCTCATTGCCAAAATGGAGTTCGGCCCGGCATTCGAGCTGTTTTTCGTGGCACTGTTTGTGTATGCGGGGGCCAATCTCCACCTCAAGGAGATGGCTCAATTCGCTCCCGCCGCCGCCGCCTTCGTCGTTGCTCGCTCGGCCGCCAAATGGATCGGCGTGGCAGGGACAGGCTTTCTCATGAAGTGGCGAAAGAAAGTAAGCCTCAACGCCGGCCTGGTGCTGTTGCCCATGGCAGGCATGGCCATCGGCTTGGCGCAAACCACCAACGAGCAGTTTCCGGCCATCGGCGCCCAGGTGGCATCCATTGTGTTGGCTGCGGTTGCCGTCTTCGAGACGATTGGTCCACCGGTGGTGGCCAGAGCGCTGGCATGGGCAGGAGAGGTGCATGGCAACGACGAAGACCGGGGTCTCACAGTTGCCGACGCGCTCAAAGAGCCAGAGCAGGAACAGGCGACCGGTCTGGATGACGACGAACAAGACGCCGAGGCGGACGCCCATGGAACCTACGACGCGGAGGGCGAGGCGCCAGGCAATGGTGCTACGGAGGCAACCGCGAAAGCCCTCGATGGCAATGACAATGCGAGCAAAGATGTCAAGCCAGCCTGATGAGTGATCAACTTCATCATGGGCGAATTTGAGCTGATTGCGCGCCACTTTGCGCAGCAGGCGAGTGCCCAAACTGCGCCAGCATTGCGTCTGGGCATTGGGGACGATGCTGCCATCCTGACCCCGACGCCTGGGCACGAGTTGGTGATATCGACCGATATGCTGGTAGAGGGAAGGCATTTCTTCGCCGATGTCGACTCCCAGACGTTGGGTCATAAAGCACTGGCCGTCAATCTGAGCGATATGGCTGCCATGGGAGCCCAACCGTTGGGGTTCACGCTCGCGCTCGCCTTGCCCTCGCCCGATGAACACTGGCTCGCTGGGTTCTCGCGCGGCCTGTTCTCCCTCGCCACGGCCCATTCATGCGCGCTGATAGGGGGCGATACCACCCGGGGGCCTCTCAATCTTTGCCTGACGGTGTTTGGCGAAGTTCCCGCAGGCAAGGCACTTCGTCGCAGCGGAGCACGCGCCGGAGATGACATTTACATCTCCGGCACCATCGGCGAGGCACGGCTCGCGCTCGCCAGCAGACTCGGTGAACCTTGGGCCCTTGCAGCCAGGGAACTCATCACTGAAAGCGAATTCTCTCGAATGCAGGCGCGGCTGGACATGCCATCCCCACGTTTGTCCGTTGGCACAGGCCTGAGAGGATGGGCTCATTCGGCCATTGACCTCAGCGATGGTCTCGGAGGTGATCTCATGCACATACTGCAAGCAAGCGGCGTCGGTGCAGAAATCGCTGTCGATGCCCTGCCAGCCGCCGACGGGTTGAAACATCTGACGGTCGGCCAAAAGCGACAATGTCAGATCGACGGGGGTGACGACTATGAATTGTTGTTCACGGCCCCGGTAGCCCACCGAGAAGCTATTGCAGCACTGGCAAAGCGATGCAGCATCGCTCTGACCGTCATTGGGCGAGTGACTGACGAGGCCGGGCTCGTGCGCTGGCTTGACGCACAAGGCGAACCTGTCGGGCTTGTTGGCCGCAGCTTTGACCACTTCGCCCAAAGGCCATGACGGCCAAAGCCTGGCAGGGCAAACGCGATAATGCAGCCATGGACTCTTCCCTCTCCCCGCTGAACGATCGCCCGGCTCGACAGATCCGGCCGGGCGGCGCATTTCTGCTCTCACATCCGGCGCACTTCATTGCGCTGGGCGCTGGGTCGGGCTTGTCCCCCAAAGCGCCGGGAACAGTGGGCACCCTTTGGGCATGGTTGACCTTTGTGCTCCTCAGCCCATGGATGAACGACAAGGCCTGGGCAGTGTTGCTACTGAGTGGGACTTTGGTAGGTTGGTGGGCTTGCACGGTCACGGCTCGTCACATGAACGTGCCTGACTCGGGCCATATCGTGTGGGACGAAGTGGTGGCGTTTTGGCTGGTGCTCTGGCTTGTCACACCAGCAAGCTGGATGGCCCAGTTGCTGGCCTTCGGCCTTTTCCGGCTGTTCGATGCCGTCAAGGTCGGCCCAATGGCCTGGGCCGACCAGCACTTCAAGGGGTTCGGTCCACGCGGCGGGTTTGGCATCATGCTTGATGACTTCGCCGCCGCCCTCTGCACGCTGCTGGTGATCGCTGGCTGGCGTTTCTGGACCGCCTGACACCTATCGCTCCACCCTCTCTGCCCAAAGGATTCAGCATGGACGATTCAGTTGTGGAGGCACTCATTCTGGAGCTCGCCAATGCGTTGAAAGGCAGGGGCGAGATGATGGCAACGGTGGAGAGCTGCACTGGTGGCCTTATCGCTGCAGCATGCACCAGCATCAGTGGGTCCAGCGACTGGTATGAACGCGGATTCGTGACCTATTCCAATTTGGCCAAATGCGAACAGGTTGGGGTAAGGCCCCAGGACATCGAGTCGCACGGAGCGGTCAGCGAGGAAGTGGCGCTGGCCATGGCCGCAGGAGCACTTGCGCATGCCCCCGTACAGTGGTCAGTTGCCGTCACGGGCATTGCTGGCCCAACTGGGGGGACCGAAGACAAGCCTGTCGGCACGGTGTGGTTTGCGTGGGGAACACCCACCGGGCTAACGTCACAAAAGTGTGTCTTCGGTGGTGGCCGATCTGCCGTTCGGGCCGCCACTACGCGCCACGCACTCCAGGGCCTGCTTGATCGGACTCGGGCGGGGTGAGTTGGTGCCAATTGTGCTTGGTGCTTGGAATGGGGATCGCGAGCCAGCGTGATGCTTCTCACATGGCTGTCGGACAGGGCCGACAGTCCAATGAACTGATCGGCACATGCAAGGACTTTTATCGCCTTGCCCCTGAAGAAGCCAGGTTCTGCGGTTAGGCTATCGACGCCTCAACGCTGGATGACGCAGGCGTCAGCAGCGCCAAATAGACCAATAAGAAACATGCCCCTGAAGAAGCTCTTCCAACGCCTGCGCCCCAAGAAAGACGTCGCTCATCCATCGGTCACGGCATCCGTAGACGCGACCGAGGCGCAAGTGAAGACAGAGGAGCCCATCCGGCATCAACTGAGCAAAAGCGCGATCCGCCGTGCCATCGTCGAGCATGTCCAGTGGTGCGCCCTTTTCAATGACCACCTCAGCGGTCTGACGGATTCGGTTCTTCCAGACACACCTTCCAGCACCGATCTGGCGCCTTTGCCTGACGCGGTTCAAAGTGGTTTGGGCAAATGGCTGCGTGAGAACGAAAAGGCGTTTGGCACGGCCAGGGAGACGCTGCAGGAAATTCGGGCCGAGCAGATCCGGTGTCACACTGTCGCGAAAGAGGCGCTGCGGCTTAGCCGCGCGCACCGCTTCGGGCAGGCCAGCAAAATTCTCAACTCCGACTTCGAACGAAGCCGGCAACGCATCGTGCAGTTGCTGCGCTCACTGGAACCGGAGGAGTAACAGAATAGAGAATCGTTGCTTGGACAAATTCAGGCAGCGCCGTGGCACTTCTTGAATTTCTTGCCACTTCCGCACCAGCAAGGATCATTGCGCCCCGGCGCGTCAACCTTTCGGACAGGGTCCACTCGAGGCCCCAGGCTCTTCCATAGCTGACGCAAGTCGTAAACAGCCCACACCGCAGCGGCCCACTGGTTCATGCGCTCGTCGCTCACAGTGGGCTCGCCCTCTTCTTCGAACAGATTGTGCACGGGCTTGTCTGTATCGTCTTCGGTCAGCGCCACGATCTGGTTCAGGGCTTGATCGAGCCATTCAGCAGCCTCTTTGTCACGCGGAGAGGCCCACTCTTCCGCCCAGTTCTCGACCACGAACATGAAGCCCAACGCCCACACCTGAGCGAAGGAAGGAATTTCTTCGTCACTCACATCTGCGCGCTCCTCCTCTGGCAGGGAGGCCAGGGCGCCGCGCACGTCGGAAATCTCCGGCTGGTAGCAACCGTCATCGCTGAGGTTTTCGACAACGTTGTCGAGGTTTTGCGTCACCTCAGCCCAGCGCTTGTTCCACAGCGCCATGAAACGCTCCTTTTGCGCTTCATCATCGAAATGGTTGGTCCCGCCATCGCCCACTTCGAGCAACAAAGGCAGGTACTCATCAGAACCTAGAGGGCGACGGGTGCAGATGAGCGCTGCCATCGCGCCATCGAGAAACTCCCATTGAGGCGTCTCTTCGTCCCGCTTGCGCAGTGCATCCAGGATGTCGTCAATTTCCTGCGTATCGTTTTCGTTGAAGGCGTTCTCGTCCTGGTTGCTGGTATGTACGGGTTCAGTCATGTGGTGTCCTTGCCGAAAAAAAGAAACGTCGGCCAATTATCATGTTCGCAGTGTATGGCCTGTCGGTCCCGTCCTTTCACGACGGATTTCGCCTCTTTCCGGAGTGGAGGGGGCAGCCAACAGCGCCACTGTTGTTTGCCCGTTCAGGATTTCCCTTCGCACGCGAATCGAGCAATTGGTGTGAATGGCCCCTGTCACCGTCGGAAGGTCTCCCCACATGCTAGACAAATTGAACGCGCTCTATCCGGTCCGATACACGGCCATGGCACTATGCGTGGCACTGTTCGCCGGCAGCTTGCTCGCGGCACTTGCAGGCCATTCGACCTGGTGGTGGCTCGCCCTCGTGTTTGGGGGACTGAGCTGGGTAGGTTGGTGGGACATGCGCCAAACGCGCAGATCCGTGCTGCGCAACTATCCGATCATTGGCCATCTGCGCTATATGCTGGAGAAAATTCGCCCTGAGATTCGCCAGTACTTTCTCGAGAGCGACACCGAGGCTACGCCCTTCTCCCGCAGCCAGCGAACCGTGGTGTACGCGCGCGCCAAAGGCCAGACGGACAAACGGCCATTTGGCACACAGCTCGATGTGCACAAGGACGGCTATGAGTGGCTCAACCACTCGATCAACACCACCTCACTGGATTCGCACGATTTTCGCGTGACCATTGGCGGCCCGGATTGCCTCCAGCCGTACAGCGCAAGCATCTTCAACATCTCCGCCATGAGCTTCGGCGCCTTGTCCGCCCGCGCAGTGGAAGCGCTGAACTCGGGAGCCAAAAAAGGCGGGTTTGCGCACGACACGGGCGAAGGAGCCATTTCCACCTGGCACCGCATTCATGGTGGCGACCTGATCTGGGAGATCGGGTCAGGCTACTTCGGTTGCCGCGACGACGAGGGTCGCTTCCACCCGGAGCGCTTCAAGTCCAACGCAATTGACCCTCAGGTCAAGATGATTGAGATCAAGCTCAGCCAAGGCGCCAAGCCGGGACATGGGGGCATGCTGCCGGGCGCCAAGGTCACGCCCGAAGTTGCCGAAGCGCGAGGCATCCCTGTGGGCAAGGACTGTATTTCGCCCTCGTCGCACAGCGCGTTCAGCACTCCCTCCGAGCTGATGCAATTCATCGCGACACTTCGCGAACTCTCCGGCGGCAAGCCAGTAGGCTTCAAGTTGTGCATTGGCCACCCCTGGGAGTGGTTCGCGATCGTCAAGGCCATGCAAACCACGGGCATCACGCCGGACTTCATCGTGGTGGACGGCTCCGAAGGTGGCACTGGCGCTGCGCCACTGGAGTTCACTGACCACATCGGCGTGCCGCTGCAGGAGGGCCTGCGCATGGTGCACAACACGTTGGTGGGTGTGGGCTTGCGCGACCGCATACGCATCGGCTGTGCTGGCAAGATCGTCACGGCTTTTGACATAGCGCGCGTCATGGCCCTGGGCGCCGACTGGTGCAACAGCGCCCGGGGCTTCATGTTTGCACTGGGGTGCATACAGGCCCAGAGCTGCCACACAGGCCACTGCCCGACGGGTGTCACCACCCAGGACCCAGTACGCCAGCAGGCCTTGATCGTGCCGGACAAAGCGCAGCGCGTATTTCAGTTCCACCAGAATACGTTGAAGGCGTTGAAGGAACTGATCCAGGCGGCAGGCCTCTACCATCCAGGTGACATTGGCACCCATCACATCATGCGTCGCGTGAGTGAAAACGAAATTCGCCCACTGGCGACCCTGCTGCCAGAGGTGCCCTCTGGCGCGTTGCTGCGCAAGACGGAAGGATTGCCCGCAGCCTATGCGGTGTATTGGAAGCTGGCCAGCCCTGACCGGTTCAGCATGAACTGACGGACGGACGGATCCAGACTTCCAGCTGGTGCTTGCGCCCAACGCCAAAGTCGAGCACCCCAGGAAGCACAGCCTCCAAGCCAACGCTGTTCAGCCAATGCCTGAGGCGGCGCTTGACCTCTTCGCCGCTGTCCTCGGCTGCATTGGTGGCAGATTGGATCTTGTCCAACAAGTACATGAGGTAGGGATCGACACTGGCAGCGATTGGAACACCGCGAAACGAAGTGTCTACGCTACCGATGTGCCGACGCTGGGGCTTTTCGGAAACGGGTTGGTCGTGCGCCGGGTAGGTCGCCAGGACGTGCGACTTCATGAATTCAAGTTTGTCGGGAATCTCAGGCAGCATCTCCTCGGCCATATGGCTCAGCAGAGAGGTCCAGGTTGTGGGAATTTCGTCGTCGGGTATCAGTTGCGCTGGGTAGCCGGCAAACTCTGGCGCGTCTACTCCTGGCGCCATCATCCGCTCCACCCAGCGATAGACTTTCGGTGCACGGCGCTTCATGCGATCCGAAGGAACAGGATCGCGCCCCAGGTGTGCAAACAAGGGCCCGATCAAACCGTAATCGGCGATACAGGCATGCCCCCCCAGCAAATAGGGGTGATGATGGAAATGTGCTTCGAGGATGTCCAGCAAGCTGTCAAACGAAGCCTCGATCAAAGACAAGGTGTCGGGCACGACGCCGAGCGCAGGCAGGTAGCCGTGCATACGCGACATGATCTTGTCCGCAACTGCCGGCGTCGCGCCAGCGGAGAAAGCGTCTTGGAGGAAGCGCTGTTGCTCCTCGAGGTATGACCAGCGGAAATGCATGGCATGACGCAACATGCATTGAACCCCATACAGGTGGACTAGCTGCGCCAGTACTCGCTGGACCGCTCCGGCTGGGTAGGCTGGGCGAGGTACGCCAGAAGCCTCCAGGTAGTCGATGATGTCAAGACTGTCCTGGATGATGACGCCATCGGGCGTCTCGATGACGGGAATGATGCCACGCTGCACCACCGGCAAAACACGTGCTTGAAAACGCTCATGGCCCGGAGGCAGTTCAACAAAGGGCATCTGCTGGTGTCGCAAATAGGCCCTTACGATCCCCGTGTAGAGCGAGTGTGGCAGACCATAAAGAATCAGGGCTGGCGGCCCTTCCGAAGGGCTGGCAATCAAAACTGGGTGTCGTGAACTGGATTTGGACTTCTGCATCTAGCGCATGCCTCCATTGGTTGAGGCAAGAGCTTCCCACGAGCCATCCACCAGCGGTGACTCCTAGGAGACGACGCATTCACGCCATTGCGCCATCACGGTCGTTCCTACCTTGGCCAGGCGCTTGGCCATGCACAGCACCGCAGCGTCCTTGCTCAGCAGCACGGCCTGATGAGCAACCGCCAAATCGATGAACTTCTGATCATCGCTGTCCTTGCAGGTGTAAGGCGCCTTCTCGGCGTCTGGCATACGCTGCACCATCGAACGCCAACGGCCGAGAACTTCACCAGCAGCCATTCCCTGTGCCTGCAATCGGCGCGCAATCTGGGGATACGCCAGCACCCTCTCCAGCTCGCTCCCCATGGCATCGGTGGCAAGCCAGGGCGCTAGCACCGCATTGCCACCTGCCGGCGCTGAGAGTGCCGAGCCCAGACTCTCTGTCGCCGGGTCCTGGAACACCAGCAAATCCAGCGCGATGTTGGTGTCGATCACCACCGGGCGGGACGTGTGCATCATCGAGACGGTCATTCGTCGGCCACAGGCGCTGCTTTGGGACCACGCGCCATCAAGTCAAACCGGAACAGGCGGCATTCAATAGGGCCGTTCCACATCGGAACTCGGCGTGAGGCCTTGAAGCGCATCTTGCCGGGCAGTTTGCTGTCCGGCGTGAGTAACCAGGCCGTCCAGCCTGCGTAATGGCTCTTCCAGTGCGAGGACAGACGTTCGAAGAAGGTATCGCTATCGCTTTCAGTGCCGTCGCTGCTCTGGAAACCTTCACGCCCAGCCGCGGATGCTGACGAGGCTACCCCAGAAGCACCGACTGTGAACACCCGGGGAGGCCTTCCTGTGGCAGCTCGCGAAGAGGCTCTGGCCCTTGCGTCCTGGCCTGCCACACCCGCAGCCGCGATGCGCTCACCGTACGGCGGATTGAGCAGCAGAACGCCGGGGTGATCGGTGGGCGGGCGACGCTCCAAAGCATCGCCGCCGCGCAACTGCATCGCGAAGGCAACCCCCGCTCGCTCAGCATTGCGCTGAGCAAAGTCGACCATACGAAAGGCGACATCGCTGCCGAACACAATCGGCGGATGACCGGCCGGCCACTCCCGTCGCGCCTTGGCGGCCTGGTCCTTCAGCGCCTGCCAAACGTGCTGCTGGCAGGGTATGAGTCGCTCAAATGCAAATCGGCGCTGCAGGCCTGGTGCGACGTTCAACGCGATTTGGGCCGCCTCGATGACCACAGTCCCGCTCCCGCAGCATGGGTCGTACAAAGGAGGGATATCCACCAAACGCTCCGCGTTGCGCGCTTGCTCATCCCAGCCTGTTGCCGCGATCATGGCTGCCGCCAGGGTCTCCTTCAGAGGCGCATCACCCTTGTCTTCGCGCCAGCCGCGCTTGAACAGCGGCTCGCCCGTCGTGTCGATATACAGGGTCAGCTCATCGGCCGTCAGGTGAGCAAACAAGCGGACATCAGGCCAGCGCGTGTCCACGCTGGGACGCTGTCCACGCTTGGCGCGAAAGCGGTCGCATACCGCATCCTTGATCTTCAGCGCCGCAAAATTCAGACTTTTGAGCGGACTGTGCTGGGCTGTGACGTCGACCTTGAGCGTCTGCTCGGGATCGAACCAGATCTCCCACGCCACACTGGATGCGGCGTCGTACAAATCCTGCTCCTGGCGATACCGCCCGTTCCACAGGCTCACCAGCACTCGCTGCGCAAGCCTGCTGTGCAAGTTGAGCAGCATGGCGTTGCGCCAGGAGGTACGCAACTGCACGCCAGCACGAACGGCTCGGATCGGCTCATCGCCAACGAGACGTCGAACCTCCGCTTCGAGAAAGGACTCAACGCCGGCTGCGCAGGGCAGGAATAGCTCCAACTGATTCATGCAACGAATTTCGGTAGTAAGGGTGAGCACGATCCCGCCAGCAAACCTGGCCGATCACGCGCCTGTCAGGGCAGCAAGATTCAAAGCGCCTTGCGCAAGTTGGCCGGGGCGATCCGCAGCGATTCGCGGTACTTGGCGACGGTGCGCCGCGCGCATTCGATGCCTTGCTCTCTTAGCATGGCGGACAACTGATTGTCGGACAAGGGCTTGCTGGGCTCTTCGGACGCAATAAATTGTTTGAGCAATGCACGCACGGCAGTGCTGGACGCGTTGCCACCGGTTTCCGTGCCGAGCGAGGAGCCAAAGAAATACTTCAGCTCGTATGTGCCAAACGGCGTCGCCATGTACTTGGCGGTGGTCACTCTGCTGATGGTCGACTCGTGCAACCCCAGCTCGTCGGCAATTTCTCGCAGCACCAACGGCCGCATGGCGAGTTCACCGTGCATGAAAAAATTTCGCTGGCGCTCCACGATGGCCGTCGAGACGCGCAAGATGGTGTCGAACCGCTGCTGGATGTTCTTGAGGAACCACCGAGCCTCCTGCAAGCGCTGTTGCATCGCGGCATAGCCACTGCTGTCTCCCGCGGCATCCTTGCCCCCGCCGCGGTTCTGCCGCATGGCTCCTGCGTAAGTGTCCTGCACCCGTACGCGAGGCATGACCTCGGGGTTGAGCTGTACCTTGAAGCCACGACCGGAACGGCTGACGATCACATCGGGCACCACGATCATTTGATCAACATTGACGAAACGACGTCCCGGCTTCGGCTCCAACCCGGCAATCAGCGCCAAAGCGGACTTCACCAACTCAGTGGGCAACGCACACTGGGTACTCAGACGTTTCACGTCGCGCTTGGCGATCAGCTCCAAGGGTTGCTCGCACATTTGCAGGGCGGCGCGAGCCTCTGGCGAGTTGCGCATTTCCATGATCTGCAGGCGCAGGCATTCCCCAAGGTCGCGCGCACCTACGCCTGCTGGCTCAAGATGCTGAAGCCACGCCAGCGCGGTGCGCAGTTGCTCCTCGGCCTCTTCCAGTTGTTCCACGCCCGGTGGAGGCTCTCCCGCGCCATGCTTGAGGCGCCACCAATCCAGGGCAAGAGACATCAAGTCATCTTCAAGGTAGCCGTCGTCGTTGAGTGACTCGATCAGGAAATAGAGGGCAGCCTGGTCTTCATCGCTCAAGCGCATGCAACTGGCCTGTTGATGCAAGAAGTCATAGAGACTTTCGTGGGCGCTCGCCAGGTCCATGGCGGACACCTCATCGCTACCCTCGCCACTACCCGTCGCTCGTGCAGGGGCGTCCCCGCCCCATTCTCCATCGTCTGGCGATACATCGACGCTGCCATCACCTTCCCAACTCTCTTCCAGCGGCGCGTCGCCATCGGCCCGCAGCTCGACGGCCTCTTCCCTTGCGTCCTGCGACCCCTCAGACGCCGCACTTGCCTCGGCAGCCGCCGTTGTGGCCCCTGGAGCAGAGTTGTCTGAGGTATCGACCTCTACCGCCTGTTCCCCGGCACTGACCGGGGCATCAGACTGGTCGAGACCGAACTCTTCTCGATCTGCCGTTTCGTCTGCGCGCTCAAGAAAGGGGTTTTCGTCGAGCATCTGCTCGACCTCTTGCGCCATTTCCAGCGTAGAGAGTTGCAACAGCCGGATCGACTGCTGCAACTGGGGCGTGAGCGCCAGGTGTTGTGAGACGCGTAGCGAAAGTCCTTGTTTCATGACCCCTACGCCAGCGCCACGAATGCGCTCCAGCCTACACAAGACCGCTTTTGCAGAGACTGTTTGGGCACGCTCATGCTCACATCCTGAAGTGTTCGCCGAGGTAAACCCGGCGCACATCTGCGTTTTCCACGATTTCCTGGGAAGTGCCGCTGGCAAGGACCTGGCCATCGCTGATGATGTAGGCGTGGTCGCATATGCCCAGCGTCTCCCTCACGTTGTGATCGGTGATCAGCACGCCGATACCGCGAGCTTTGAGGAAGCTGATGATTTGCTGGATTTCAATCACGGCGATTGGGTCAATCCCTGCAAATGGCTCGTCCAACAGTATGAATCGCGGGTTGGTGGCAAGGGCCCGGGCAATCTCCACACGACGACGCTCGCCGCCCGAGAGTGCCGGTGCCGGCGAAGCCCGCAAATGGTCGACCCTCAAATCCTTGAGCAGTTGGTCAAGCTTGGAGCTGATCTCAAGCTCCGACAGAGGCTTGCCAGCCACATCGAGCTGAAGCTCCAGCACCGCACGGACATTCTGCTCTACCGTCAGCTTGCGAAAAATCGAGGCTTCCTGCGGCAGGTAACCCAAACCCAACCGAGCCCGCCGATGAATAGGCAGGCGTTCGATGCGCTGTCCGTCGAGGGTGATCTCCCCACCATCGGAGCGCAACAGCCCAACGATCATGTAGAAAGAGGTAGTCTTGCCCGCTCCGTTAGGGCCCAGCAAGCCCACCACTTCCCCTTTGTCTACCGAAAGGGAGACGTCCTTGACCACCTTGCGGGTTCCATAGGACTTGGCCAGGCCGCGCACATCCAGCCGGCTTTCGACCGCCATGGCTGGCACTGCGGGCTCCAATATTGCCCCGGTGTCGCTCACTGGCCGCTCTCGTTGAGCTTCTCTGACGGCTTGAGCGTTGCTGGAGGCGCCTGGGGCTCCTCCACTTTGTCTTGCACAGTGGGCGTCAGCATGGCCCGCACGCGACCCGATGGGTTGCTCTCAGACTGAGCCCCCTTGCCGCCTTTGACCGTGAACACCTCGGTTTCACTGTTGTAGACGATCTCGTTGCCTGCGCTCTCATCGTTGAGTTGAGCGCCCCGAAAGCGCCGCAGCACAGCCTGACCAGTGAACGTGACGGTCTGCTTTTGGCTGTCGTAGACAATTCGATTGCCTTCGCCTTCGATGTACTCGTCTACGCCTTCACGCTTCTGCCGAAAGAAGCCGGGACTGCTGCCCTTGCCAGTAAGCACGCCCCGCTGATTGCCCTCATCATCTTGGCGCACCCGCAACGAGTCGCCACGCATGGTGATCGTGCCTTTGGTGATCAATACCTTGCCGCTGAACACGCTGGTTTGGCGAGCATCGTCATAGCGCAATGCGTCCGCCTCGATGTTCATCGGCTTGTCCTTGTCGGCTTTCTCTGCCATCGCTGCTCCGGCACCGAAAACAGTACAACCCAACAGCACGAGGCCACGGAAGAAAGACATGGAAAATGTTACAGGTGTCATGGCAATAAGGGGCACGAAACTTGCATTCATTGTAGCGATTAATCACTGCCATGCGAGAGTCGACGTCGCAATGACCCATAAAAAAGTGACAAAGGCCGCCCGAAGGCGGCCCTGATTGTCGACACCAGGGCTAGCCTTGCCCGGCCTCAACCTTTGCGCACTTGCGCAATCAGCTGCGATGCAATCTCAAGGGTACGTGGGCCCTGGCCGGGAACGTAGAACCGTCCGGCCACAGTCACAGCGGGTGTGCCTTCCACCTGATAGGCGTCCTGAATCTGGACGGCACGCTTGACCTTGCCCGCAACGCCAAAGGAGTTGAAGACCGCAACGAACTTCTCTCGATCAACTCCCTGGCTGGCCACCCAGTCGGCCATGCTGTTCGCATCTGCCAGACGCTTTCTCTCGACATGCAGCACCTGGAAGAACTTGTAGTGAAGTTGATCCACAAGATTCATGGCTTCCAGGGAGTAGTACATCTGCTGCCAAGGTACGAAACTCTTGTTGAACGCCACGTGGATGCGGCGGACCTCCACATCGTCGCTCAGTTGAGCTTTCCATTTACCCATTGGCGGCTCGAAGTGGAAACAGTGCGGACAGCCGTAGGAGAAAAACTCGAGGACCTCAATCTTGCCAGCAGCCACGTCGGTGGGCACAGGGCTCTTCAACACCCTGTAATGCTTGCCTTCCGTGAAGACCTGGGCTTCTTCAGCGTGCGCCTGGACAGGCGCCACCAGGGCGGCGGCTCCCGGTAGGACAGCCGCACTCAATAGTGACTGGGAAAACAATCGGCGCTGCATTCGTGATTCCTCTCGATCCTGCTCAAAGTTTGTTGGTCTCTTGTCGTGCGGCAAAGTTCCATGGATGGACATCTGCGACATCGCGCCACTTCAGCGGCGCAACCGCACCAGCACGGCATCCACGCCATTGACCTGCAACTGTTCGCGGGTGGCATCGGCCATGGACTTGTCATTGAAGGGTCCGATGCGCACCCGGTAGATGGTGCGGCCGTCCTGCGCCCTCTCCGAGACGCCTGCGGCCATACCCATCATGCCAAGGCGGGCACGCTGATTCTCTGCATCGTCTGGGGAGCTGAAAGCGCCGGCCTGTACGAAGTAGGTATAGGGGTCACTCGCGTTGACCAAGCCATCCGCGGAAGGACTGCTGGAAGCTGTACGTGAACGAACGAAGTCGCCGAGCGGATCAGTTGCCGGCGAACCGCCCTCCGGAGGTGGCGCGACGGTGCCAGGCTGGGCCGTCGGCTCCGCAGGAGGTGGAGCGGTGGTGTCTTGCCCGCCCAGCACCTCATTGGGGTTCCAGCCTTTGTTGCGCTCCGCCTCCTGCGCATCCTGCTCCG
Organism: Hydrogenophaga sp.; assembly: GCA_050293865.1. Lineage (GTDB taxonomy): Bacteria > Pseudomonadota > Gammaproteobacteria > Burkholderiales > Burkholderiaceae_C > Hydrogenophaga. Next base: position 727 of record JBNKNN010000249.1, on the reverse strand, counting down.
GCGTGCGGGACACTGAGCGCTCAATGAAAGGAATCGGCACGCGCGTGACGTAAACCGCGACCATCAGCGCAATGGCCAGCCCCACCACCACGCCGATCACGAACCCCAGCAGGGTCCCACCGCGTTGCTGGCGAGCAGAGATATTTGGATGAAGTGTCATGTTGGTGCTTTGGTTCGATGCCTTCTGCCAGCAGCAAGCTGCCTTACATTTTTTCAGGCGCACTCACGCCCAGCACGGCCAGCCCATTGTGCAACACCTGCGCGGTAGCTGCGACCAACGCCAGCCGGGCCAGCTTGATCGACTCGTCCTCCACCAGAATGCGCTCGGCGTCATAGTAGGAATGGTAAGCCGCCGCCAAATCCCGCAGGTAGAAAGTGACGTCGTGAGGAGCGAAATCCCTTGCCGCTGCGCTGAGCATGTCCGGATACTTGGCCAGTTGCAACATCAAGGTCTGCGCGGCCGGCGTGTCCAACGGTGTCAGATCCACGGTTTTGAGCGCCGTGGCGTCACCACCCCAACCAGCCAACACCGAGCAAATACGCGCGTGAGCGTACTGCACATAGTAGACCGGATTGTCATTGTTCTTCTGAACCGCCAAGTCCACATCGAAGGTGTACTCGGTGTCGGGCTTGCGCGAGAGCAGGAAGAAGCGCACGGCGTCCTTGCTGGTCCACTCGATCAGATCGCGCAAGGTCACGTAACTGCCGGCGCGTTTGCTGATCTTGA
>JBNKNN010000248.1:0-23558 GCA_050293865.1 Hydrogenophaga sp. | reverse complement strand
ACGTGTTCTATCTCCACAGCCGTCTGCTCGAGCGCGCAGCCCGTGTGAACGCCGACTACGTCGAAGCCTTCACCAAGGGTGAAGTCAAGGGCAAGACCGGCTCGCTGACCGCACTGCCTATCATTGAAACCCAGGCTGGCGACGTTTCCGCTTTCGTTCCGACCAACGTGATTTCGATTACTGACGGTCAGATCTTCCTGGAAACCAACTTGTTCAACGCTGGTATCCGTCCTGCCATCAACGCTGGTATTTCCGTCTCGCGTGTTGGTGGCGCTGCCCAGACCAAGCTGATCAAGAGCCTGTCCGGTGGTATTCGTACCGACTTGGCGCAGTACCGTGAACTAGCGGCCTTCGCACAGTTCGCTTCTGACCTGGACGAAGCCACCCGCAAGCAGTTGGACCGTGGTGCCCGCGTGACCGAACTGCTCAAGCAGGCACAGTACAGCCCGCTGTCCATCAGCCTGATGGGCGCTTCGCTCTACGCAGTGAACAACGGTTTCTTCGACGATCTGGAAGTCTCCCAGGTTCTGGCGTTCGAATCCGGTCTGCATGCTCACCTCAAGGACAAGCACGCAGCCCTGTTGTCGAAGCTGGAGAGCAACAAGGCCATGGACAAGGATGCCGAGGCCGAGCTCAAGGCTGCCATCGACGACTTCAAGAAAACCGGCACGTACTGATCCGCCCATTGACCTGAACAAGGAGTAGCAATGGCTGCAGGTAAGGAAATACGAGGCAAGATCAAATCGGTGGAGAACACCAAGAAGATCACCAAAGCCATGGAAATGGTGGCGGCCTCGAAAATGCGTAAGGCGCAGGACCGCATGCATGCGGCCCGCCCTTACAGTGAGAAAGTGCGTCAGATTGCTGGCAATCTGAGCCGCGCCAACCCGGAGTACACCCATCCGTTCATGGAAGCCAACGACGGCAAAGCCTCCGGCTTTGTCGTGGTGACCACGGACAAAGGCCTGTGCGGTGGTTTGAATACCAACCTGCTGCGCGCCGTGACCAACGAGCTCAAGACGCTCCAGGGCAAGGGTGAATCCGCGGAAGTTGTTGCGATCGGCAGCAAAGGTATCGGTTTCATGAACCGTATCGGCGCCAAGGTCGTCTCTTCTGTCACGGGTCTGGGTGACACGCCTCACTTGGAGAAGCTCATCGGTCCGGTCAAGGTGCTGCTTGATGCATACACTGAAGGCCGTCTGAATGCCGTGTACCTGTGCTACACCAAGTTCATCAATACGATGAAGCAGGAGACGGTCGTTGAGCAGCTGTTGCCGCTCTCGACCAGCGATCTGCAAGAAGGCGCGTCCGGTCGCGATTGGGACTACGTATACGAGCCCGACGCACAGGCGGTGATTGACGACTTGCTGCTGCGTTACATCGAGGCGCTGGTCTATCAGGCAGTGGCTGAAAACATGGCGTCCGAGCAGTCCGCTCGCATGGTTGCCATGAAGGCCGCTACCGACAACGCCGGCAACGTCATCAACGAACTCAAGCTGGTCTACAACAAGACCCGACAGGCTGGTATTACCAAAGAGCTGTCGGAAATTGTGGCCGGCGCCGCAGCCGTTTAAGGTCGGCGGACAAACGAATCTAGAGAAAACACAAAGGTACCCATCATGTCTCAAGTACAAGGCAAGATTGTTCAGTGTATCGGCGCTGTGGTGGACGTGGAGTTTCCACGCGACCAGATGCCCCGTGTGTATGACGCACTGAAAATGGAAGGTTCTGCACTGACCCTGGAAGTGCAGCAGCAGCTCGGCGACGGCGTGGTCCGTACGATTGCGCTGGGTTCGTCGGACGGCCTGCGTCGCGGCATGATGGTGTCCAACACCGAAGCCCCGATCACGGTTCCCGTCGGCAAGGCCACCCTGGGCCGCATCATGGACGTGCTGGGCACGCCTATCGACGAGCGTGGTCCTGTCAGCCAGGAACTGACCGCTTCCATCCACCGCAAGCCACCAGCATATGACGAGCTGAGCCCTTCGCAAGAACTGCTCGAGACCGGCATCAAGGTGATTGACCTGATCTGCCCCTTCGCCAAAGGCGGTAAGGTGGGTCTGTTCGGTGGTGCCGGTGTGGGCAAGACCGTGAACATGATGGAGCTCATCAACAACATCGCCAAGGCGCACTCGGGTCTGTCCGTGTTCGCTGGTGTGGGTGAGCGTACCCGTGAAGGCAACGACTTCTACTACGAGATGGCCGACTCCGAGGTCGTCAAGCTCGACAACCTGGCCGAATCCAAAGTGGCCATGGTTTACGGCCAGATGAACGAGCCTCCAGGCAACCGTCTGCGCGTGGCGCTGACCGGTCTGACCATGGCTGAAGCGTTCCGTGACGAAGGTCGTGACGTGCTGTTCTTCGTGGACAACATCTACCGTTACACCCTGGCCGGTACCGAAGTGTCCGCTCTGCTGGGTCGCATGCCTTCCGCCGTGGGCTATCAGCCTACGCTGGCTGAAGAAATGGGCCGCCTGCAGGAACGTATTACGTCCACCAAGGTGGGCTCGATCACGTCGATCCAGGCCGTGTACGTGCCAGCCGACGACTTGACCGATCCTTCTCCAGCCACCACCTTCGCTCACTTGGACTCCACCGTTGTGTTGTCTCGTGACATTGCTGCTCTGGGTATCTACCCTGCTGTGGATCCTCTGGACTCCACCAGCCGTCAGCTCGACCCGCTGGTCGTGGGCCAAGAGCACTACGAAGTGGCCCGTGCTGTTCAGGGTACCCTGCAGCGCTACAAGGAATTGCGCGACATCATCGCTATTCTGGGTATGGACGAATTGTCCCCAGATGACAAGCTGGCTGTCGCCCGCGCTCGTAAGATGCAGCGTTTCCTGTCGCAGCCGTTCCACGTGGCCGAAGTGTTCACGGGCTCGCCAGGCAAGTACGTTTCGTTGGCCGAGACCATCCGCGGCTTCAAGATGATCGTCAATGGCGAGTGCGATCACATGCCCGAGCAGGCTTTCTACATGGTCGGAACCATCGACGAAGCCATCGAGAAGGCCAAGAAGGTTGCCTGATCAGGCTCGCTAACTCGTTGTTCCGGCTCGTGCACCGAGCGAAACGGGCGACAGAAGGTTTACCTGAGTTCTTTCTGTTGCCCCGCACTTTGCACGAAGCCCAACCCAAGGAAACACTATGAGCACCATCCGCGTCGATGTGGTCAGCGCCGAAGAGTCCATCTTCTCCGGCGATGCCAAATTCGTGGCCCTGCCGGGCGAGGCGGGTGAGCTGGGCATTCTGCCTGGTCACATCCCGTTGATCACCCGCATCAAGCCGGGCGCCGTGCGCATCGAAAAGGCCGAAGGTGATGAAGAGTTCGTGTTCGTGGCTGGCGGCATTCTCGAAGTGCAGCCGAACCACGTGACCGTACTCTCCGACACTGCGATTCGTGGTCATGACCTCGATGAAGCCAAGGCCACCGAAGCCCGCAAGGTTGCCGAAGAGGCGCTGAAGAACGCCAACAGCGAACTGGATATTGCCAAGGCGCAATCCGAGCTGGCTGTCATGGCAGCGCAGATTGCTGCGTTGCGAAAGTACCGACAGAAGCGCTGAACCAGCGTGTCGAAGTTCGCGGAAGACCAGCCTTTGGCTGGTCTTTTTTTTGCCGATGAACGGAAAAGGTACCTTCATGAGATCATCTCTCCCAAAGTTCGGGTACCCTTTTGGCTTACCTTTTCGCTCCGTTCTTTGTACTGCTGACGGTCATGTCCCCGTTCTCTGACAACCCTGAGATGCCTGCTGAGGAGATCGCCGCGCGCCTGCTGGTGACCGCCTCGGCCATGGATGACCTCAGCATTCCCGACGGCTTTCGGATCGTCAGCTACATGCGTCCTCGCCGTTTGCCAGCCGCGACGGTTTTGTTCGCCGAAGGCGACGCGAAGAAGAACGATTTCATGGTCCTGGTCATGGAGGGCGATGTCTCGGTCGAACGAGCCATGGCTGGCCACGCCGACAATATGGTGGTCAGCGTGATGGGGCCGGGCTCCATCGTCGGGGAGATGGGGGTGCTGGACGGAGCCCCCCGATCAGCGACGTGTACTGCGATGACCGATGTCGTGGTGGCCATCATGACGCGCACGGCCTTGATGCGCTTGCTGCGCGATCATCCCAAAGTAGGATCACGTTTTCTTCTGGCGCTCTCCAAACGACTGGCGGATCACCTTCGAGCCACCACGCGCAAGCTCAATACCTTTGCCCAAATGAACAAAACCTTGCAGGAGGAGCTCAACCTCGTCTTGCATGGCCGTACGGTGCTTAAATCGGACGCGCAGCCCGGTGTAGCGCCTCGAAACGACAAAGACTTCCCGACCTTTTGACGAACGCTGCACCGACCGCGCCGTTTGCGCCGTTCCGCAGCCCTTCAGGCGCGAATGACGAAGTTCGGGAGTTCGTCGGGCCTTACGCCGCCTTCCTCCAGTGGGAACGCGTCCACCAGCAGAGCAGAAACCTCTTCGAGTGCCGCTGTCAGCCCGTCTTCAATTTGTCCCAGTCGCAAATGTTCACCCAGTCGCAGGACCACAGCGTCCCACGCAGCCTGGTCTATCGCACGGGCGAGCGCCCGGTCGGCCACGATCTCAATTGCCTGTTCCGCTAGCAACAGGTAGATAAGCACACCATTGTTCTGCTCGGTATCCCAGACGCGCAGATCGCCAAACCATTGCCACGCCCTGTCACGGATCACTTCTGCCAGAGCTGTCGCGGAGCCGATTCGGTGCAGGTCGTGAAGCGGCAGCGCCGACTCCACGCAGATGCGAACTTCCCCCGTGTGCCGGCGCTCGCTTGCCTGAACGCGTGCTGTCAGGCGCTCAGCCATATCATCCGGCACCCAGCGCCGGGTGTCGGAAACGTCCTTCCAACGGTGCCGCAGGAGCTTGATCAGCCAGGGCTCTTCAGGGCGCATGTTCGTTGACTCCTTGTCTTGCCACTACCAGCCACCACTGGCCCCGCCACCACCGAAGCTTCCTCCGCCACCAGAACTCCAGCCACCGCCGCCGTCTTGGCTCCAGCCACCGCCTGATCCGATCGATCCTCCACCCCAATGTCCACCGCGGGACCTGGAGCCATTGGACGCTGAGGCCAACACCCCGAACACCTGGAACAGACCAGCGACCACAACGCCAATCAGAAAGAACCCGACACCCATGTAGAAAGCGCCCGAAACAAACCACGCCAATCCCCCAGCAGCCAAGCCTGAAGCCAAGATGCCGAACGCGCGTCCAAACAAGCCCCGGAAGACTGCCTGAACGATGGGAAACCCAATGAACAGAAACATCAACAGGGTCTGAATGGCGTCCTTCTCAGCAGAGGGCGTAGAAGACATGGCCGACTCGGCTGGCAAGGGAAGCGCCTCACCCTCGATACGAGAGAACAGATGATCGAGCGCGGCGTTGATGCCCCCTGCAAAATCGTTCTGACGGAAGGCGGGCGCCATCACCTGGTCAATGATTCGCTTGGCAATCATGTCCGGTATGGCTCCTTCAAGTGCACGCGCGGTGGCAATGTGCATGCGCCGGTCGTTCTTGGCCACAACCATCACAAGCCCGTCTCCCACGTCTGCCCGCCCGACGGCGGTGGCTCTGGCAAGGCGCTGAGCGTAGCTGAACACGTCCTCTGGCTCGGTCGTGGGGACCATTACGACGATGATTTGCGTGCCCCGTCTCGATTCGAAATCGGTCAGCTTCTTCTCCAACTGCCTCATTTGCTCAGCGCTGAGGGTGTTGGTCTGATCTGTGACGTGGGCCTTGATCTCGGGAAGAGGCAGACGGTCAGCAGCCTGGGCGACCAGCGGCAGCAGCGACCCGAGCGCCACGCCGGTCAGCATGGCCATGCAGGCCAGCAGCCAGCGCGCGGCCAGCACCATCCTCTTCGCCTGCATCACTTGTTGGTGTCGAAATCAACCGTGGGCGGCGCGCTGATCGCAGCTTCGCTTTCGACCGAAAAGTTGGCCTTGCTCTCATAGCCAAAAATCATGGCGGTGAGGTTGGTCGGAAAACTGCGACGAAGAACGTTGTATTCCTGAACGGCCTGAATGTAGTCGTTTCGGGCCACCGCGATGCGATTCTCGGCACCCGTGACCTCGGCCGAAAGATCGCGGAACGCCTGATTGGCCTTGAGTTCAGGGTAGCGCTCCACGACCACCATCAGCCTCGCCAGTGCGGAGCCAAGCTCTCCTTGTGCTGCCTGAAATTGTTGCATGGCAGCGGGATTGTTGACCATATCGGGCGAGACCTGGATGGAGGTAGCTTTGGCGCGCGCTTCGACTACCTTTGTGAGCGTCTCCTGCTCGAAATTTGCTTCGCCTTTGACGGTAGCGACAAGATTGGGAATGAGGTCTGCCCGGCGCTGATACTGGTTCAGCACTTCGGACCAAGACGCCGTGGTGCGTTCGTCCAGTCGCTGAAAGTCGTTGTAGCCACAACCGCTGAGCGTCAGGCTCGACGCGAGTACCCAGGCGAGAAGAAACATTCGAGACATGACCATTGCCCTCAAGTAAGCGATTCTTCTATCATAGTGCGTTGTTCTTGACAGTCGCGTTGCCGATTTTTGCGCAACGCTGCAAATTGCACCGAGTCCCCATCATCGCCATGCCGAAAACCAAGCAACTCTTGGACACGCCAGACGACACAGAAGCAGCCTACTTTGATGCCTTGCTGCACGCCGACCTTGAGCAGTTGATGGCGTGCTGGTCAGATGAGGACGACATCGTCTGTGTTATGCCGGGCAGTCATCGCCTGATCGGGCATGCGCAAATCAGGGCAGCATTTGAGGCCTTGATGACCAACGGGAGTATTCGCGTGAATGTGGAAAGTCTGCACAGGACCGAGACGGCATCGTCCACCATCCACAGTGCGCTGATTCACGTTAGCACGGGGGCGGTAGATCGGCCAGAGGACCTGTGGCTGTTTGTCACCAGCGTCTATGTGAAGACGGCACGAGGATGGCGCCTGGTTGCCCACCACGCGAGCCCTGGCATCGAGGAAAACATGACCGGCTCATGGGCGGCGTCTGACACGACGCTGCATTGAACAGCGCATACGTATTCATGCCGAAACAAGTGCGAGCCCTGCACAGGAGCGGTTGCGTGTGAAAGCCTGTCTGGACTGCTTCACTACCATGTCGCTGGCGAACCCGGCAGAGGCATCGAGTCTGCTCAATCGGGCCGTGCCCTGGTGGCTACCCGGAGGCAATGTGCAGACCATTTGGGCGGCCATCGGCGCGCGCCGGCATTTTGGGCCTGCTCCGAGGTGGACACGTCAGCGATGGAACACCCCTGATGACGACTTCATTGACGTGGATTGGCTGATCTCCGGTGTGCCGGCGGACCGACCGCTGCTGGTCTTGTTCCATGGGTTGGAAGGTTCCTCCGCGAGTCAGTACGCAGTGGCATTTGCCGACTTCGCCAACACCTACGGCCTGGCCATGGCGGTGCCGCACTTTCGCGGATGCTCGGGCCAGCTCAATGTGGCGCCCCGCGCTTACCACTCGGGTGACTTTGCCGAAGTGGACTGGATTCTGGCGCGGTTTGCAAGGGAGTGCGCTGACAGACCCGTCGTGGCGGTAGGGGTTTCGCTGGGCGGGAATGCACTGCTGCGCTGGTCGGGGGAGATGGGGGGCACCGCTGCGCAGAAGGTTCGGGCGGTGGCCTCGGTCTGCTCGCCGCTGGATTTGGCTGCTGGTGGCCATGCCATTGGAAAGGGCTTCAATCGGGTGGTGTATACCCGCATGTTCCTCAACACCATGGTCCCCAAGGCCATGGACAAATGGGCACAGCACCCGGGGCTGTTTGACCGGGAGGCCCTGCTGTCGGCCAAGGATTTGTATGCGTTCGACAATGTGTTCACGGCACCTCTGCATGGTTTCGAGAACACTGAAGATTATTGGCGCCGAGCCTCGGCCAAGCCCGTGCTGGCCGACATACGCGTTCCGGCCTTGGCATTGAACGCGAGAAACGACCCCTTTGTCCCGGATGCCAGCCTTCCCCGGGAAGGGGAGGTGGGCAAATTTGTCAGCCTGTGGCAACCTCGCCGAGGTGGTCACGTCGGCTTTCCGGCCAGCTTGCCGCCTTGGGGTCTGCCAGGGCATGTTCGCAGCATGCCGGAGGCAGTGGGGAAATGGTTGTTGGCGCAGGTCTGAGTGGACTGGGGTGCCAGAGGAGAAATCGAACGGATGGATGACATTGTCAAAGCTGCATTGGCCAAATGGCCCAACGTGCCCCATTGCTACGGATGGCTGGGGCTGGACGGGCGTGGCCAATGGTTCATGCGGGACGACAAGGCGCAGGCTGCTGGACCCTTTGCATCTCCTTTGGGTGCGGCGGTTCCGAGCCCCGCGGCCAAGGGATCGCTTTTGCGCCATGACAAGCTGATTGACTTTATTGGCCGGAACTACGAATCCGACGAGAACGGCCATTGGTTCTTCCAGAATGGCCCCCAAAGGGTCTACGTCGAACTGGAAGTGACACCTTGGGTGTGGCGGATTCAGCTCAACGGGGAAGTGACGTCACACACCGGTCGCCCCGCAGGCGCAGTCAAGGCGACATGGCTGGACGAGCGAGGGCGTCTCTATCTGGAAACCGAGATCGGCATGGGTGTGGTGCACACTGCTGATATGCACCAGGCGGCGGAAGCCGTGGAATCCGGGCGTTGGCAGCCGCAGGAAACGACCTTGGCCGATCTGGTGGCCAAAGGTGGTTACGAACGGAGCCCGGCAGCGCCCCAAAGAAAACAATCCAGCCAGTCCTGAGCGCAGCCCGCATGCGAGAAGCCTCAGGCAACAAAAAAGCCGGTCGCAATGACCGGCTTCTTTGCTCGACGCCGCTGCTGGCGCCTGCTAGGGTGCCTACTTGGCAGCGTTGACCATGTACTCCACGGAGGCTTTGATTTCGGCTTCCGACGCGCTGGAGCCACCTTTGGGGGGCATGGCGCCTTTGCCATTGACGACGCTAGCGACTAGTGCGTCAATGCCTGTGGAGATGCGCGGGCCCCAGGCAGCGGCGTCACCGAATTTCGGCGCGCCAGCGACGCCTGCGGCGTGGCAGGCTGCACAGGCCGCGTTGTAGAGGCCCTCTGCTGTTTGAGCTGCAGGCGCGGCGGCCGCCACAACAGGTGATGCGCCAGCGGGCTCGTCAGCAGGAGGGTTGGCCGGGTCGTACAGGCGAACCGAGCCGACCTTCTGAATGCGCTCGGCTTTGGCCAGCTCGGCGTCCACCGTGTCGACGGCGGGCTTCTCGCTGCGGATAACGAAATGCACCAGGCCGATGATGACGAACACCGGAATCACGAAGGAGAAAAACGACAGCCAGGCCAGCTGGGCAGGGGTCTTGACTGGGCCGGTATGAGAGTCGTGGGCGCTCATGGTGTTTGTTCTCGCGTTGAAACCGTTGGAAATTTTCCGCTGTCGGGCAGCGGCGAACAGCCTGAGATTATATCGCGTAGGGGCAGTGGAGCCTACGCCTGATAGAATCTGAAGTCTGCGCGGCTGTAGCTCAGTGGATAGAGTATTGGCCTCCGAAGCCAAGGGTCGTGGGTTCGATCCCCGCCAGCCGCGCCAGATTCAATGGACCACATGGGTGGCTTGTGGTCCTCAGCATCGCCGAGACGGGTTCCCGAGGCAGGAACGTTCGGCTGGTCGCGGCTTAACGCCGATGCCCTCTTGGCGCGGCCTGCTCCAGGTCTTTCACCACCAGCGACAGGGCTTCGTTGGAGATGACGACCTCGATCAAAGACATGATCAGCGAGAGCGCCAGAATCAGGATGCTGATGCCAAACAACCAATGGCCTGCCGCTTCTGCCCCCAGAAACAGCGAGAGCATGGCCAGGGCGCACAGCAGAAAGCTCAGAACCCCAAAGCCCTGCATGTACTGGGTCAAGGCGATGCGACGCTTGAGACCCGGCAACTGCCGCTGTACCAGAGCGGCACTCCTGTCTTCCGAGTTGTTCAGTTGCCGGATGACCTGCGCCAGCGTCAGGAAGCGGTTGGTGTAGGCCAGCAGCAGAAGCGAGATGGCGGGAAACAGCAGCGCGGGCGTGGTCAGGTTCATGGATAGGTGGCCTCGGTTGATTGTTTTGATGGATGGGTGCTCCAAAGCAAACGCTGTCGAACCATTTTCTGCGATCCGGCGGTGTGGGCTATGCGCGTCAACCCTTCGTCGACCATGCCGGCTCCCTCCGGAACCACTTTGACGAGATCGATGGCCCACTTGACCTGAAGCAGTGTCATTGGCCAACTGGGTGTATTGACGAATTGAAATTCCTGCACAGGAGCTATCGTGAAAGGAAATGACGACAAGCACCCTGATGGAAGACGAGATCAAACTTGGACAGCCAAGCGCAAGACGGCGCTGATTCTGGAGATCATTCAAGGCAAGACGTCGGTGGCCGAGGCCAGCCGTGCGTTTGACCTGAATCCCTCTGATTCAGTGGGCCTCGCTGGCCTTGGTGATCGACTGCTACAGCCGCGAACTGCTGGGGTGGCATTTGCATTTGAGTCGAGGCGGCTGCTCCAAAGCGGCCGAGTCGGCACTGGAGAAAGCGCTGATTGCCCGCTACAGCTGCCTGGGAAAGGTCAGGCCCCCGTTCTTGCTGCGCTCGGACAACGGACTGGTCTTCACCAGCCGCAGCTACACGGCCCTGGTCAAGAGCTACGGCCTGCAGCAGGAGTCCATCGCCCCTTATAGCCCCGAGCAAAACGGGATGGTCGAGCGCGTGATCAGAACGCTCAAAGACCAGCGCGTACACCGCCATCGATTCGAGACTTTGCAGCACGCCATGCGCGTGATCGCAGACTGGATCGGCTTCTACAACCACCGGCGCCCACACCAGGCGCTGGGTATGAAGACCCCCGCTGAAGCCTATGCTTTCGCAGCCAGATCCGTGCAGTTTCTGGTGGGTCAATACAGTCTGTCGCGCCGAGGAGCTGCTCGCCTTCATCATCATGACAAGCTCGGAAGTAACAAATGACGAATTTGAAATGCCCACATTGTGGAGGTGACATTGAGCCAGTCCGGGAAGCTAGAGCAGTCGGCTCCAAGTGCGTGAGTTGCGACTGGTCTGTTGTCACGACGTATTTTCCGCCAATTGAGCAAGATCCTAATGTCTATTCCGTTCGGGTAAAGCACGCGGATTATCAAAACAAATTGCACTTGGAGGTAGTTGCCCAACTCTTGAGCAGTGGTGTTCAAAGGACTCGCTAGAGAAGTCGTTAACGTACTTCGGACTTTGGAGCAAGCAGACATTGAATACACGGTAGACCCGGAGTTCGGTTGGTTTGACTCTTCCGGTTGATTGATTTGCTTCGCCCACAATTTGTGCTGTGCGCACCTCTTCGGGCTCGCCATCAGCGCAGGTGGCAACTTCTTGCTACTGGCCTATGACACGGGATGGCGCATTTATGCGCGGTCTTCCGAAGGTGCGCGTGGGCCGAAGTGGCGCACGGAAGACGCTAGCTTCAATCAGACGGCCACCCAGCTGAACATCAGCGGTGGCGGCGGCCTGCGCGCCGGTGAGAGCATTTTGGGAGCAGTGTTGGTGCTCTAGGGGGACAGCGCTCGGTGATAGACCTGTCGTCGTCCTGTCCGATGGTGCGTTGCGCCGCTAATCCCTTGCGCATGGTGACTACCTGCTGGCTGGAGAGGGCCGCTGGCTGTCGTCTCGCCACGACACGGCTGTGCTATCTCGTGCGAAGGCGTGCATCTTGCACGAAATGCCGGCTGATGCTTGGCGATTCCGCTCCCCGTCGCCATACAATTTTGCCTGGTCTACCGCATAGTCAAGCCGACGGTGGTGGCGCGAGCCTCAGGTGATTTGTCAAAAAAAATCAGGTCCTGAGGAAAGGGAGCGTAAAAGCAAAAAGCAAGAATACGGGCTGGGCTTTGACTGCCTTTGCCCAGGATAGAGGTGGTGCCGTCCTGGCTCCAGCTGCTGGTGCTTGAGTTACCGGCACCAAGCGATTTTCTTCCGGCTCCCTCGCATGTGCTGCTGTGTTCAGTAGGCCAATGCGTTCCATTTTCTTTTCAACATGATCCTAGGAGGGAGCCAGAGATGAAATTCAACAACACCGATATCGATATCAACACCAGCAACAAAGAAAGCAAGAACATGGCTCTGCAGCGATGGGCGGCCGTGAGCTTGGTGTGCGCTGCACTGGTCGCATGCGGCGGGGGTAGCAATGATTCGGCAGACGACTCCTCTGCAGCCGATGGCAGCATTGCAAAAGCCTGTGCACAAGACGGAAACAACGTGTCTGTCACGCAAGAAGGATGCCTCACCTACTTTGGCAAAAATGACCAAACAGTGGCTTGCACCGGCGCCAACACGCTGCATATGCTCTCAGGTAAGGGCTGGACCAGGGAAGAGCTGGTGCGAAGCGGCAGCAAGACCACCGCGGGCAACGGCCAGTTTGGTTTTAACCAGCTGACGCTTCGTTGCGTGTAAGACCCGGGCGGCCAGAACTTGCCTGAGTCAGGTCGCTAAGAGAACTCAAGAAAGCTCACGAGAACCACGGCGGCTTTGACTGCGTGGTTGCACGGTGACAGGTCTGTCATCTCGCATGCAAGGAGGAAATACACAATGATGTCGATTCAAATTCAATCCAAAGCCACGACGAAAGCTCGTTGGCACCGCTTTGCGTTGGCGGCAACCATGGCCGCCGCGCTCGCCGCGTGCGGTGGCGGAAGCGACGAGCCAGAGGCTACGGCGGAAGAGGAAGCTGCGGCTGCTGCAGAAGACGAGCAGCAGCAAGCCGCTGCATCGGGCAATGATTCGGCCAGCGCAGATGACAGCGCATCCTCGTCCACGACCACGACCACGACCACTGCCGCTGCGGACGTGGTGGGCGTGTACGTGGGCAAATGGGGGCGGTGCCTGAAGTCGGACGATGGCACGTCGTCGTACTACACACTCACCGTTAGCAAGACCGGAGCGAACACCGCTCGCGCCAATGTGAGCTACAGCGAACACTCAGGGACAAGCTGCCAAGGTGCTGCAACCGATACCGGCTCCGCCAGCACAGACCTGACGGTCACCGGCACCAAGGTGGCCGATGGAAAGACCGTTCTCAAGGCCACCATTTTCCAACGCGGGACAGCCTACTACGGCCCCAACCCGTCCAAGGCCATCCACTGGTTCAACGGCAACCGCTTCTACGAAGACGACAACGGTGCAACGGACAGTGAGGGATACCCCGTCCATCTGGATATGGCCAACCCCTGGATTCGAAAGTGAGCCGATTCAAACTGTGGCAGTCAACACTGCTACGGTTTGCCTAGGTGGCTTCCAGCGAAGACGAGTCAACCGATCTCTGCAAACGCAACGCAGGCCCTATCGTGTCCGAGTGGGCGTCGCTATGCGACGCGGCATGATTCGAGGTGGAGCAGCAGCGGCGGTTCCTACTGACCTAGTGTATTGAGAGATTTGGGCCATGTTCTAGTTCTGTTGTCACTGGCGTGGCTTTGGCTTGGAACATGCATCTCCTCGTTCCGTCGACGCCCGTTCTGGCCGAACCCGAAGCGGGCCGTGGCTTTGCGGAAGGTGCGCTGGGCAGGCGAATGCAGGCACGCCGTCCAGGCTTGCCTTGGCATTCGCGCCTTACACCTCATCTGCGCATAGTCCACGCGCGCACGGCGCAGGTGCCGCAGAGGGGAACTAAGTTTCGGTCCGAACGATCTCGAAACGCCGAACGGACTGTGTTGGGAGCGGATTTGATCCTCTGCGGTCTGTCTGCCTGTCTGGCATTGTTTTTTGCACTTTTGCTGCTTCTTGATAAACGTCGAGCACAAGTGGAGAACAACGGGGATCAACGTCGAGAAGGCCGACGAGCTCTTGAGTTGTTCTTGGCATGCACGATCAAACCATCGTTGTGCGTTTTGCACGGAGTGATATCCCGCAATTGACCAATATTCAGCCTGAGCTCACACCTTCCCCGTGTACTCTCCACGTGCCGGGTAATCGTTGGCCTTCGCAAAGTCGATGGCACCCAGTAGATCCTGGAAGACGGGGCGTGCGAATGGCATGGTTTGCACAGCACCGTAGTACAGCGTGCCGTCGGGCCGAACGAGGAACACGCCAGGTTCGCTGAACAAATCCGGCTCTTCGATGCCGATGGAGGTCTTGCCGCGCGATGCGCTGATGTACAGCCCCCACTGGCGTGCGGTTCCCAGGCTCAACCCATGGGCGAACTTCACCCTGGTGGCCTTGACCTTTCCCGCCATGGCCTTTGCGCGTTCTTCGGTGTCACTGCTGATGGCCACTGGCTGCACCCCGCGCTGCAAGAAGTCGGGCGCAAGCCGCTCCAGTTCCATCAGGTACTTGGCGCAGATGGGGCAGTGCAGGCCACGGTAAAACACCAGCAGGTCAAAGCTGTCTCCCGGAGATGCGCCCAGAACGAAACGCTCTCCGTTGACCAGGGGAAGGTTGAGGGCCGGCACAGGGCGGCGAGGCATCAAGGGGGCAAGCTGTTCCATGGGGTGAGGCTCCGGTTGAGGTGGATGAAACGTTCAGGCGCGTATTCTCATGAATGATCGGCAATCAGTTGTTCAAAATTGATTGCTTTTCGTACAAAATCCATGACACTGATCGCTACGGGCGAAGGCCTGCCCTTGCCGTTCATTGCCGCTTTCCCATTCCATACCCTTGCCGACCAGTGCCTCAGGGCTGCCGATGTCATCTCCTCCTTCCGCCGCATCCGCTCGCTTGGACCGCCTCTCGGCATTGCTCGAAGGCTTGGCTCCCCGTGTGACGCAGCAGGCGCTGGTGCTGCGTCACACCGAATGGACGCATGTTCGCGCACCCAAGGAATGCACCGATCCAGAGGGTGAGCCAAGTGTTCTGCTGTACCTGCTCATGGGCGGCAGCGTGGTGTTGACGACCGAACGGGATGGCGCAAGACCTGTATCGGTGCCGGCCATGCTGGTGTGCCGATCCGATGCATCCCATAGGCTGGCAATGGCGGAGGTTTCCGATCCGCCGCGTCTGCTCTGCGTGCGCGCTCACCTGGATGGACCCATTGCCAGTTTGTTGCTCGAAGAATTTGCGCTTCCAACGTTGGTTGACCTCAAAGGTGATGACGCTTCGCTTCTGCGCATGGCTGAGCTGCTGGCAGACGAACTGGCGGCGCCTCGCTGTGGACAGCCTGCATTGCTGGAGCGGGCAGGCGGCATATTGTTCATCGGATTGCTGCGCCATCTCATCGCCTCCCCTAGACCCGGTGGTTCGGGGCTGTTGCATGGGCTGGCAGATCCACGTATTGCCCGGGCCTTGGTGCTGATGCACGAGCGGCCTCAAGCCGCCTGGACGCTTGAACAATTGGCGGATGAGGCCGGTATGTCGCGCACCTCGTTTGCCAACACGTTCAAGGCGGCGACCCGTCGCTCCCCAGGCAAATACCTTTCTTTGGTTCGGCTGGCCATTGCCCAGCGCGCCGTCGACCAGGGGAAGGGGTTGAAGGTGGCCGCACGTGAGTCAGGCTACGCCAACACATCTGCTCTGTCCCGCGCCTTGTCGCGAGCGGGGGCGCTGGCCCTGCAGACTGCTGGTTCGTGACGCCGTGGTGACATAGGCTGGCCGCCATGGGTTTCTAACATGGGCCGACTACCCGAACCCTGCGACCCGCCCAATTGCGTTAGGGCGCTACAACATGATCGACCTCTACACTGCGGCCACGCCCAATGGGCACAAGATATCCATCGCTCTGGAAGAGATGGGCTTGCCCTACACCCTCAAAGTGATCGACCTTTCCGCCGGAGAGCAAAAGCGCCCCGGGTTCCTGGCCATTTGCCCCAACGGTCGCATCCCGGCCATCGTGGACCATGACGCGCATGGTGGCTTTGCCGTGTTCGAGTCCGGTGCCATCCTGGTCTACCTCGCGGAGAAGACGGGGAAGTTGATGCCGACTGATGTGAAAGGCCGTTCTAAGGTCATGCAGTGGCTGATGTTCCAGATGGGCGGTATCGGCCCGATGATGGGGCAGGCCAATGTGTTCTTTCGCTACTTTCCCGAGAAGATCCAGTCTGCGATTGATCGCTACCAGGGTGAGTCGCGCCGATTGTTTGAAGTGCTGGAGTCGCAACTGGCCAAAAGCGAATATCTGGCTGGTGACGAATACACCATCGCCGACATCGCGAACTGGGCATGGGTGCGCACGCACCGGTGGTCGGGGGTGTCGATCGACGGTCTTCCCAACCTCAAGCGCTGGCGCGACGCGATCAGGGCGCGACCAGCCGTGCAGCGCGGTATCGAGCTGCCGCCTTCGCGGATGGATCTGGCGCGCGACGGCGACGAAGCCGCCAAACGTTTCTCGGAAGACGCGCGCAAGATGGTCGAGATGGGGAGCGTGAGCAGCCGATCAACTGACAAGCCATCGCCATAGATGGCCGATGACTGACCAAGACGATATCTCCCAAGCATTTCTGAGACAAATAGGCAGCAACACCAGCATGAAACTCTACATTTCCCACCGCGCCCCCAACCCACGACGCGTGCAGATGTTCCTGGCCGAAAAAGGCGTGAACGATCTGGAGCAGGTCGTGGTGGACCTCAACTCTGGCGAGCACCGCAGTGAGACCTATCGCAGCAAAAGCCCTTTGGCCAAAGTGCCGGCGCTCGAACTGGATGACGGACGTGTGCTCACTGAAACCCGCGCCATTTGCACCTACTTCGAAGGTATCTATCCCGAGCCCAACCTGATGGGTGCCGACGCCACTGAGCGAGCCTTCATCGAAATGGCCGACCGCCGCGTGGAGTGGTACTTCATGCTGCCCATCGCCAACTGTGTTCGCCATACGCACCCCGGGCTGGCCGCCTTGGAGCAGCCGCAATTCGCGGAATTCGGCGCATCTCAAGGGGAAAAACTGCTCGGCACGGCCAAATGGCTGGACGACGAGCTGGCGAAGCAGCCTTGGATCGCTGGCGATCGTTTCACCATCGCCGACATCACTGCGTTTTGTTCGCTGGAGTTCGCCAAGCTGATGCGTTTCAAGGCCGGCGAGGCCGGCTTTGCACACTTGCAGGGATGGCGCGACAGAGTGGCCGAGAGACCCAGCGCCCGGATCTAGCGGCAGATTCGCACTGGCCAGTCTATTCAAGCGGTGCTGGCCGGGTGCTGTCGAACTTCTCCCTGGCGGATCTGGCCAGCGCCATTTCACCCGGGGTTTCGGGCGCCCAGTGGTTCACGCGCACCTGCTTGCCCTCTGTATCGAGCGCCAGGTAGACCACCAGACACTCGGCCATGTCGTGCAAGGCTTCATCGGTGGGCTTGCCGCAGCGCACCTCCACCGTGATGTTCATGTTGTGCTCACCAGTGAAGGCCAGACGCGACTGCACTTCGATCAGGTCGCCCAGGCGCGCAAGCCTGCGCATGCGAATGCTGCTGCAATACACCATGGTGCAGGAGGTGCGCGCCCAATGCGTCGCACAGGCGTGGCCGGCCTGGTCGATCCAGCGCATGACGGTGCCGCCATGGACCAGACCATCGGCGCCGACGGACTCGTGTTCGACCGGGAACCGCAAGGTGATGCTGGACATGTCTCACTCCTCTTCCTGCTTAGCGCACAGGTGGTGGATGCTGCCCTCGCCGCATGACGCTTCGCCGTCGCGGCCAGGGACTTTGTCAGCATAGTATTCACCCAAGGTCTGATGTATGGCCCTTTGCGTTACAAATGCCAACGCTCAGGCGCCAAACGGCTCGATTTGAGGTCAGGACGGCGTCATCTGACGCAACGCCTTGGTCATTTGGGGCACTCCCCCCATTCCTTCACGCTCGTGATCGGCCATGGCCGCCTTCAAGGCTTCACGGCCTGGGGAAGGGGCGCTGGCCAGCATGGACTGCGCTACGCCCAGGTCATTGAGCATGCCCAGATGGGTTTGCGCTTTGGCCAGCAATGGCAACCATCGGCGCTGGCGCTTGGGCAAAGCTGCGCGCAGTTGTTCGACAGCGTAGCGAACCTTCTTGATCTGGAGTCGCCAGACATGCAGTTCAGGCACCTTGCCGCCCAGATCCTTGCGTACGAGCCGAACCAGGCGCCGTTGCTGGCGAGCGACGCGCTTGCTGGCCCATGCTGACAGCGGCCTCTGGCGCGTTGACTTGCTGGCCTGGAGTCCATGGAGCCAAAGCAGAAAGCCCAGCACGAGCTGCGCGTAGGCGGGGGTGTCAAGAAAGCGTATGGCGTCATTCGTGGCGGACATTCGCCTATGGTGAATCCAGGCCTCCAGCGTGGCCAGGTCGCTGTGGACAAGTGCCTGCAAGGCCTCATGGTCCCGCCACAACGGCATCCATTCGCCGTGCAATACGTCCCACTCTCTGGCTTGCCCAAGGAAGGATGCGGCGTCGCCCCAGGCCTGCCGCCATTTGGCGGCGGCATCGCGGGCAGGCTTGGGAAGCGCGTCGCCGAAGACCGAGAGTGCGGTGCGCAATCGGCGAATCGAGACGCGGATCTGGTGGATGTACTCCGGGTCGGGCAGCGGGCCTGCTGGCGAGTTGGCTTTGACGTTGTGGATCAAGGCTGCAGTGGCTCGCAGCCCCTGCCCATTGGCGCCGAGTTGCGCTACCTCCTGCAGTGCCAGTTGGCAAAAGGCGTGTTGCGAATCGGTGTCACCTCGGGGTGGAGTCAGCGCCGTCTTGCCCGGTTGCGCCGCTTTGCCGGTGTAAAGCGCCAATCCACGCTCGGCTTTGCTTCGGTCCTCGGGCCATAACGGAATGTCGGCGTCCGTCAGAGCGAGGGCGAACCGGAACAGCGCCTCGGAGGAGCCAGATTTCAGCTCCAGTTCCAGTTCGCGAATGGACTCGCGAAGTACCCTGGACTTGCCCGAGCGGCCCGGCCCGCCGGTCACAACCTCTCCGTCATCCAGCGCCACTTCAATGACCGAGTTGTCGAAATGAACCGTCCAGACATGCCGAACGAAATTGGTTTCGAACACCGGAATCAATTGCCAGGCCAGAGCCGAGAGGCGATGCGCCAGCTCGGTATCGGACACCAAATCGTCGAAATCAAACTGGCCTGAGCGAGCCGGTCCTTCCCACTCGCCTCGGCGCGATAGACCCCCCTGGGAGGTGCCCGCTGTCTTGACGGTGAGCAGACAGCGCCGTCCAACGAAGCGCTCGCGCACCGCGATCCGGGCGGCCATGAGCGAGAGATCGGGCGTGTCATAGTAGATGTTGCGCAGGCGCAGTCGGGTCGCTGTGTCCTTGCCGAGCAAGGGGTGCATCAGCAGCGAACGCATGGCCTTGGCAGACAGCGTGAGTTTCAGTTCGGTTTCGGCGTTGGATACAGTGGTCACGGTGT
Organism: Hydrogenophaga sp.; assembly: GCA_050293865.1. Taxonomy (GTDB): domain Bacteria; phylum Pseudomonadota; class Gammaproteobacteria; order Burkholderiales; family Burkholderiaceae_C; genus Hydrogenophaga. The sequence continues at coordinate 4,276 of JBNKNN010000248.1, read as the reverse complement.
GTGTGATGAATGAGTGATCAGGGCGGGGGAAATCCGCAACCCGTCCTGGACAACAACGCGTCAGGGGCACAGAACCGACGGTCACGGCCGCTATGATGCCACCCATGTCATATCGAACCAAATACAGAACGATGACACGAGCCTTGGCGGCGACGCTGGCTACGGTGTTGGGGGGGATGTCCAGTTCTTGGGCACAGGACGAATCCATCATCTTTGGAGAGGACTACCTGGTCGGAGGCTCCATCTCCACCGGGACTTCGCACATTGGTGATGGAGACCGGCATACCGCGTTCTCGCCGATGTGGGCCTTCAGGCTGGGCAAGCTCAAGGTCTCACGTTCGAGGGCCAACACCCTGCTCACCGCTGGAAGGGGCAGCAGTGAAGCCGGGGTGACGGCAGATCTGGTAGACAAGGACAGGTATTCGATCAGCGCGTCTTTGCGCATCGACAATGGCCGCTCGTTCGACGCTGACCATGAGTTGTACGGTCTGCCCGACGTGCCCACCACCCTGCGGATTCGAGGGTCTTACCGTTACAAGCTGACTTCACGCTGGAATGTGGGTGTGTATGCCGATCAGGACATGCTGGATCGATGGGGCGGCATGCGGCTGAACACATACACGACCTACAAGCTGCCGGTGAGCGAGCGAGGCTTCGTTGGTGGCGGCCTCACCCTGGCCTGGGCAGACAAGACCTATCTTCGGACCCACTATGGTGTGAGCAATTCGGGGTCGGCAGCGACCGGCTTGCCAGCGTTCAGGCCTGCCAGTGGCTGGTATGACGTCAGACTCGGCCTGGACTACACCCATATCTTCAGTGACCACTGGGTCGGCTTTGTCGCGCTGAGCACATCCAGTTTGCTGGGGCAGGTGCGCGACAGCCCGATCGTGGGGCGGCGCAACACGCACGCCCTCACCTTTGGCATTGCCTACCGCAACAACCGTCGCAAGTAATGCCCCGTGTGGCTTCCCTCGAAGGCTGCCACGGTTTCCGGCGTGCCTTCTACCACCACGTTGCCTCCACCTGAGCCACCCTCGGGGCCCATGTCCACGATCCAGTCGGCCGTCTTGATGACGTCGAGGTTGTGTTCGATAACGACGATGGTGTTACCGGCGTCGCGCAACTGATGGAGCACCTTGAGCAGCAGCTCGATGTCGGCAAAGTGCAAGCCGGTGGTGGGCTCGTCCAGGATGTAGAGCGTGCGGCCGGTGTCCCGCTTGGACAGCTCCAGCGCCAGCTTCACGCGCTGCGCTTCACCGCCTGAAAGTGTGGTGGCGCTCTGGCCGAGCTGGATGTATGACAGGCCCACATCCAGAAGCGTTTGAAGTTTGCGTTTGAGCGTGGGAACAGCACCGAAGAAGTCGTGAGCCTGCTCCACCGTCATGCCCAGGATCTGCGCGATGTTCTTGCCCTTGTACTGCACTTCCAGGGTCTCGCGGTTGTATCGCTGACCGTGGCAGACCTCGCAAGGCACGTAGACGTCTGGCAGGAAGTGCATTTCCACTTTCACCATGCCGTCGCCCTGGCAAGCCTCGCAGCGGCCGCCTGCCACGTTGAAGGAGAATCGGCCAGGACCATAGCCGCGCTCTCTCGCGGTGGGCACCTCGGCCATCAACTCGCGGATGCCGGTGAACAATCCGGTGTAGGTGGCCGGGTTGCTGCGCGGCGTGCGGCCAATCGGTGACTGGTCGACATTGATGACCTTGTCGAAATGCTCGATGCCTTCAATGGCTTCGTGCGGCGCCGGTTCTTCGTGCGAGCGATACAGCGTGCGCGAGACGGCGGCATACAAGGTGTCGTTGATCAGGGTCGATTTGCCTGAGCCAGAAACGCCGGTCACACAGGTGAGCAAACCCACCGGGAAATCCACCGTCACGTTCTTGAGGCTGTGACCCTTGGCGCCCACCACGCGAATCGACTGCATTCCCGCTTCCGTCGCGTGTGCGGGTTGATCGCTGCGCCTGGGTGCCAGTGGAAACCGCGGCTTGCTCTTGGCAGCCTTCTTGGCGGGCGTTGGTGCCTGTGCAGGCTTGGCGGGCAACCAGGCCGTGCGGCGCTTGGGGACGGCAATGCTGCGCGCGCCACTGAGGTATTGGCCTGTCAGCGAGGCCGGGCTGTCCATGATGTCTTCGCAACTGCCTTGGGCCATGACCTCGCCGCCGTGCACGCCAGCACCCGGTCCGATGTCAATCACATGGTCGGCCGTGCGGATCATGTCTTCGTCGTGCTCCACCACCAGCACGGTATTGCCCAGATCGCGCAAATGCTGCAGCGTGGCGATCAACCGGTCATTGTCGCGCTGGTGCAGTCCGATGCTGGGCTCGTCGAGCACATACATCACGCCCGTCAGGCCAGAGCCGATCTGACTGGCCAGCCGGATGCGCTGCGCTTCGCCACCCGAAAGCGTGTCTGCGCTACGGTCCAGGCTGAGGTAGTTCAAGCCCACGTCATTGAGAAACTTCAGTCGCAGACGGATCTCGTTGATCACGCGCGCTGCGATCTCTGCTTTGGCCCCTTCGAGTTTCAATGTCTGGAAGTAGTCGAAGGATTCGCCCAATGTCACATGGCTGATGGCGTAGATGGGCTGACGTTGCTCTCCGTCTCCCACAAACACATGGCGCGCTTCCTTGCGCAGGCGCGTGCCGTTGCACTCGGGGCAGGCGTGCGTGGCACGGTAGCGCGCCAACTCTTCGCGTACGTTGGCGCTGTCAGTCTCTCGGTAGCGGCGCTCGAAATTGCGGATGATGCCTTCGAACGGATGCTTCTTGCTGATCTTCTTGCCAACGCGCGCGCCCGACTCCAGCGCATAGTTGAACTTGATTTCTTCTTCGCCCGAGCCGTATAGCAACACGTCACGCACCGTCTCGGGCAGGCTTTCCCACGGGGCTTCGGGATCAAAACCGTAGTGTGCCGCCAGACTTTCAATCATGGCGAAGTAGTAGGCGTTGCGCCGGTCCCAGCCCTTGATGGCACCGCTGGACAGGCTCAGCGAAGGAAACCCCACCACCCGCGCTGGATCGAACACATCGGTATGGCCCAGGCCGTCGCAAGTGGGGCAGGCGCCCAGCGGCGAGTTGAAAGAAAACAGGCGAGGCTCCAGCTCGCCAATCGTGTGCGAGCACACCGGGCAGGCAAAGCGGGACGAAAACGCCTGCTCTTCGGAGGTGTCCATATCCAAGGCAATGGCTTTGCCATCGGCCAACCTGAGCGCAGTTTCGAAGCTTTCGGCCAATCGCTGGCGAAGCGGATTCACATCATCCGGCCCCCTCGCTCCGCCGCTTTGCGGGTCGCTGCCCCCCGAGGGGGCTGTCCCGTCTTGGGGCCGCCCGGCGACGGGACTCTTGGCGTCGGCGGAAAGGGGTGGTTGGTGCCGTACCTTGATCCGGTCCACCACCACATCGATATTGTGCTTTTCGTTCTTCTTCAAAGTGGGAAGCGCCTCAGCCTCCACCACCTCACCGTTGAGACGGAAGCGCACAAAACCCTGGGCCTGCATGTCGGCGAACAGCTCGGCGTATTCGCCTTTGCGCTCACGCACCACGGGCGCCAGGATCATCAGCTTGGTGCCCTCGGGCATGGACAATACGGTGTCCACCATCTGCGCCACGCTTTGCGAGGCCAGCGGAAGATCGTGGTCGGAGCAGTAGGGCGTGCCCGCACGCGCGAACAGCAAACGCAGGTAATCGTGAATCTCGGTCACCGTGCCCACGGTCGAGCGCGGGTTGTGACTGGTGGCTTTCTGCTCGATGGCAATCGCCGGGGACAAACCTTCGATCAGGTCCACATCCGGCTTGTCCATCATTTGCAGGAACTGCCGGGCGTAGGCCGAGAGGCTCTCCACGTAGCGGCGCTGGCCCTCAGCGTACAGCGTGTCAAACGCCAGACTCGACTTGCCCGAACCCGACAAACCGGTGATCACCACCAGCTGCTGCTTGGGAATGTCGATATCGATGTTCTTGAGGTTGTGCGTGCGCGCGCCGCGCACCGACAGCACTGAAGCAGGCTGGTGTGCGGGCTCGGGGTGAGCGTGAGAGGGCGTTGGGGTTGCTTTTTTCAAGATACGGATGACATGCAAGCAGCGGGCCAATCAAACCCGTTGGTGGGAGAGCGGGGCAACCCACCATCATAAAGCGTCGGGGATATTGATGCGGGCCGCCCGGAAGGGGGGCGGACTTGGCGCACAATACGCGAGCAGCGCTCGACAGTTGGAGCGGCGCACCACAGAGACTTCCCTTGCAGACAGTGACCGGATCCCAGAACCCCGCTACCTCCGCCG
>JBNKNN010000247.1:0-11840 GCA_050293865.1 Hydrogenophaga sp. | reverse complement strand
TGTCAAGGTCAAGGTGCTGGAAATCGACCCGGGCCGCAAGCGTATCAGCCTGACGATGAAGCTGGACGCGCCTGTCGGTGCTCGACGAGAGCCCTCCCAGGGGCGCGGCGGCCGACACGATGCTGGCCATTTTGCTGGCCGAAACAGCGGCCACAAAAGCGGGATGGGGCGGGATGCGCCCATGGGAGCCATGGCTTCTGCATTTGCCAAGCTGCAAGGGAATAAAAAAGGCTGACATTCCAGTGTTGTTCTCTGCGTAAAGGGGGACTCAAGTTGCCCCCGGGGCGGTCGATAAGTAGGTTGTCAATGAACTTTCTGCTGACAACTCTTCATTCGCCGCACCATGGAACTCCAAGCACTGCTGAACTATCCTCGCGCCTTGCCTGCGATGCCCCGAGCGGTATCGGATTTGCTGGCTGAGATGAACAAGGAAGAACCCAGTCCCAAGCGGATCGGGGACCTCATCAGCCGTGATCCCGCTCTGACGACTCGGGTCCTGCGTTTGTCGAACTCGGCGTTCTTTCGTGTCAGTCGTCGCATCGGCAACGCTGACGAAGCCGTGGCCATGCTGGGCATGACCCATGTGCGCTCGCTGGTGATGGCGGCAGCCTTGGGGTCAAGCTTCAAGAATGTCCCCGGTATCGACCTTAAACAGTACTGGCGCTATTGCTTGCGGGTTGCAGAGGTCGCTCGCACTTTGGCCGGCGTACTGCACCTCAACGAGAGCAATGCTTTTACTGCGGGGCTGATTCACGCGATCGGCATTCTGATCATGCATATCGCAATGCCGGATGAAATGATGCCGATCGATATGGGCACACCCGCGCTGGACCTGAACCGTGCCGCGGCCGAGCTGCGAGTTTTTGACTATTGCTATGCCGACGTGGGCGCAGGCATGGCCGAGAAATGGCAGTTCCCGGCAGAGACGGTGAGTGCCCTCAAGAACCAGGTCTTTCCCTTTGAAGGCGAGAACTACGATCCGCTGGGCGGACTGCTGCATCTCGCTTCTTGGCGTGCCAGGGCAGAGGAGATCGAGATGGATGAGCATGGTCTGGTGGCCACGTTTCCCGACATGGTCGGGCTCACACTTGGGTTGAGCCTTGACAGCGTGCTGGGCAAGGATCCCGAGGAATGGTCCTTCAGCCAGGCATTGGGTGCTTTCCTCGACTGACGTCCTGGTCAGCGATTTGCAACTTAAAAGAAGCGACTTCAAAGAGACAACCATGCAACTCGAAAAACTGCTCAAGCACCCCAACGCTCTGCCCAGCGCACCCAAGGTCATTCGCAAATTGATGGAAACGTTTGACCAGGAGGAGGTCGACTTTCTTCAGGTCGCGCGCTACATCGAAAGCGATCCGGTATTGACTGGCAAGTTGCTCAAGACGGCCAATTCGGCTTTCTTTGGCCTGAACAGGAACGCGACCAGCGCCCGCGAAGCACTCAACGTCCTGGGCTTGATCAAAGTTCGAGCTCTGGTAATTGCCGCCGCAATGAACGACAGTTTCCACACGGTGGGCAGCGTCAATCTCAATCAGTACTGGCGCTACAGCCTGAACTCCGCCAATCTTTCGCGCTATCTGGCACTGCCTATCCGCATAGACGAGAATGCGGCTTTCACCGCAGGCCTGTTGCATGGCATCGGCGAACTGGTGATGCACGTGGCAATGCCCGAGCGCATGCTGGAGCTTGACCAGAACATACCGATGCTGGATCTCAAACGTGCGAAGGCCCAGCGTGAAGTACTCGGCTACAGCTATGCTGAAGTGGGTGCTGCGCTGGCCAGGGAATGGAAGTTTCCCAAGCGCATGGTGGACGCCATTGCGCACCAAGTGGCGCCTTTTGACAACGACGTCTATGAACCCATTGCCGGTGTGATCCATATTGCATCTTGGCGGGCTCGTGCAGAGGAGCTTCATCTGGGCAGTCAGGGGTTGATTACCACTTACCCTGATCCCGTGGGATTGGTCCTCGGCATCGACCCGGACACTGTTATCGGCGAAGCCATTCCTGCTTTGACCCGCCAGGGCGCTGAATCGGAACCTGCTTGACAGCGCTTGTCCAAGTTTGCGAGACAATCGCAAGCGATGAAAGCGCTACGCATCTATGCGGGCCCTAGAGCCCGCCTTTTTATTGAGCAAAACGGATTGGTGCCCGCCCATGTCGGCGTGGTGCCAGCAGCAGCCGGCGGTCCCAAAGGACTTGTCCTCGGCCCGCTGGATCGTTTGATTTTTGGCCATTGGCTCAAAGACAGCACGCACCCGGTGGATCTGGTGGGCGCCTCCATTGGTGCCTGGCGCATCGCCACGGCCTGCCTGGCCCATCCTGCACAAGCACTGGCGCAACTGGAGCGCGACTACATTGCCCAGCATCACCCCTTGCCGCCGGGGCAGAAGCGTTTGACGGCGAACGACATCTCCGATCGTTTTGCCCAGAACCTGAGGGCGTTTTACGCTGGCGATCGCGTAGAGCAACTGCTCAATCACCCTCGATATCGGTTGCACATCGTGGCCTCGCGCGGCAGGCGTTTGCTCTCCCGCGAATCGGGCACATTTCGCACAGTAGCCGGGTACATGGCGGCCTACGCGGCCAATGCGGTGGGGCGACAACACCTTGGGCGATGGATGGAGCGCGTGGTTTTCTCCAGCCGCGACGCCAATGGCAAGCCCTTTGCCCTGCCTTTCGACGCCTCTGACTTCATTACCCACCAGGTGGGACTGGACGGCCACAACTTCATGGCCGCACTGCAGGCAAGTTGTTCGATACCATTCATGTTGCGCGCTGTCGACCAGATTGCCGGGGCACCGGACGGTGCTTATTGGGATGGAGGCCTGACGGACTATCACCTTCATCTTCAATACCGCGCCTCCTCTGAGTCTCCGCTGGTGCTCTATCCGCATTTTCAGCGTGCCGTGATCCCCGGGTGGCTGGACAAGGCGTGGAAGCGGCGACATGTGTATTCCACGGCATTGCAAGACATGGTGGTGCTGGCGCCGGATCCTGAGTGGGTGAGCCGCTTGCCCAATGGAAAGCTGCCTGACCGAAACGATTTCACGCATTATGGGCAAGACCTAGAGGGTCGCATGAGAGTCTGGAATGCCGCGGTAGGAGAAGCTCAGCAGCTTGCCGAGGACTTTGCCCAGTGGCTGGTGAAACCGGATCTGAGCAACATTGAAGCCTTGTAGGCAGCGGCTTTTACAAATTGGCGCGCTCGCGTTACCTCTGGTTCACATCTGCCTGCTACATTGATTGCAGTTCAAACCTGAACGGAATCAAGGAGCATGGGATGAAGTGGATGCAAGCTGCATGTGTCTCGGGAGCGCTGCTTATGGCTGGAGCAGGCGCTCACGCCCAAGGGGTGTACGCTGAGGTGGGTTACACCCCGCTGAGCCTTGAGGCGAGCGTCGTAGGTGTCGATGTTGCTTCCGACCCTTCAGCGGTTCGCGGCCTCGTGGGCTACGAACTTGGCCCCTACCTTGCACTGGAAGGAATGGTCGGCTTCGGTGTGGCCGACGATGACATCACCGGCAATGGGTTCAGTTCCGGTCTCAAGGGCAAGGTCGACAACATGTTTGGCGTTTACGCCAAGCCAAAACTTCCGATTGCGCCTGACTTCGATCTGTTTGGCCGCGTAGGTTTTGCCAGTACCAAACTGAGTGTTGCAGGCGACTCCGCCACGGAGTCTTCCCTTTCGTGGGGGCTGGGCGCGAGCTACAGGATCAATGAGCAACTGTCCATCAACGGCGACTACATGGTTTATCACGACAAGGATGACGTGACCATTGACGGGTTCACCGTTGGTGTGGGCTTCCGTTTTTAGACTTTTCTTACCGCTTCTGACGTCACCTCCTCAAGACGTTGCCAGGGCCGCTTACGAGCGGCCCTTTTTTTTGTGCGCGACAACGGTTGCGCGAAGTTCAACCTGTGGACTGCAGCCGCATGAAGCCACCGTATTTGACGGCCAGATGGGCCTCTGCGTTCTCGAGCATGAAGTAGCGAAAGGCTTCTGCCGCAGGCGAGAGCAGCTTGGAGAGCGTGTGCACCACGTTCCAGGCTCTGACAATGGGCGTGCCTTCCACATCCAGAATGGAAATCAGCTGGTGCTCCAGCTCCAGCCCAATGGTGTGCAAGGACAGAAAGCTGATGCCCATGCCCGCCATCACTGCTTGCTTGATGGTCTCGTTGCTCGTCATCTCCATCACTGCACGGGGTTCAAGCATGGATTTGTCGAGAAAGTTTTCCATGGCGGCCCGGGTGCCAGAGCCTCGCTCCCGCAGGATAAAGCCGTACGGCTTGAGTGACTCAACAGTGGGGTGGCCCACCTTGAGCAATGGGTGATCTGTTGGCGCCACGAAGACATGAGGATGAGCTGCAAAGGGCTCCGCGCGCGTGGCCAGTTCCGTGGGAGGGCGTCCCATGATGGCGATATCCACTTCGTTGCCATGCAGCATCTTGACGAGCTGCGCTCTGTTTCCGACCGCCAGGCGAATCTCTACCCCCTCATGCTCGCGCTGAAACTGGGCCAGCAGCCGCGGCAGGAAGTATTTGGCAGTGCTGACCATTCCAATCGTAAGGGTACCGGTCTCCAGATGCTGGAGCCTTGCGGCCGTGTCTTCAGCGTCTTTGAGTGTGGAGAGCACTTTTCGTGCATACACCAGCATGTATTCGCCCGCGGTGGTCAGGGAAACTTTTCGGCCGCTGCGCTCGAACAGGGGCAAGCCCACGTGGCCTTCCAGCTCTTTGATCTGCTGGGTCACGGCGGGAGGGGTGAGGTGCAGGGCCTCTGCGGCACGAGCAAAGCTCATGTAGCGCGCTGCCTCGCTGAAAACCCGCAGCTGGCGGAAGGTGGCGTTCTTCATTAAGTAATAGATTAACTTGATGGCAAGAAATTTTGAATTTACCTTATCTTTGATCGTTTTTAAAGTGCAAGGAACCCTTGGAATTGGGTAGCCGGCTGTTTTCGCTGGCAGGCCCATACAGAACAGAAGAACGGCGGTTGAGACGATGAACAAACTGGCGGCATTGATTTTTGACCTTGACGGCACCCTGGCCGATACGGAAAACCTGCACCGTGAAGCGTTCAACTACGCCTTCAAGGAAGAGGGCATGGATTGGCACTGGGATGAAACACTGTATTCCCGCCTGCTCGAGGTCTCTGGCGGAAAAGAGCGCATGCTTCACTATTGGCATGAGACGCATCCGGACATGACCGAGGTCGATGGTGGTGCGGTGGAGGCGCTCATGGCCAAGCTGCATGAAGTCAAGACGGCTTATTACGAAGCCAAAGTGAAGGCAGGTGAAGTCAGTCTGCGCCCGGGTGTGCTGGCTCTGATGAACGAAGCCCGCGCCAATGGAGTTCAATTGGCCATTGCCACCACGACTTCAGCTGTGAACGTGGTTGCCCTGATGACTTCAGCACTGGGTTATTCCTGGCGCGAGAACTTCGTTGCGGTTCGTGACGCCAGCAATGCGCCCCAGAAAAAGCCGCACCCCCAGGTGTACGAGCGAGTTCTGCAGGACATCAAGCTTCCGGCTGATGCCTGCATAGCTTTCGAAGATTCGGCCAATGGTCTGAGCGCGGCCACTGCTGCTGGCTTGGCGACGGTGATCACGCCAACTTCTTTCACGGCACATCACGATTTCACCGGAGCTTTGAAGGTTGTGGATGACCTCTCAGGCGTTGGCATGGAGCAGTTGCGCCAATGGCGTGCCCAGGCGAACCGTTGAATCCCTGTCTTGTACAGACCCTCCTCTATCGAAGCCCTCAAGATGATCCGCATTGCCCCTTCCATCCTGTCCGCCGACTTTGCCCGCCTTGGTGAAGAGGTGCGAGCCATTGAAGCCGCTGGTGCTGATCTGGTGCACTTCGACGTCATGGACAACCACTACGTGCCCAACCTCACCATCGGGCCATTGGTCTGCGAGGCCATTCGCCCGCAGGTGAGCATTCCCATCGACGTGCACCTCATGGTGGAGCCAGTGGACGAGCTCATTCCGATGTTCGCCAAAGCGGGCGCCAACATCATCACCTTCCATCCGGAAGCCAGCCGCCATGTGGACCGAACTCTGCAGTTGATACGTGACCACGGTTGCAAGGCCGGCCTGGTGCTCAACCCTGCCACGCCCTTGAACTGCATTGACCATGTGATGGATCGCCTTGACATGGTATTGCTGATGAGCGTGAACCCAGGGTTCGGGGGGCAGCGCTTCATCAACGCCACCTTGCCCAAGTTGCGTGAGGTGCGTCGTCGAATAGACCAGTACCAGGCCGACACTGGCCGCGAGATCTGGCTGGAAGTGGATGGGGGGGTGAAGGTCGACAACATTGCCGAGGTGGTTGCCGCCGGCGCTGACACGCTGGTGGCAGGTAGTGCCGTGTTTGGAGCCCCTGACAACGATGGTGGCTACCGAACGATCATGCAAGCCCTGCGATCGGGAGCCGCCAAGACAGGGTGACACGCCTTGACGTTCGAACTTGCCCCAAGCGCAGCGCAGAAACATTGAAATAACCGATCACGGAGACAGAAGACCATGCCGACAAAGCGACGCTTTACCCTCACGCAATACCTCATCCAGGAGCGTCGACGCTTTCCGGATGCCAGCGGTGATTTCAACGCCCTGATGCTGGACGTGGCGCTTGCTACCAAGGCCATCGCGCGCAGCGTGTCTTTCGGCGAGTTGGGAGGGATGCTTGGAAATCCCTTCTCTGAGGTCGCCTCGGTGGAGGAGGTGAAGACGTCGGTGAACGTTCAGGGAGAAGAGCAAAAAAAGCTCGACGTGATCAGCAACGAATACTTCATGAGGGTCACCGAATGGGGCGGTCACCTGGCGGGCATGGCCTCCGAAGAGATGGATGACCCATACCAGATTCCGGCTTCGTACCAGCGTGGCAAGTACCTGCTCGTGTTCGATCCGCTCGATGGCTCCAGCAACATCGACGTCAACGTCACCGTAGGCAGCATCTTCAGCATCCTTCGGGCACCCCAAGAAGTGATTGAAAGCGGTCGCGATGTGGTGGAAGCCGATTTTTTGCAGCCTGGCCGCGAGCAGGTGGCTGCCGGGTACGTGCTTTATGGGCCCACCACCATGATGGTCCTCACTGTGGGCAACGGCGTGGATGGATTCACGCTCGATCCCAATCTCGGTCAGTTCATGCTCACGCACCCTGACCTCAAAGTCCCCGAGAACACTCAGGAGTTTGCCATCAATGCGTCCAACGCCCGATTCTGGGAGTTGCCCATCAAGCGCTATGTGGACGAGTGTTTGGCTGGCAAGACCGGCCCCAGGGAGAAGGACTTCAACATGCGCTGGATTGCGTCCATGGTTGCAGAAGCTCACCGTATCCTGATGCGCGGTGGCGTATTCATGTACCCCCGTGACACGAAAGATCCGAGCAAGCCTGGCCGCCTGCGCCTGTTGTACGAAGCAAATCCCGTTGGCTTCATCATCGAACAGGCTGGTGGCCGCGCGAGCACGGGTCGGGAGCCAGTGCTCAATGTTCAACCTGAGAGCCTGCATCAGCGCATTGGCTTGGTGTTCGGCTCCAAGAACGAAGTTGAGCGCATAGAGCGCTACCACCGTGAGCCTCAGGAGCAGCGCGAGATCAACCCTTTGTTCGCCGAGCGCTCTCTGTTCCGCGATTGAGCCAGCTCGCAACCACCACTGCATTCACGAACATTTAGCCTTGACTGGAGACACCAATGTCAGAACGCCATCCCATCATTGCCATTACCGGCTCGTCGGGGGCCGGCACCTCTACGGTAACCCGCACATTCCAGAACATCTTTCGTCGCGAAAGCATCAAGGCCGCCATTATTGAGGGCGACAGCTACCACCGCTACGACCGCAAACAGATGAAGGCCAAGGCTGCGGAAATGGAGAAGGCTGGCAATCAGAATTTCAGCCACTTTGGTGCGGACGCAAACCTGTTGGAAGAGATTGAGTCGCTGTTCAAGACCTACAGCGAGACAGGGGCAGGCAAGAGTCGAAAGTATCTCCACAATGAGCAGGAGGCCGAACCCTATCAGCAGGAACCTGGTACTTTCACCCCCTGGGAAGATCTGGCGGCCGACACTGACATGCTGTTCTACGAAGGCCTGCACGGCGCGGTCGTCACGCCGGAGGTGAACATCGCGCAATACCCGGACCTGCTGGTTGGAGTGGTGCCAGTGATCAACCTTGAATGGATCCAGAAGCTCTGGCGCGACAAAAACATGCGCGGCTACACAGCAGAAGCAGTGACCGACACCATCCTGCGTCGCATGCCCGACTACGTGAACTACATCTGCCCGCAGTTCCAGTACACGCATGTCAACTTCCAGCGCGTGCCGATGGTGGACACGTCTGACCCGTTCATTGCCCGCGATGTGCCCACGGCTGACGAGAGCATGGTAGTGATTCGTTTCGCCAACCCCAAAGGCATCGACTTCCAGTACTTGCTGAACATGGTCCATGACTCTTACATGAGCCGCGCCAACACGATCGTGGTGCCGGGCGGAAAAATGGAGCTGGCCATGCAACTGATCTTCACACCGTTCATCTGGCGAATGATGGAACGCAAGAAGCGCGCGATGTGACCGCCCATGCGTCGCTTGCGAAGCGACGCAGCACGCCTTTTCCTGATGAGGGGCAGCGCGAGCGCACCGGTTTGACCGGCGCTACCGCATCCCTGGTCAGACATTTCTCTGAGACCTGGACGCTGTATGAAAAATCCATCTGCTGAACTCGCACGCGAGATGGCCAACGCCATTCGCATTCTTTCTGTCGACGCCGTGGAAAAGGCCAAGTCCGGTCACCCAGGCGCACCCATGGGAATGGCAGACATTGCTGAAGTGCTTTGGAACCGCTACCTCAAGCACAACCCGGCCAACCCCATGTGGCCAGACCGTGATCGCTTTGTGCTCTCCAACGGTCACGGTTCGATGCTGATCTATTCTCTGCTCCATCTCACAGGCTACGACTTGCCTATGGAAGAGATCAAGAACTTCCGGCAGCTGCACAGCAAGACAGCCGGTCACCCCGAAGTTGGAATCACCCCCGGCGTGGAAACCACGACTGGTCCGCTCGGGCAGGGTGTTGCCAACGCGGTTGGTATGGCGCTGACCGAGAAGCTGCTGGCGGCCGAGTTCAACGAAGAGGGACACAGCGTGGTGGACCATTTCACCTACGTGTTTCTGGGGGATGGCTGCATGATGGAAGGCATCAGCCACGAGGTGTGTTCCCTGGCCGGTACGCTGCGCCTGTCCAAGCTGATTGCGTTCTACGACGACAACGGCATCTCCATCGACGGTCACGTTGAAGGCTGGTTTGCCGATGACACCCCAAAGCGTTTTGAAGCCTATGGCTGGCACGTGATCTCGCGTGTGGATGGGCATGACGCCGAAGCCATTGAAGCCGCTATCCAGGAAGCGAGGCGCCAGGCTACCAAGCCGGATGGCAAGCCTGTTCTGATCTGCTGCAAGACCGTCATTGGCATGGGCTCTCCCAACAAAATGGGCACGCATTATGTGCATGGGGCTGCATTGGGGGCCGACGAAATCAAGGCCACACGCGAAGCGTTGAACTGGCCGCACGAACCTTTCGTCATTCCCGAGAATCTGCAACGGGCCTGGGACGCCCGTGAAGAGGGGGCCGCCAATGAGCGTGAATGGCGCCTTCGCTTCGAGGCATACCGCAGCGAGTTCCCCGAAAAGGCAGCCGAGTTCGAGCGTCGCGTGGCCGGCGAGTTGCCTGATCAGTTCGAACAGACCGTTGCTGCGTTGATTGCATCTGCGGCGAACCAGCCAGGTGCCGTGGCCACCCGCAAGGCGAGCCAGAATGCGCTCGATGTCCTGGCGCCCACCATTCCCGAAATGTTTGGCGGAAGTGCCGATCTGACGGGCTCCAACCTTACCAACTTCAAGGGCTGCACCTTGGCTGGAAAGGACACCTGGGGGAACCACCTGAGCTACGGCGTGCGCGAGTTTGGCATGGCAGCGATCATGAATGGCATGGCATTGCATGGCGGCTACATTCCATACGGCGGTACCTTCCTGACCTTCAGCGACTATTCCCGCAATGCTCTGCGCATGGCGGGCTTGATGAAGCAGCGCGTGGTGCACGTCTTCACCCACGACTCCATAGGTCTGGGCGAAGACGGTCCGACCCACCAATCGGTCGAGCATGTGCCCAGCCTGCGTCTGATACCGCATCTGGATGTTTGGCGTCCGGCTGACAACCTGGAGACGGCGGTGGCTTGGGCAACCGCCATCGAGCGTCGCAATGGCCCTTCTGCCCTGTGCCTGTCACGTCAAGGCCTGCCCAAGGTCTCGAGCGCCGAGCAGGTTGACGGCATTCGCCGCGGCGGCTACGTTCTGAGCCCCGCGTCAGACGCAGAGATTGCCATTTTGGCGACGGGCTCCGAAGTCATGCTGGCGCTGGAGGCACAAAAGCTACTGGCCGCAGATGGAATTGCCGCACGCGTGGTGTCCATGCCCAGTACCAGTGTGTTCGATCGCCAGCCGATCGAATACCAGGATGAGGTGCTGCCTCAGAATATGCCGGCTGTGGCGGTGGAGGCCGCGCATCCGGATAGCTGGCGCAAATACGTCGGACGCAGCGGTGCGGTAGTGGGCATCGCCACCTATGGCGAGTCGGCCCCTGCCGGCGTGCTGTACGAGCATTTCGGCATCACGGCTGTCGAGGTGGCCAATGCGGCACGTCGAGTGCTCGGGCGCCCGATTTCATCCAGCGCAGCTGCAACGGCGGAGGCCTGATTGATGTCATCGTACCCCTTTGACTTGGTGTTGTTTGATCTGGACGGAACCTTGATCGAGACAGCTCCCGAGATCGCGGATGCGTGCAACGACACCTTACAAGCCTCCGGCTTCCCTGCTGCCTCTCTGGAAGCAGTTACGAACTGGATTGGACATGGCACGCGCGAACTGTTGATCCAGGCGTTTGCTTCCGCCATGAAGACGACGGCGGAGGCAGTTCGCAGCTCTGAAGGTTTTCCGGCGTTGGAACAAGCCTTTGGCCGCCACTACCTGCAGCGTTGCGGCACCCGAAGCACCTTGTACCCGCAAGTGCGCGAAACCCTGGAAGCCTTGCGCGCTCAGGGCGTCAAGCTCGCAGTGGTGACCAACAAGGAAGAGAGATATACCCGCGTGGTGATCGATGCACATCACCTGCGTTCCGTGCTGGATGTTGTCATCAGCGGAGATTCTTTGCCGGTCAAGAAGCCTGATCCGCTGGCTATCCAGCAATGCATCGAGCGTTTCGGCACGAGCGCAGAGCGAACCATTTTCATCGGTGACTCTTCCATCGATATCGAAACCGCACGCCGCGCAGGCGTCGCTGTCTGGGCATTGCCCTATGGCTACAACATGGGCAAGCCCATCGAAGAAGCCGGGGCCGACCGAGTGATTGAAAACGTGTCGGCCTTGCTGCCGGCCAACGTGGTATCTGCAGAATCCCCATCATCGAGAGGAGACATTTCCATATGACCATCAAAGTCGGTATCAACGGATTTGGCCGCATTGGCCGCATGGTGTTCCGCGCAGCGGTCGCGAACTTTGACGACATCGAGATCGTCGGTATCAATGACCTGCTCGAGCCCGAGTATCTGGCCTACATGCTCAAGTACGATAGCGTGCACGGCCGCTTCAAGGGTGAAGTGAGCGTTGACGGCGCCAACCTGATCGTCAACGGCAAGAAGATCCGCCTGACCGCCGAGAAGGATCCCTCCGCGCTCAAGTGGGGCGAGATCGGTGCCGACGTTGTCATCGAGTCCACCGGCATCTTCCTGACCAAGGAAGGCGCGCAAAAGCACATTGACGCGGGTGCCAAGAAGGTCATCATGTCTG
>JBNKNN010000246.1:0-22882 GCA_050293865.1 Hydrogenophaga sp. | reverse complement strand
GGTCACCGTGCAAGACGACACCGTGCTGGTGCCCCGATTTCACGCCCAGCACGTCCTCGACCATTGCCCCACCGCCACAATGATGGCACCGCTGCCCAACGCCGGTCATTTCGACATCCTCTCGCCATGGCCAGCATCGGTCGCCAAGGAAGTGGCAGCCAACCAGGTGCGTGGCGGCATGCCCAATCCGGCCTTCGACCCGGCAGACCGAGCTGCGGCCCATGCCAGAATCGTGGCATTCCACAGGCAGCATGGTGCTGCCGACGCGGCCCCTGCTCCGCTTGCTTCATGAGCTTCAACTCCCTGCGCCTCACCCTGGCCAATGCCTTTTTCTTCTGGCTTCCGAGAGACAGCCGGTTGGCTCTGTTGCGGCGTCTGGTTGTGGTCCTGCTGCTGGCGCCACTCATCGGAACTTTTCAATGGGGCACCGGCAGCAACGGCTCGACGCTCCCTGTCTCCATGGTCTATAGCTATGCCATCTCGCTGTGCATATGGACCCTCTCGGACCCGGTGCGCGTCGCCTTGCGCAAACCCCTGAGCCTTGTCGGGCCGGGCTACTGGTCAAACATGCCAGGCACCTACATCTACATGTTCGGTGCCATTCTTGTCGGCTACGCCCTCGGTGCAGTACTGGGCGACCAATACAGCGGACGCAACACCTTCGCCATGCTGACCGATTCGCCCTGGCGTTTCCTGGGGCTGCTGGGGGGCTCGTTTGCCATCAGCGTGGCCATTCTCAACTCCTTCTACGTGCGTGAGCGCGGCCTGTCATTGCAGCGGCAGGCTTCGGAAGCCCGGCTCAAATTGCTTGAGACGCAGTTGGAGCCACACATGTTGTTCAACACGCTGTCGAACCTGCGCGCCCTTATCGCGGTCGACCCACCCAAGGCCATCGAGATGGTCGACCGCCTCAATGCCTACCTGCGCGCCACGCTGACGGCCTCCCGCGTGGATGGGTTGCAAGGCCCGCAGCACACACTGGCACTGGAGTTTCAGCGGCTGGACGACTACCTGGCCATCATGGCGGTGCGCATGGGGCCGCGCCTTCGGCATTCGCTCCACCTTCCTGCTGATCTGCGAGACTGCACGCTGCCTCCCCTGCTGCTGCAACCTCTGGTGGAGAACGCCATTCGCCACGGCCTGGAGCCTTCGGTGCAGGGCGGGGAACTCAAGGTCTCTGCCCGCCCGGGAAGATCCGGACAAATGGTGCTGGAAGTGGCCGACACCGGCGTCGGCTGTGACAGCAATCCTTTCGCGCCGGCTCGACCCGTCGCTGACAACAGCGGCAGCCACTTCGGCCTGGCGCAAGTGCGCGAGAGGCTGGAAACAGCCTATGACGGTCAGGCCAGCATCGAGTGGCACAGTGCGCCGGGGCAAGGCACCCGCATCACACTGAACCTTCCGTGCAGCACCCAGGAACCAGACACAGACACCGCATGACCAGCTCCGCCTCAACCTGCCCCAGAGTCCACCCCACCGCACTCATCGCCGAAGACGAGCCACTGCTGGCCGCAGCCCTGCAGGCTGAACTCGCCAAGGTTTGGCCGGAGCTGCAGATCGTCCGCCAAGTGGGGGACGGCCTCAGCGCGGTGAGTGCTTCGCTGGCCTTGCATCCCGACGTGGTGTTTCTGGACATCCGCATGCCCGGCCAGACCGGGCTAGAAGCGGCCGGCGAGCTGGCAGAGGAATGGCCGGAAGATGATGGCACGCCACCGTTGCCCGCCATTGTGTTCGTGACGGCCTACGACGAATACGCCATCGCAGCCTTCGAAGCCCAGGCCACAGACTACTTGCTCAAGCCCGTGCAGGCCGACCGTCTGGCGCAGACTGTCAAACGCCTGCAAGACCGGCTTGCCGCCCGCCAACAGACAAGCCAAGCCCCTGCTACGGACGCGTCCACGCTCAGCCAGTTGCGTGCCTTGCTGAGTCAGGGTTTGGGGCAAGGCCCAGGCCCTGGCACAGCGAACAGTTCCCCGCCCGCCCGCCTGCAAGTCATTCAGGCCAGCAACGGCAACCAGATCCACATGGTGCCAGTGGACGAGGTGTTGGTGTTCGAGGCGGCCGACAAGTACGTGCGCGTGCTCACGGGGGACAAAGAGTGGCTGATACGAACCCCGCTCAAGGAACTGCTCCCCCAGCTCGACCCGGACCTGTTCTGGCAGATCCACCGCGGAACAGTGGTGCGCTGCACCGCCATTGAGACGGTGGAGCGTGACGAAGCCGGCAAGCTCAAGCTGCGGCTTCGCCAAAGAAAAGAGGCGTGGCCGGTTTCCCGGTTGCACGCCTCGCGCTTCAAAGCGATGTGAGCGGGGATCGCCTCAAAGCGAGCTCAAGCAGCTTGCCTCAACGGTGGTGACGGTGACCACCACGGTGGCCATCATCCCAGCGGTCGTGGCCGCGGCGGTAACCATGCTCATGCCGATGCCCGTGCCCACGCGACCAGCCATGGTGGTGGCCATGACGACGTGGCGGGTGAGCCCTCACAACGCGAGGAGGCTGTTGGTAAACCACGCGGGGTGGCTGGTAGTACACGGGCGCCGCTGGATACACCACAGCAGGCGCCGGATACACCACCTGAGGGGCCGGGTACACCACGGCTGGCGGCATGTTGCTGGCGCCAATGGCCACACCGGGGCCAGTTACACCAATCGAAAAGTACAGGTCTTTGCCTTGTTGGTTGCCGCCTCGGGCGTGGGCATCGCTGCCAGCGACCGATGCGCCCCATGCACCCACCACCACCACGGTAGCAGCCAGCACGCGGGTCCAGACAGAGGCCTTGGACGAGTGGATCAGCTTGTTCATCAGATTGACTCCTGGTTGTGAGGTCACTCGCCGGTTTGAATGCTTGTTTGGTGACCCCGTGGTTGAATTACACCCACAAGGCCTGAAATGAGTTTCGTACGCACGGTCAAACTCGTATCCCCATGTAACAGGCCGCAGCCCTGCCGACCAAACGCTCACATATCACACACATGACCACACCAGAAAACCACACCCCACTCGACCCCAAGGCCAAGGAAGTGCTGCTCTACTGGTTTGGCGACACCCTGGAGGCGGACTACCCGCCCGACGCCCAGACCAAACACTGGTTTGAAGGCGGCGACGCAGTCGATGCCCACATCCGCGAGACCTTCGGCCACCTGGTGGTGCAGGCGGTAGATGGCGGCTTGCAGGACTGGGAGGGCGACCTTCGACACCGCATGGCGCTTGTCATCCTGCTCGACCAGTTCACCCGAAATGTCTACCGCGGTCAAGGCAAGGCGTTTGCAGGCGACGCGCGCGCGCGCAGCCTTTCAACGCGCACGATTGACAGCGGCGAACATGAGCAGCTCCCCCGCGTAGGCCGCGTGTTCCTTTACATGCCACTGATGCATGCGGAGGACCCTGGCGCGCAGGCCAAGTGCGTAGCACTGTTCGAAGAGCTGGTGGCTGGTGCACCCGAGCCGCTGGCCAGCACCCTGAGCAAGAACGTGGAATACGCCCGCCTTCACCAGGACATCATTCGCCGCTTTGGCCGCTTCCCGTATCGCAACAAAGCGCTCGGACGTGAAAACACCGCACAAGAGGCTGCGTTCATCCAGGACGGCCCGCGTTTCGGCCAGTAAACAACCGGAATGCCGGGCGCTGCCTCGGCAGTGCCTTACAGCTTGAGCACGCCCGATCGCAAAGCCCACACGGCCACGGGCACCAGCAGCAACACCAGGCCACTGACAAACCCGCCCATGGCCCGATGGCCACGACGGAAAAGGCTGAACGCCAACAGGATGGCACCCACGGCATAAGCCCCTGCCAGGCTACCCAGGCCGTAGTGGCCAAAGCCTTCCCAGCCGGCCAGCATGAACAGGGCCAGCGCCCCCACCAGCAGGATCACACCCAGGATCAGGGCCAACATGGAGCCGGTGCCGGCGCCAGAAGACAGCGGCGCGTCCAGATCGTTGCTATCCTGGCTGCCATGCTTCGCCCAAGCCACCTCGGGCATTTCGCCCTGCAAGCGACGCACAGGCGGCATGGGGGTGCGGCCAGAGCCCGCATCTTGCTGCGGCGCCCGCATCATGTCGGGATGCGCCGCCCCGCTGGCCGAGTGGCTTGCGCCATCCTCCACCCGGTTCGGGCTGCCCGGCGCCGCCCACTGAGCCCACAGGGAATAGGCTTCTGCAGGCACGATGGCGCCTCGCACCACCGCCTGCTCGATGTCACGCCAGGACACCTGAACCTTGATCTCGGGCTGGAACACATCTTCGGCCAGCGTAGGCTGCCAAT
Source organism: Hydrogenophaga sp. (assembly GCA_050293865.1). GTDB lineage: Bacteria > Pseudomonadota > Gammaproteobacteria > Burkholderiales > Burkholderiaceae_C > Hydrogenophaga. Next base: position 18,622 of record JBNKNN010000246.1, on the reverse strand, counting down.
CGGTGTCGCCATCCATCGATGTGGTGTCAGGGTTGAGCTCTTCGCCGTTCGTCATGGGTCTTCATTGTCGTTTCGTTTTCCACCTGCCACGTTGGAGAAAAATGAGAAAAAACGTCTGGCAGAGGGAGAATTGTTTCTGGTGTTGCGCCTTTCTTCCCCACATTCCACGCGGGCATGTAGTCTTTCGTGGCACATCAACCATGAATGGACGATACCTGAAACCCGGCGTGGGAGAAACCCTCCGTTACATGGGCGGCCGCCAACTGGCGCTGCATGCCCCCTGAGCGGCTGAAACGCGGCGACGCAACAACACCACACCTACCCCCTCCCGGCTTGGCGCGACGCGGCCTGCCGGGCAGATGCGCTGCAACAAATCTAGAATGCTGGAATGAACTCCCCCAACGCCAAAAAAACAACATCCGGCAACGCTTCGCCTGCCGAAGCCCATGCCGCAGACAGCGCTGCAGCCGCAGACGAGAACAAGGCCAGCAACTTCCTGCGCCAGATCATCGAAAAAGACCTGGCCCAGGGCACTTACGCCACGCGCCAATGGGGCGGAAGCCCTGGCGACGCCGCCCATCACGAGGCCGGCATGGCTGACCCAGCCAAAGTGCGCATGCGCTTCCCGCCCGAGCCCAACGGCTACCTGCACGTGGGCCACGCCAAAAGCATCTGCCTGAACTTCGGCCTGGCGCGTGACTACGGTGGCGTCTGCCACATGCGCTTTGACGACACCAACCCCGAGAAGGAAGAAAAGGAATACGTCGATTCCATTCTTGACGCGGTGAAATGGCTGGGCTTTTCCTGGGACAGCGACTTTGGCGGCCGGCATGAAGAACACCTGTACTACGCCAGCAATTATTTTGATTTGATGTACCGCGCAGCCGAAACGCTCATCGAGCGCGGCCACGCCTACGTGGACGAACAAAGCGCCGAAGAAATGCGCGCCAACCGGGGCGACTTTGGCAAACCCGGCGTGGACAGCCCTTTCCGCACGCGCACACCAGAAGAAAACCTGGCCCGCTTTCGCGACATGCGCGACGGCAAGCTCCCTGACGGCTCGGCCGTGCTGCGCGCCAAGATCGACATGGCCAGCCCCAACATCAACATGCGGGACCCAGCCATCTACCGCATCCGCCGCGCCACCCACCACAACACGGGCGACGCCTGGTGCATCTACCCCATGTACACCTTCGCGCACCCCATCGAAGACGCGCTGGAGCAGATCACCCACTCCATCTGCACACTGGAATTTGAAGACCAGCGCCCGTTTTACGACTGGCTGCTCGAACGCCTCTGCGAAGCCGGCATGCTCAAGGCCCCCCCGCCGCGGCAGTACGAATTTGCCCGCCTGAACCTCACCTACGTCATCACCAGCAAACGCAAGCTCATGCAACTGGTGAACGAAAAGCGCGTCTCCGGCTGGGACGACCCCCGCATGCCCACCATCGTCGGCCTGCGCCGCCGTGGCTATACCCCCGAAGCCATCCAGCTGTTTGCCGACCGCATCGGCGTGACCAAGAGCGATTCCTGGATCGACTACGGCACGCTCGAAGGCTGCCTGCGCGAAGACCTGGAAAACAAGGCCCACCGCGGCATGGCCGTGCTGGACCCGGTGAAACTGGTGCTGACCAACTGGTCTGAAGTGTTCGGCGCTGACGACTATACCGAAGACTGCGAACAACCCGCCCTGCCCCCGGCCGTGCTGAAGAACCTGCCCGAAGGCACCCCCGCACCGGCCAACCGCAGCTTCAAAATCAGCAAAGAGATCTGGATCGAACGCGAAGACTTTGAAGAAGTACCGCCCAAAGGCTACAAGCGCCTGTTCCCTGGGAACGTCGTGCGACTCAAAGGCGGCTACGTCATCGAATGCACCGGCGTGGGCGCCAAAGACGCCGACGGCCAAGTGACCGAAGTGCACGCCAAAGTGATCGCCGGCACCAAGAGCGGCACCCCCGGCGCCGACAGCGTCAAGGCCAAGGCCGCCATCACCTGGGTGGGCGCGGCAGACGGGGTGAGCGCCGAAATCCGCCTGTACGACCGCCTGTTCTCTGACCCGCAGCCCGACGCGGGCGGCAAGAACTTTCTGGACGCGCTTAACCCTGACAGCCTGAAGGTGGTGCAAGGCTATGTAGAGCCCTCACTGGCCGCGGCCAAGCCGGACGAGAAATTCCAGTTTGAGCGCTTTGGCTACTTTGTGGCGGACCGGGTGGATCATGATCCCGCCGGAGGGAAAGTGGTGTTCAACCGGGTGACGGGGTTGAAGGATTCGTGGGGGAAATAGAGAACGATTTCTAATTCAGATAAAAACGGGCTGAGGTCGAATAGACCTCAGCCCGTTTCTCTATGGCGACTCCTTGATAGCGCGAACTACTATCTAATTCGATTTCATGCAGATGACAACTCAAAAAACTCTTCATCCGTTAGAAATCTACTGAAGTTGATTTTCACTCGCTTTTTGACGTCATCAATCGCAAAGACCTTTAGTTGCATATGATCACCTACCATTGGAACCCATCCACCACTCTCAGGAGTTGGCAGTTGACTACTATGAACCAATGAAACAAGCCCCGGCTCAAGCTCAACAAACGCCCCGACAGCCGTTACATTGACAACAGTGCCTGCAACAAGATTTCCGGCTCTGTATTTTTCCCTAATCTGCAACCATGAACTATCTACCTCACTGACCACTGGCCTCACCGCATTAACAGCTACACCAATGTCACACAATTCAGAAAATGAGGCAGTTTCCAAGAATTTTCCTACTACAGCAGTGTCGCTAGAATAAACCGACTGAAGATAATCCACCAAATCTGAGGCATTATCAAACGATGTTTTTCTAGTGTAGTGATGTCTTGTATCAAAAATTCTACCAGAAATAGTTTTAGCTATATCCTCTGGCAAGTAGGTATCCTCTGCAACAGCCCCCAGGTAGTCAATATTCCCCACCAAATCCAAATGTACCAAACCAGCAGATGCAATCTTGATAAGAACCTCATCTGCAGGAGCATCCGTTTTCAAATCTTCCGAAACAATACACTGTGCCTTGAGCAGCGCTTCGATCTCCCGATCAAGCACTCTAAGCTCAAAGCCCATAGGCGCAATCGCAGACTTCAATGCAGAAACAGAGAAATAGCCCTTTTCTCTTGAAGGACCGAATTCAGAAATCCGAAGGAATAACCATCGAAGAATAGCATATCGCGCAAAATAGGTCGGAAACTCATCTTGCCAATTTGCAGCAAATACATTTTTTAGATAAGAATAATCACTATCATAAAACCTCCTATTCATTCGCAGCAGCACCCTAGTTACCAAGTAAAGTGGTAGCGTGTGCTTTCCCTCAGAGCTACGAATTTTAAATATTTGCTCTTCTGGAATATGCCCACTGGTGCAAAACTCCAAGAATATCTCCATCGCGCGCCGCATGTTCCGGCCAGAAAGACCAACCATCATCCGCCGAATATAGCGATCATGATCAAAGATCGACTTGACAATTGATGTCAAATAGAAGGCCATATCACTTGCAGGATACTCAACCCGAAAGCTATTGCCCAACTCATAACTCAAACTCTTGGGCAGTGTTCGACCGATTTCATTTAGCGCCAACTGAACCCTGCTAATCAACAGATTCTGAAAAAGCGGCGCCTCAATACGGAACACCAAATCCTTCAAAGCAGTATCCAGTGGCGGTCGATCTCGATATGAGTCGAAGGTCTCCTCACGAAGCGGCAGAACAACAAGTCCACGAAACTCCTTTTGCACCCACTGAGCTGCCTGAAACATCAGCAATTGCTCATCTCGCGTTCTTTTATCACAATTATCAAGAACAACAACCAATAGCTTCCCGCGATCAGCCGCACAATAACGCGCATGCGCCACAGCAGTTGCATGCCTATTAGAAATCAAACTCTCAATATGCTCTGCCAGCTTGATGTTATAGACATCTGTTGCAGCATATAGCTTGCCAACACTTTTCCTCCACTTATTCACCTCGACCGAATACACATTCTGCATCACAGGCAAATCATCAAAGTCGATTTCTGGATACTCAGCCCTACATCCATCGATTAATTGCTCACGAAGCCAAACGTATATTTCATCATGACTAACAGGTGCCGAGTTCATGTTCACTCTGACCCAAACAGTGGCATGCCGAACATCCTCGGGCAGGGCCACCTCTGAGAGGTAGTCTACAAACGTGCTCTTTCCTGCTCCCGGGCTACCAACTAACAACAACACTTGATGCTCAAGTGGCTTCAGTTCTGAAAATCTTGAGATGACCTCCTTTGGTCGCCCTGTGTCTTCGATGAGCGCTGTGTGAAGCTCAAATGGCGGCCTAGATGCGCGTATAACCTTATCAATAGGATCGACGTAACGTTCGCGCCGCCTTGATGGTATGTAGCCATTGCGAGCAATAAAGGCTCGGTCTTCTCTAGTGGTGGGATTAAAGATATGAGCAAAGTCTGCAGCTATACCCGCCCCGAAGGTATTGGTGTGAATCTCTTCATTCTGAACAGAGGAGCCTCCCAGCAGCCTGCGTGGCTTAACAAGGTTTTTTGTTTTTTGCCTTTGATTAGAGTACTGCTGATAAAGCAGGGAAATCGCCTTAAACCCAATCGCCGCTTCCAGAGCAACATACTTATCAGAGTATGGAGAAATTTCACCCCAATTTGCATCAATCTCAGGAGCACTTTGATCCCAGCACCCTAAAAGCACTTTTTCGCCAGACGCCGAAATAACATACTTAACTGGATTCACATTGGCCGGAAATATCGCATTCAACTCTGTTGCATACAGACGCGCCTGACGAAGGCCTTCCACAACGTCCTCGCCCGGACCTTTCACTTCCACAACCGCCAAAGGAATTCCTGCGACTACGACCAGAAAATCTGGAAAATACTGCTTCTTGTCACTCCCTTTTCCAATGACAAATCTACGAATGTTGGTTTTTGATTGAATATATGACGCAGGCAATCCCAATCCCAACGGACTGGGCTGACAAAGAAGCGGCAAAACCAGCCGCACCTCAACATCACCCTCATTCGCAACATCAGAAGCAGACACACCCATTACTGACATCCTCCAAGGTAAAGCAGATCCAAACATTTGCCGCTGCAAATGGGAGAAAAACAAAAAAACTGATTTAGGTTCTCGTTATTTACTACACGCGAGTAGAAAACCTACCTCCTCCACTCGCCCCAATCACCAACCGCTGCGTCGCTCGCGTGGCCCCCACATAGAACAGCCGCGCTTCCTCGCGCTCGTCTTCGCCCTCGGCGGGCATGCGCCCGGCGCCCACCAGCGCCACCACCGGGAACTCCAGCCCTTTGCTGACGTGCAGCGTCATCACCTTGATGCTGTCGTGCGCGGGGTAGAACGCGCTGGACGAGTTGCGGCGCAGCTGGTGCGGCAGCTTGCGTTTGCGCAGGAATTCGGCGCACATGCCCTTCGTTGCAGCCGATGGTGTCAGGTCTTTCATTTTGCAAGCCTATTGAGCGAGTCCCGAGCTGGCTTTGGTGCCTGGGCGAATAAGCTCGGCCATCTTCTCCTCAATGCCGCTATCCGTGGTCCTCAACCGAAGCAGACGCAAGCCACACTTGCTCAGTATCGAGTCTTTGAGTCGGTCTCGTGCCATTTGGTCAGGCTTGTCGTGATAGCCGCCATCCACTTCCACAACGGCAAAAGGCCGCTTACCCACGGTGTAGTGAAGCACAAAATCACAACTGGACCCGTTGCGAATAAGTCGCCTTTCGGCGTCAGTCAGCCCTGGCGTTTGCTCCGGAACGAGCTGAATGAGACGAACCTGAGAGTGGAAGGAAACGTCACGTCTTTTGAGTGACGTGATGGCGTCCCTCAACGCAGAAGCGGCGATTTGCTCAGACACGTATTTTGAGTCGTTTGGGCGAAGACGAGCCTTGAGCAGCTCAAGAGACTGGTCGTGCTCCGAGTAAAGCAGGTCGAACACGGACACGACAGCTGCACGGGACACGTACTGCTCGCCAGCGTAGTACTCGATGTAGCGAATCAGTGCGGCAATGCTGCCTTCCTGGTTCGAGAACACACCGTCGCCGGTCGTCAGTGTGAACCGCTTTTTGGCGCGGGATACAGCCACATTGACCATGCGAGGGTCGTCCACGAACGTTTGGCGCCGCTCGTCTTGATTGCTGGCCTTCTTGTCGAGGACTGTTGAGTAGACGATCTCGTCGCATTCTCTGCCTTGAAACTTGTGGACAGTATTCCTCACGAACTCGCTGTCCAGAAAGCGCTCTGCGAAATTGACCTGGGCTCTGTATGGCGCAATGAATCCACGACCATCCGTTATCGAGTCAACGGCATCCTCCTCCGCTTCAAGTTTGAGGTAAGTCTCAATCTCGCGCTGGTTGAGGTTGCCTCTCGCATGATTGCCTTTGGCGGTGACGATCAATCGCATAGCGTCTTCTTGCGAATCACTCGACATGGGGATCAGCTGCCCCTCATAGAACTGCTGATTACAGAACTCGATGATTCGAGGGTCGCAACGGTAGTGTTCCTTGAGCAAGGTGCGTGGAACGCTGGCACCAAAGACCAAGTCGCATGAGCTGAGGAGACTGTGCTGCTCGCAGTCATAAGCGTCACCTGGAGGCACCACACCGGTAGGTTGCGGAATGTGCGGTAGCTGCTTGCTGTCGCCGACAATCACCGCATTTCTTGCGCACCCCAGTGCCAGGAAACCAGGCACAACGTCTTGCATCGATGCCTCATCGATGATGACGTAGTCCAGCAGCGCACCTTTGGCGATGGAGTTGACAATCGAGTGGGTGCTGCTCCCGATCACCGGAAAGCGACTCAGAAACTTGTCGAATTTCTTCTTGTAGGTGTCTGCGGTGAACTGAAGAGCGTTGTCGCGTCGCTTCTGCAGTTGGCACTTGAAGTAACGCATCGACTCATTGGTCAAGCGCTCTCTTAGAAGCTCGTAGTCTTCTTTCTGAAGAAGCTGCACACAGGCCGCAAGCTCTGCCCTCTTCTGCTCAAGAAGCTTTTCATAGAAGTGGACCTGCAGATCGAAGTACGCTGCCAACCTGGCCTCAGGCGCTGCAAAAGCCTTGGTGCGGAAGATTCTGAAGTTGAAGAGAAGCTCGACGCGGTCCTTGAGTTTGATCTTCGAGTCTTGCAAGAACGACAGGTATGCCATCAACTCCGCCGCCTTTTTGGGCGAAAGGCGATATTTCTCGAAGGACGCCACAGAAGACAGGTTGCACTGCGCGCGCCACTCGCTCAAGCGCTCATACTCGACGGAGATTTCTCTGATTTTTCCTTCTAACTTTGCTTGGTCGGTTCTAGCATCAATCAGGCGGTCTACTCTCGCCTGAAGCTCGTGCAGGTCGTCTGGCGAAATGCCATCGTCCACTTCTTCAATGGGCCAGGGAGGCACATCTTTGAAAAATCTCGCTTTCGCTTCACGGTTGCCAAGTCTGGCCATGATATGCCCCAGGCCGCACTCCGTGAGTTTCTCCCAGACGTTGTCCACAGCAGAGTTGCCTTCCGAAACAACAGCCACTGTCTTGCCCGCCAGCACTGCATTGGCAACGATGGCCAAGATGGTTTGCGTTTTGCCAGTGCCGGGAGGGCCTTCGATCAAGCTGATCTGCGAACGAAAGGCGGCCTCTGTCGCGTTTAGCTGGCTACGGTTCACGCCAAAGGGAAAGACAAGTCCGCCGGGAATGCAGCTCAGGACCTTTGATTGACTCGTGCAATAAGCATGCAAGGCCGTCTCGCTGCTCGGTGCCAGGTCGTTCATTTGTCGAACGACGTTCTCGGCTATGACGTTCGAATCGGCTTTAGCCCCCTTTTCGCAGCGCGCTTGCACTACCGCACTGAGGTACGCAAAAACAGGATTGGCTTGCTGATCAACCTTCGGAGACAGCCGTATGGTCTCCAACTTGAAGACATATTCCTGGGCGTTTCCCTCGAATTGGACAATGGCGTACCGCTCGCCATAGATCTTCACACTGCGCACTGCTTGGACTTGCGAGCGTCCAACGCGCTCCATCAGCACGTCTCGCAGCTCTCGGTAAGGCGCCACCTCGCAACCAGCCAAGGGGAAAGAGTTGGACTTTCCCGAATGAAAGATGCAAGTGAGGAAAAACCCATTACCCTCACCCTTCGTGATGATTTTCCAGTCTCTGATTTGGGCTGTTCGATCTTCGCCGGAGACGTAAATGGTTGGTGTCATCAATAGAACTTGGGATCAAATACCGTCTAAACGCACCACCGGCGAATACCAATGGCGGATCGCGCGATGGCGAGGACAAGTCCGAAATTCCACCATTGCACCGATGTGTTGACCCATTCGAATCAGCATCGCTCTGGCTGCTAAACAAAGCCTGAGCCTCAGCACGCGCCATCGGCGATTTCTCTCTTCTTGCCAACTCCACACAATTTGAAACAAGCCTACCCCGCTTTGGGGAAAGTGCGGCAGAGTGGCCTGTCAGGACCTACACAAAAGGGAGGAAGGTACCGATGGGTTTCCTTGGACTCGGGCAAGCAACAGCGATGGAGAGAAAACAACCGATGTGCCAGCCGAGACAGGCAGCGCTGCAAGGCCAGTTGGAACGAGGGCAAATCACGGGACCTGACCCTGGACTTTTTGCCATTCATTCGTTCGCTCCCTGTTCTATCTTTCGTTCTCTCGTTGCCTTGCTTACTGGTTTTGGCACCGGATTTCGCTGCCCAGTCAGCACGCAAAAAAAATGCCGCGCGCCAGGCTGATGTTGGCCCCGCGCGCGGCAACGGCAGCGGCAGCCGCCGCCAAGATCAGCTCGGATCAGTGGTGGGTTTCTTCCAGGATCTGGTGCATCTCCTGCTCCAGACCTTTGGAGGGAATTACCACCATCTGCTTGCCGGCCACCTCGGTGGTGTAGCGCGGCATTTCACTGGCGTGCTGATAGGCCTCGCCCAGCTTGACGAGCAGTTTGCCCATTTCGGCTTCCGAGAGGTCGTGCTCTTGCGCAAACTCCCGCAACCCGGTGACCTGACCATCGTGGATCCAGGCCACACCGAAGCGTTTGGGCGGGTGGCCAAGAAACACGAAGGCTTCATGGTCGGCGGGCACCACTTCCAGGTGTCCGTGCACTTTGTGCACCAGTTCTTCCAGCGGTTCCCTGAGCTCGATGATGGTGTCCCCCGCTTCGCTGTTGGCAGGCAACGGGGGAAAGTCGTCTTTGTGTCCAAAGATTTTTTCCAGCAGTCCCATGTCGTTCTCCTTTCAGGTGAAGCAAACAGAGTCTGGCAACGGATCGACAGCCCGGCGAAGGCAGGTCAGATATGCAAGCCAAATGGAGTCGGGTCGCCAGACGGTTCCAGAGTAGACCTGTGGGCACTTTTGTTCAAATGGACGGGCCGATTTTTACAGGGTTTCCCCTCGGTTTTGCCGCGTTTTCTCTGATGCTGGCCGATGAGCGGCATGGCCTGCGCCAGTCGATCGGCCAGTGGATAGCGGGGTCAGGACTGAAATTCCACTATATGACCCATATCGCAGCCAACGCAGCATCTGCCGATGCGGAGCTTCTGATGGAGGACACTGGAATCTATTCCTCCCGCCTACCACCTCGGTGGCGAAACGCGCTGCTTCAGGACTTCGGCTTTGCGGTGCTGACTTACTGCGCGCTGGCCTGGCTGTTTGACGACTGGAAAATGTTGATAGGTTTCATGGTCGGGTTTGAGGCAGTGCAGTCAATCCTGCCCAATGGCATCAGGCGACGAGCATGGAGGGCGTTTCGACAGCGGCGCTGGCCCCTACTTGAGTTGACCAACAAGGGGATGGTGAAAGCGCACGACGATCCGACCCTGGGCGCCATCGACCCTGCCAAGCTTCTGTACTGGACCATTGAGGGACCGATAGGCGATCGCGCTTACGTGTTTCGCAGCGCCTCGCACGGTTTCGGAATGGACAGCAAAAAATGGCGCACACGCTGGAGCCCAGAAGAGAACCAGGCGGCAGAAATTTGGTTCAAGCGACTCGCCGAGCGCGGGGTTCTGAAATCCCTCGACATTCATGTCGTCTGACGGTTTGACTCGGTGCCAACGTCCAACCAACGAGAATAGGAACAGTACAAAGGGAGACGATCAGTATGAACCAGGCAGCCATGGACAATGCGACACGCGGAGACTCGCCCGCCAGGCTACCGCCCGGCATTCGCTTGGAGGCAGATGGTATCTTCCAGGACGTTCCCCAGCGGGCCGACAAGTGGCTATTGGCTTTCATGCTGGCGGTGGTCATGGCCATGGCCATATGGGACTACGTGAACCAGACGCCATTTATGATCCCAGGTGCGGTCCTATCGCTGCTCTTTTTGGCAATCCAATGCTTCAAAGTTTGCTGGCTACGGTTCCACCCCAGGTACAGGCGTGGCCGCCCGTTGCTGCGGCACGATGCCGAGACACACCAGCTCATTTTCTGGTCGCTACAGCGATGGCCGGCACAACAAGCGGTGTCTCTGAGCCCGCCGCCCCGCATCGTGGTCTCGGGGCCGCCCTATGCTCGCCAGTACCATTTAGAAGCCGCCAGCATTGACGATCTCGGTTCTACAGCAGCAGTCGGCCAAAAGAAAGCTGCCGTGACGATTGACCCGAAGTGGCCGGCCAAGGTCGCCCCCATTTGCGAGGCGTTCTTACGGCGGCTGAATGAGACTGGTCTGATTGCGAGCATCGCCGAAGAGGAACAAGCTTGGACCGTTCTCGAAGAGATTCGGCGGCGTGCGGGCCGGTGATTGACGAGTCAAGAGAAGCGCACACAGTGCCAGTTGATGCAGGCTACCTGATCGAGGCCGAAGGGGTGTACCGGCGCTCACCTCAACGCCAGTGGAAGCGATTTGTTGCCCTGCAAGCCGCGATCTTCCTTTCGTTCCTGGCTCTTATCGTGGTTTTTGCAGAGGAGCCCAAACCTCTGGTTTCAACGATGCTTGCCATACAGCTCCTCAATATTGGTGGCTATTGGCGGCTTTGGCAAAACCACAGAAGGCGCCGGTGGCCTTTGCTAGAACTCGCTGACAACGAAGTTCGCGCGCATTCGTTTGCGGCGTTGAACCCCGTTTCAATCACGCAGTTTCCTCATCTCCAAACTGAAGGGCCTCAAGCCGACCGTTCCTACCGCTCTACCGATAGGCGTGAGGGGTTCGGAAAAGAGGAGAAAACGCTTCGGCCCCAGTGGAGCGAGGAAGACAACGCGGCAGCGGAAAAATGGTTTGCCTCCTTGGTTGAACGCGGTGTCTTGAAGTCGATGGACGTCTATGTGGTGTAGTGCTACGCCAGACCCAGCGGCGTTTAACAAGTGCAGCGCACGCCACACGCCATGAACGCAAAGCAGAGAAAGCAGCGGAGGAAGCAAGTTGGCGAGTGGTTGGCCCAGATACGCGCGGCAGCGATCGTGCTGCTGCTGCTGTTGGTGCTGCTATGTGTTCCGTTTCACTCCAGCGACGCGCGCGCAGCAAAGGGCAACTTCATTCTCGTTCTGCTGGCTATGTCCGTGCCTGCTTTTTTGCTGCACCGATCCACGGCCCGTTTGCATTGGAGTTGGAAGGACCTGACACAATCCTAGGTCTGCCAAATAATCAAACACAGACCAGGAAGATCGGCAGCCCTTGGTCGGGAGGAAATCCAGATGTCAATTGTTCGTGCCTTTTTGCTGCACGCCTTGCTGGGTGCGGCAATGCTCGCATCCCCATTCATTGCCGTAGCTCAGGAAACTCCGTCAATGGAGGGGGGAGCGGCGCCGGCCACAGACCCATTCGCTCAGATCGTTCGGGAAATGAACCAGCTCAATGGGTCGAATACTCTATGCATGTCGCCTTCGTGGCCGATGGAATCGGTGAAGTCGTTTGTCATGAAGACGCTCATACCGCAAGGACAAGCCAATGCCCAAGTATCTGGGGAGCAGGTCGCCAGGAAGCTTTGGCAGTTGTTTCCATGCCCGTTTTCTCCGTACAGCCCTGACTTCCGGCCGGCCGCGGCAGCCGACGTGGAGGGAGTATGGCTGTATCCGGAAACATCGCAAAAGCTGCGCTATGGCCCGAAGTCGAAGGTGACTTCGCCGTTTGGAAACTCGAATCCTGTTCACTGTGATGCCTTGGGGCTTTATCCAGGGGGCGAGCACCGTCAGATGTTCATCACAGGAAAGTCGACGCTGTGTCCTTTTCGCACGGCTGCCGACGTGGACAATTCTCGGAGGAACCCCAGGGTCGCCAGTTGGGCGATTCAAAGCCCCGGTCGCTTGATCGTCACTCGAACCGACGTACCTGACCACATAGAGGAGTGGGACATGTACGTGGTGCAAAAGGCTTTCACTTTTGCCTCAGTTCAGTTCGAGCCAGGTGATCTCGTCGGCTATTTGCGACGCGTGAAGGGCAACGACACTGGAGCATCGCAGCAGTTCCGTCACCTGAAACGCTTGCCCTCTCAATCTTAATCATCGCCGCGATAGACCGCATGTTGGCCAACTCAAATGCTTGCGGGAGACGTGTGGGCGACTCGTTGTATCGGCCCACTGGTTTCCTGCGCATTCATGCCAACTGACGGTTGGCTGGGTGCTGACGCCCAACCGACGAGAAAGATAAAAAATCGGCGGGCGCTGAGCAGTGTGAAGAAGGCACCCATTGACAATGCAGCACGCGTAGAAGCCAGCGCCAAGCCACCGCCCGGCATTCGCGTGGAGGCAGATGGCATTATCCAGGATGTTCACCAAAGAGCAGACAAGTGATCGTTGGCTCTCCTTCTGGCGCTGGTCATGGGCGTGGCCATATGGGGCTACGTGAACCAGACGCCATTTCTGATCCCAGGTGCGGTCCTATCGCTGCTCGCTTTGGCAACCCAATGCTTCAAAGTTTGCTGGCTACTTTTCCACCCCAGGCACGGGCAGGGCTGCCCACTGCGGCTGCATGATGCTGAGAGACGCCAACTCGTTTTCTGGTCGTTCCAATACAGTGCCGAAACCGCCAGCGGCAATGGAGACGGCGCCACAGCAGTGGCAGCTTGCGCATCCGCCGTGCGGAAAATCGACCCACCGCCCCCATTGGCCAGCCAAGATCACGCCTCTTTGCGAGATGTTCTTGCGACATCTGGAGGCCAGTGGAACGATTGCCGCAGACGTTGAAGAGCTGGCGTGGACCTATCAGGAAGAAATGCAGCAGCGTGTGGGCGATTGATCAACGTATCAGGGGCCGCTGCAGTTCAGTCATGGAGACCCGAACACCTCATGCGACGCTGGTGTCAGGCCCGTCGTTTTGCATGCCCACCAAGGGGTGCCCGATTTCGTCAGTGACGCAATACCAATGGCCTTTTGCCCCAATGTTGCGGGGGCAAGTGCAGGTTGACGAAGCTGACACCGATGCCCTCTGCGGATGGCGAATGGACGATGAGCCAAGCCCCGACCGGAGATCGTCAAAGCATACAGGGGTGCAGAAAAAGATAGGTATTTTGGATTATAGAATCAAACCCTGATGCTCTGACAAATCTGACGAGTCTGACGACGACAACCTTGTTGAGAAACCGAATGAGAAAAATCGTGGTTCCGGTCCTTTTGGCCATGGCGATGGCTGCCTGCGCGTACACGGCGAACACGACGAGAAGCGGAGGCCACTCTGAGCAGACGGAGACCTTCGCGGGCAGTTGGGAGCACTGTGGGCGCAATGACTCTCCCAATCAGTGCAGCCGTTACCGGCTTTTGCAACGCGGAAAGCGAATCTGCGGCACTTGGTCCTATTTCGCCACGTACGACGAATACGAGGGCAAGGTCATAGCCGAAGTGATTGCACCTAACGAAGCGAGGCGCGTTCGCATTTGTGGGCGACCGGGCGGCAAGGTCCATACTGAATGTGACGTCGGTTGGGACACCGTCAATCTTCCCTTGCGCCTGTGCGACGGCAAGCTTGGCGACCTGGATGGCAAAGGTGGCAGTTGCTTCGCCGATTTCGAGCGCGTGAAACGCCCCGACCCTTCGCTTGAGGCACTCGCCGCGCAGCCATGGGTTGAGGAATGTCTTTCAGGCAAGCAAGTGAGCGGCCAATGACTGACAACGAACTCAAGGCTGTTGCCTACTTCGCGGTCGGGGTCACATCCGAAGGCAGCATTGCGGGACGGGACGTGTCCTACCGCCTGAGCTTCGCAGGCAACGTCCGCAACGGCGTCATGGAGCCGGTAGGCAACAGCGGCTATTCGTTCGGCACTTTGCAGATCGACTTGGGGCAGCATCCGGATGTCGCTCGGCAAATGCTCGAGAGCTACCAGCGCTGGGCGGCTACGCAACCTGATCGCGCAGCCATAGAGCTGACGCAGACGGGTTACAACACCACGCTTGAAGCCCTACAACGCGAGGGACGCGAGATGAGGGCGGTTGGAGCGCACGACATTGATCGCGCAAACATCAACCGCTTTCTGGCGTCCGACGATGGCAAAGCATTCGTGCATGGACTGGATACACAGCACGTCAATGGTGTGACAGCAGAGGACGCGGTTCGAGGAAACGGCGACACCGCGCTCGAAAGGCTGAGACGCACCGACGCCTATCTCAACGCACCCGAAAACGATCAGGCCAAGCTGGCGGGCATGTTCATGAAGCTGCAGAACCAGGCCGGAAACGGTCGTTGGCCCGGCATCATGAGCCAGGTCGAGGCCGGAACGCTGACCTCAGCCGATGACGTCAAGAGAGCGATCGATGGTCTGCTTCCCAATCTGGCCAACGGCAACCCGGATTACATCCAGAGTGGTGCCGACAACACGTTGCGAGGGGTGGCTGTCTTCAATGCGCTGAGCAATGCGTCGCCAAGCAATCCGCTGTCGCAGGCGTGGACGAACGTTGTGGCCAATCCCCTCATCGGCCCGGTCAATGCGCACCAGCCGAATGTCGCCAATACCGATCTGGGCTTGCAGTACGACACAGTGCGTTCGATGTTCCTCAGCCCTGAATCATCGCAACGCTTCATTCGAGCACTGGACCACGGGGCAACGATGGCTGAAGGCCATCCACAGCCGAGCAACGGAAGGCCGCGAGCAGGCTTTTATGTGGCCGGCGATGATTTTGTGCATTGGAACCGCGACGGCCATGGTGCGGCCTACATTGGCGGGCAGTGGAGCGAAATCGAACGAAGCCAGATCACGCGTCTGGACCGAGGCAATGGCGTGGTCGATCTGAACATCACCCGTGAGGGCGTCACCACTGCGCTGCTCCATGTCGATCCGCGCGAACCGGCATTGCGTCCTGAGCTGCCTCAACTACCGGCTGCTTCAATCGAATCCCACACATTCCTCTCACCCGAAAGCCAGCAGCTTCTGAACGACAGCGAGCAGCATGTCCGCACTCTGGCCGGGCGTCACGACATCCCCTGGGACCAGGGCATGGACAACACTGTTTTCGCGCTGGCAGCACAAGCGCGCGAGCAGGGCATGACAGGAATCTCCCACCTCAACGTGGCCGACGGGCAAATTCGGTTCGCGCAATATGACGGCCAAGTGCTCAAAGAGGGACAGTTGGATGCCCGCGTGGCTGCCAACACGGAGGCCGGAGATTCGCTCGCGCAAATGGCCAGCGCCGACCAGCGAGAACTGGCCAATGCGCAGACGCTGGCAGAACAGCAACAGCTGTACGCCGACGCGCGGGAGCCTGAGGCGCCTTCGATGTCTGTTTGAAGCACGAACGGGGTTGTGGGGGCACGCCAGAACAATACCTCTGCTTTCCCTTCCTGTGGGCGTCGTCGCTACATGCCATGGCAACCGGGAACACCCGGCCTGATCCATCCCCTGCTTCTAGACCGTCGAGTCCGATGACGTCAGGTCTGTCATCTTGCAGACTGATCTCTGGCGCATCGAGCCAGAACACCTTGGTAGATCTTCTGATTCGCCTCTGGCTGCGCTGAGGTAAAGACGCAAGCGCGCAAGCGCGTTTGGCGAGAGCCTCTTTTGCTTCCTTTATGCAATGGGAAACAAAGCCTTCCCCGCTTTGAGGAGGTGCAGCAGAGTGGCTAGCAATGACCAACACAAAACGGCGGATGTTACGAAACGGCTCCACGGATAGAGAAAAGACGGTCAGTCAGAGCGCGTGCAACAGTTGACAGGTGCTTCGTGGACCCTGACGCGTTGCACAGAGGCAGCATTGACCGAGAGACGCGCCAATGCATGTTGGTGGTTGCTGCCTCTGCTCTCAGTGGGAAACACATCGATCAACCATTTCGACCCGACGGTCGACAGCACCCGAGCTTCGACTCGGTGCCACTGCTGCATCTCCTGGCAGGCAGGTCTTGATGCTTCCTCGGCCGAACTCGCGGCCAGCGCGGCAGAGATCAGGACCGAAAAGCGCGCGCGTCTCCACCCGCCGACCGGTCACGCGGACAACGAAGTAGAGGAACCGCCCGAGCATCGCGCGCCCTTCTCCGCTCACTGCCAGTCGTTCAGACCGAGAAATACGTCACGCGCGCAACTAGCCCTTCAACACCGCGGCCACCAACGCCCGCACCGCCCACGAGCTGATGACGCCATTGAGCCGAGATCGCCACACTACAAGGGGGAGAGCAGGAATCAAGTACCGACGAGACGGCAAGTCCAACTGTCACACCCAACTGTCACACCTGGCTGTCACACCCAACTGTCACATGCGACTTTTTCTCTCAGGTAATCGCTGGGGACTGCCGATACACATGTAGATGATTCAGTTCGCAGGCGAAAGCCATGCTTGGGCGATCTATCCATACGCGTCCTTTGTTGCAACCGTTATTGATCGGAACAACCAATGAAAAAATTCTCACAACTGCGTGTGGGCCAACGGCTTGCGTTGGGCTATGGAGTGGTGCTTGTCTTGCTGTTGGGGGTAGCCATTCAAGCCATCATGGGCTTGAACAGCCTGAACAGCACATTGCAGGAAGTGGTCGTGCAAGGCGGGGCTCGCAGCGCGGCCGTGACCCGAATGGAGCGTGATGCCCAAGGGTTCATGGCTTCGATGCGCAATCTGCGCGGGGCTGACCTGTCCAAGGGAGAAGCGCTGATGAAGATTGCGCGCAACCAATGGGATGCCTACGTAGCATCCGCCAAAGCCGTCGAAACCGCACTGGCCGGACGGGACGCGCAAGTGCAGAGTCTCCTGGCCGATGCGCAGAAGCGGTCACTGGAGGCCTACGAGGTCATTCTTCAAGGAGAGAAGGACAGTGAAGGGAGAGGTGAAACGTCGGTGTTTTTCTCCATCTCGAACGCGATTACACGGGATGCTGCCACCATAGAAGCGCAGTACAAGGCTTGGTCCGATGTCCTGGTCGAGCTGACAGCCTGGGAAGCACAGAACAAGGCCACGGCTGCCGCTGCAGCCACTGCCGCTGCAGACCGACAGGAGTGGCTGCTGGGCGCAGTCAGCCTCGCGGCTCTGCTGTTCGGCATTCTTACTGCATGGCAGATCACGCGGGATGTTGCCCGTGGCTTCTCCAACGCGGTCGCCGCCACCGAACAGCTGGCACAACACGACCTCTCGCGTGCGATTGACACCGGGTACGGCGGAGAATTGGGCATCCTGGCACGATCGCTGGAGACCATGCGTGTGGCCCAGCGCGAACTGGCATTGGGCGTGCGCAATGCTTGCGATGACATCGCCACGGCCAGCACTGAAATTGCACAGGGCAGCCATGACCTCAGTGGGCGCGCAGAGCAAGCTGCAGCCAACATGCATGGCGCCCTCGATGCGCTGGAGACGCTGAACGTATCGGTCGACCTTTCGGACGAATCGGCGCAGTCGGCCAATGCGCTGGCCACCGAAGCGCAATCGGCCGCTTCTCGCGGCGACCATGTGGTCGGCCAAGCCGTGGCCACCATGGACGAAATCGACGCAGCGTCGCGAAAGATTGCCGACATCACTGCCATCATCGACGGCATCGCGTTTCAGACCAACATCCTGGCACTCAATGCCGCCGTGGAGGCCGCTCGGGCCGGCGAGCAAGGGCGGGGATTTGCCGTCGTGGCCTCGGAGGTGCGCAACCTGGCACAAAGGAGTGCCACAGCAGCGCGTGAAATCAAGACTTTGATCGAAACCACGCTGGAAAAAGTGGCCTCGGGCAGCGAACACGTCAAACGCGCTGGCAGCGCGACCTCCGAGATCATGGCGTCGGTGGAGCGCGTTTCGGCAACCATTGCGTCCATCTCCAGCGAGACGGCACAGCAACGCCACGGTATCGTGCAGGCCAACAGTTCAGTCAAGGTGCTTGACGAGGGTGCACAACAAAACGCCGCATTGGCCGAGGAATCGGCAGCGGCTGCCAGTTCGCTGCAATCCCAGGCGACCCGTCTGAAGGGACTGGTCGAACGCTTCAAGGTGGCCTGATCGGGCAACGCCTCAGGATCAATGCAACTTCACGTGCGGTTCAGTCCGCCGCGTGATCAGGCGAGCCAGGGTATCGAGGGCAACCTTCACGAAGCCGTGCAGGGCCAGTTCGTGCATCTTGTAGAGCGAGACGTACATCAGGCGTGCGAACAAGCCTTCGACCCACAAATTGCCACCGACAACGCCGCCCATGAGGTTGCCCACGGTGGAGTACTTGCCCAGTGACACAAGCGAGCCGAAATCGCGGTACTGCCAGGGTTTGAGAGGCTTGCCTTCGATGCGGGCGACCACCTGCCG
>JBNKNN010000245.1:0-7669 GCA_050293865.1 Hydrogenophaga sp. | reverse complement strand
GTTCGCAAGCCATGAAGCGGTCTTCTGGCAGACCGGCGTCGCGCGCAGCGGCGCGTGCCTTGTCGATGACATTCTTCATGTCATGGGGAGCCAGAAACTGACCTTTCTTGATGTTCACCGGCTTGCCGCTCTGTGCCACGGCACGAATGAAATCGGTTTGACGGCATAGGAAAGCCGGCGTTTGCAGCACGTCCACCACGGCAGCTACTTCGGGTACTTCCGATTCGGTGTGGACGTCGGTGAGGACGGGAAGGCCAAGTTCCTTTTTGACCTTGGCCAGGATGGCCAGACCCTGGTCGCGGCCTGGTCCACGAAAGCTTGTGCCGCTGGAGCGGTTGGCCTTGTCGTAGCTGCTCTTGAAAATGAACGGGATACCCAGTTCGGAGGTGATCTCCTTGAGTCGCCCTGCCGTATCCATTTGCAGTTGCTCGGATTCCACCACGCAGGGGCCGGCAATGAGGAAAAAGGGTTGCTTCAGTCCGATGTCAAAGCCGCAGAGCTGCATGGTGGTATCGGTGCTTTCTCAGGCCTTGGCCGAAGCTTTGCGTTCGCCATGGTGGTCGAACGCGGCGCGGATGTAGGCATTGAACAGCGGATGGCCGTCCCATGGCGTCGACTTGAATTCCGGATGGAACTGAACGCCGACATACCAGGGATGCACTTCTTGCGGGAGCTCGACCATCTCGGTCAACTGTTCGCGCTGGGTCAGCGCGGAGATGATCAAGCCTGCTTCGCGCAGTTTGTCCAGGTAGTTGACGTTGGCTTCGTAGCGGTGACGGTGACGCTCGGTCACCACGTCGCCGTAGATCTTGTGGGCCAATGTGCCCTTGGCGACGTCAGAGCTTTGTGAACCAAGGCGCATGGTGCCACCGAGATCGGAGTTGACGTCACGTTGCTGAATGCTGCCGTCTGCGTCTTTCCATTCGGTGATGAGAGCGATGACGGGATGCGGCGTGTCGGCGTCAAATTCTGTGCTGTTGGCATTCTTGAGGCCTGCAACGTGACGGGCGTACTCAATTGTGGCCACTTGCATGCCCAGGCAAATGCCGAGGTATGGCACCTTGTTCTCGCGAGCGTAGCGGGCAGCTGCAATCTTGCCTTCCGTGCCACGCTTGCCAAAGCCGCCTGGCACCAGGATGGCGTCGTACTGGCCGAGCTGCCTGGCAACGTCCTGACTCTCCAGGTTTTCAGAGTCCACGTAGTCGATCTTGACCTTGACGTGGTTCTTCATGCCGGCGTGACGCAGCGCTTCGTTGAGCGACTTGTAGCTGTCGGAGAGATCGACGTATTTGCCGACCATGGCAATATGAACGGTGTCTTGCGGGTGCTCAACCTCGTAGACGAGGTCATCCCAACGCTTGAGCGTGGCGGGAGGCGTATTCAGCCGCAGCTTGTCGCAGATCAGGCCGTCCAAACCTTGCTCGTGAAGCATGCGTGGCACCTTGTAGATGGTGTCCACGTCCCACATGCTGATCACGCCCCATTCGGGCACATTGGTGAACAGCGAAATTTTGGCACGCTCTTCGTCCGGAATGCGGCGGTCAGCTCGGCAGAGCAGCGCGTCGGCCTGAATACCGATTTCGCGCAGCTTCTGTACCGTGTGCTGCGTGGGTTTGGTTTTGAGCTCGCCCGCAGCGCCAATCCAGGGCACGTAGGTCAGGTGAACGAAGGCCGAATTGTTGGGGCCCAGACGCAAACTGAGCTGGCGCACGGCTTCCAGGAAGGGCAAGGACTCGATGTCACCCACGGTGCCGCCGATTTCGACGATGGCCACATCCACTTCATCGGGCGTGCCGAC
This sequence comes from Hydrogenophaga sp., assembly GCA_050293865.1. Classification (GTDB taxonomy): domain Bacteria; phylum Pseudomonadota; class Gammaproteobacteria; order Burkholderiales; family Burkholderiaceae_C; genus Hydrogenophaga. Next base: position 5,871 of record JBNKNN010000245.1, on the reverse strand, counting down.
GCTTGCGCCGCGCTGGATGAATTCCTGGATTTCGTTGGTGACGTGAGGGATGACTTGGACGGTTTTGCCCAGGTAGTCGCCGCGGCGTTCCTTCTCCAGCACCGACTGGTAGATCTTGCCGGTGGTGAAATTGTTGGCCTGCTTCATGCGGGTTTCGATGAAGCGCTCGTAGTGGCCCAGATCCAGGTCGGTTTCCGCGCCGTCGTCGGTCACGAAGACCTCGCCGTGCTGGAAAGGCGACATGGTGCCCGGGTCCACGTTGATGTACGGGTCGAGCTTGATGAGGGTAACTTTGAGGCCGCGCGACTCAAGAATGGCGGCCAGGGATGCGGATGCGATGCCTTTTCCCAGGGAAGACACCACGCCGCCAGTGACAAACACGAATTTGGTCATGACTCAGGCGAGCCATTCGCTCGCGAGGTGGAAAGTGCAATTATAAAGACTCGATCCGGGCAAACCCTGATCGCCCGGTTACCTGTCTTGCAATATGAGTCGCTTGGCTACGACTTAAGGAGCGCGTTGACCGCGCCCAAGCGTGCTCCGAAGGTCAGTTCTGAGACAGAACCACCATCTGGAAATTGCGCTTCAAGGACTTGGACGAACCCTCGATCTTGGCGATGGTGGTGATCTTGAACACCTGACGGGCGCGGGTCTGGTTGTCGTAGCAGTTGGGGTAACCCTTGCAGTACTGCGTGAGGAGGCCCGTATTGGCATTCATTCGCAGGTTGGTTTGCATCCATTTGAGCGCGTCGCCACTGACATTGCTTTGGCCTTCGACCACCATGGAATAGCGAATCACATCTGAGTCGTCGCTGGTGGCGCTGGTGTCAACTGCCCAGGCAGAGATGGTGGAATCTCCGGTGCGATGTTGAGGGTTGCGCGTACCGTAGTTGGGGTCGGTCAGGCGAAGCGGCGCGCCATCGGCGGTCACCTTGTCCAACGGGTGAAAAGTGTCGCTACCGATAAGGTAGATGTCGGACAACTTGTTGTTGGCCTGCGGTACAGGATCGGAATCGTCATCCCCTCCACAACCGGTCAGCACAACTGCAGCAATGGACAGAATGGCGGCGGGACGAGCAAGAGAGGCGATGAATGTCATGTGTATCAGGGGGTGGTAGTCAGTTTCTGAAGAGTTAATGGCTTTCCATTATCCATGCACCGCTGTCTCTTGTGTGTCTTGTTACCCGCCTTTTCCTTATGGAGTGACGGGATTGTGAAGTCCTGGCAGGTGCTACATTGCGATCATGAGCCATTTGTCTGGAAAACACATTGTGCTAGGCCTCTCGGGAGGCATTGCCTGCTACAAGGCGGCAGAGTTGTGCCGTGCGCTTGTCAAGGAAGGAGCCTCCGTTCAGGTCGTGATGACCGAAGGCGCCGAACATTTCATTACTGCTGTGACCATGCAGGCGTTATCCGGGCGGCCGGTATTCACCTCGCAGTGGGATTCCCGTCCCTCTGCGGGCGTCGACAACAATATGGCGCACATCAATCTCAGTCGGGAAGCTGATGCCATTGTGGTGGCCCCTGCCAGCGCCGATTTCATGGCCAAATTGCTGCATGGTCGGGCCGACGACCTGCTTTCGCTGATGTGCCTGGCCCGCCCACTGGACACAGTGCCCTTGATTCTGGCGCCTGCCATGAACCGGGAAATGTGGTCGCACCCGGCCACGCAGCGCAATGTGGCGCAATTGGCAGCTGATGGCGCCACTGTGCTGGACGTGGGAGCGGGAGAACAAGCCTGTGGAGAAACGGGTGACGGCCGCATGCTTGAGCCAGACCAGCTGCTCTACGATATTGGCCGCTGCTTTGCAGCGAAATGGCTGTCGGGACACCATGTGTTGGTGACCGCGGGTCCGACCTACGAGGCCATTGACCCGGTTCGAGGCTTGACCAACCGCTCCAGCGGAAAAATGGGGTTTGCCATTGCCAGGGCGGCGCATGAAGCAGGCGCCACAGTGACTTTGGTGGCTGGCCCGGTTGACTTGCCGACTCCGCGCGGCGTGCAAAGGCTGAACGTCCGGTCGGCACGCGAGATGCAGTCGGCCGTGCAGGCCCATGTCGACTCCGCCAGTGTGTTCGTTGCCGCTGCTGCTGTCGCCGATTGGCGGCCGGCGCGATCGGCAGAAGAAAAGATCAAGAAGGATGGCTCTGGCGATGTGCCCGCGTTGTCTTTTGTGGAGAACCCCGACATTCTGGCGGGGGTGGCCGCCTCGGACAGGGCCAGATCGGGTGCGCTTTACTGTGTCGGCTTTGCAGCCGAAAGCCACAATCTACTGGAGCACGCGCAGGCCAAGCGCCTGCGCAAAGGCGTTCCCTTGCTGGTGGGCAATATCGGCCCGGCGACGTTCGGCCAGGACGACAATGCGCTTCTTCTGGTGGATGCATCGGGCACGAAGGAGTTGGAACACGCGTCCAAACTGATCTTGGCCCGGCGACTGGTGGAGGAAATAGCGGGCAGATTGCCGACAAGGTCGGCCTGAGCTCAAATTGCCTTGCCAAGAGGGCTCATCTCCGTTAAGAATAAGCCGTTGCTTATTTAAATGTGGGCGCTGTACGAGCCCAGAAATGAGGAGACGAATCATGTCCAAAGAGTTCGGTTCGGTCAGGCCGGTCACGCGGCGACATTGGCTGGGCATGGGCGCGGGAATGGCTGCGCTGGGTGCTGTGGCGGCTGCCACTCCCGAGGTGCGCCTTTTGGCCAAGCAAGTCCAAGACTTTATTGAAGGCCCCCCTGTGCCGGAGATCCAGCCTGAGAAGCTGGCAGAACATGTCTGGATGGTCTTTGCCAAGGATGGTTTCCCGACACAGGAGAACCAGGGCATGATGGCCAATGTCACGTTTGTGGTCACGGACAAAGGCGTTGTGGTGATTGACAGCGGAGGTTCCTTGCAGATCGGGCAGATGGCTATCCGCATGATCCGAACGGTGACCGACAAGCCGGTTGTGGCGGTGTTCAATACCCACTATCACGGAGACCATTGGTTGGGCAACCACGCCTTCGTCCAGGCGTTTGGCAAAGACTTGCCAATCTACGCGTTGGCTCATACGCGTGAGCAGATCGCTGGTCGGGAGGGCAGCCTGTGGCTGAGCCTGATGGAGAAATGGACCAACCAGGCGACCATGGGCACAGAAGTGCATGCTCCCAACCAGACGGTGGAGCACGGTCAGACACTTGATTTTGGCAATATCACGCTCAAGATGCACCACTACGGCACCGCGCACACGCCGTCAGATTTGTGTGTGGAGGTGGTGCAAGACAAGGTGACCTGCGTAGGCGACATAGCCATGGCCAATCGGATCGCCAATATTGACGACGGCTCCTTCCCTGGCACCTTCAAGTATTTCGATGCCCTGGCCAATGCGGCCGGCGAGCAGCTCTGGGTTCCAGGCCATGGCCGCGGATCGAAGGATTTGCTCGCCAGCTACGGCACCTTCCTCAAGGGCATTTATGAGCCTTGCGTCAAAGCGGTGGAAGAGGGCGTTCCGCTCAGCCAAGCCAAGGGCCTGGTGCTTGAGGACCCGCGAGTGGCCAGCCGGGCGGCCAGCATGCAAGGCTTCGAAGCCAATATCGGCAAATACACCAGCCTGGCGTACCTGGAGGCCGAACGCGAAGCGTTCTGATCTGACGCCCCTCGTTGATGACGGAAGCTAGCGCCACCAAGGGAGGAGCCGCTTCATCGCGGCGACCTCCCCGCTGTGGTCGTTGGCGTAGCCGCCGAGACCACTGAGGACTTGCTGCCATTGCCGGCTGCGCAGCAAGTGCAGCAGGCGCTCTACAGCAGGCGTGGCCAGCGCCTCCTTGAGGCAGACCAGCATGTAGCGTTCATCGGTGATGGGGGTGAAATCGAGGCCTAAAGACCGGGCAGCGTATTCCGATCCCAGAGCCACGTCGGCCTGACCGCTGGAAACCGCGTGTGCCACGGCTGCATGTGAAGGCTCCGTCCAGTCGTAGCCGTCGATATCGATGGGGTCGATTTCATCCAGTCGCATCAGCTCTTCCAGCAGCAAGCGGGTACCGGTTCCTGTGGCCCGATTGACAAAGCGCGCTTGCAGCCGCGCAACATCTCTCAGGTTACGCAAGCGCATGGGGTTGCCAGGCGCAACAATGAGGCCCTGGGTGCGGCGCGCAAAGCCGATGATTTTGTGGGTGCCTGGCTTGAGAAGCGGTCGGTAAGTCTTGGCACTGATGCTGCCCGCCTCGGCAAACGGCGGTGCATGAAATCCCGCCACGGTGCATCGCTTCTCGTTGAGCGCCCGGATGGCATCGACGCTGCCGCAGAAGCGAAGATCGAGGTGCAGCAAGCCCGTCTGTGACGGTGGACGGGACTGAGGGTGGAAGCCTGCAGCAATGTCTTGCAGAACAGTCAACGCATGGTCGTGGCTGGCATAAATGGTGAGCGTCTCCGCGGGATCGACGCTGGGACTGGACAGCTCGAACGCCATGGCAAACGCGCGTTCCAGTTCGGCGCGCAAGGTCTGTAGCTGAGGGCCAAGACGCGCCTGTGCCAGTCGCTCAGCCATGAGCAGTCTTTGTCCAAACGGACTGAGCTGGGCGCTGTGGCCACGTTCCCAAATGAGCAACTCCTGTCCCAGCTCCTTCTCCCAGTTCTTGAGTTGCCCCCAGACGTGGCGATAGGAAAGCCCCAGCTCTCTGGCTGCTGCAGAGATAGAGCCGCGCTCGCGGACCGTGTGCAACACGTCCATCATGGGGTTGCTCAGTTGCGCCGGTGCGGCGAAGTCGCGTTCGGTATCGAAAGAGTAGGAGAGCGAAACCTTTTGCATATGGAGCCCAAATCTAGAGCCCAAGTGTGCAACAAACGACAGGCTCAAATTGCGACAGATATGCAAATTTTTGCATAAATGAGCGACGGAAAATTTGTGCATATGTGGGCGCAGAGGTATTCTGCCGCTCGATGAATACCGTTGGGGACAGTCTGCGAACCGCTATGAGCCTCTTGGTCACGGGTGACCAGGATCTCTGGGCCATCGTGGGACGGTCGCTGACAGTCAGTGCTTCGGCCAGCGTCATTGCCTGCACTTTGGGCCTGGTGCTTGGCGCCTGGCTGGGCGTGAAGTCGTTTCCGGGCAAGCGTGCGGTGCTGACGGTCCTGAACAGTTTCCTGGCGCTGCCCTCGGTCGTGGCAGGCCTCGTCATCTATTTGCTGTTCTCTCGCTCCGGGCCTCTGGGCGAGCTGGGCTGGCTGTACACCTTCAAGGCCATGGTGATTGCGCAGGTAACCCTGGTGCTGCCTATCGTGACGGCGTTGGTGCGGCAGGTGGTGGAGGATGCCGAACGGGAGCACGGAGAGCAACTGGCATCCCTGGGTGCGCGACCCTGGTTGCGGGGGCTGCTCCTTGCCTGGGATGAACGCTTTGCGTTGTTGACCATCATGCTCACAGCATTCGGTCGTGCCATCTCTGAGGTTGGGGCGGTGATGATCGTGGGCGGCAATATCGATGGCTTCACCCGCGTGATGACCACGGCCATTGCGCTTGAGACAAGCAAAGGAGATCTTCCATTGGCCTTGGGGCTGGGCATCGTGCTGATGGGAACTGTCTTGTTGCTCAATGCATGCATTACGCTGGTGCAGCGCTGGCGCGAGCGCAGCGACTCGACTGGGTCTGTCGTGACGGAGGCGGCATGAGCGGTGGTGCAGTGCTTGTCGATGTGCGCGACGCATGCGTGCAATACGGCGGGCCGAACGGCATCCAGGCGCTTGCCTCTGTGAGCCTGCAGGTGCACGCTGGAGAGCGCGTGGCGTTGGTTGGGTCCAACGGGTGTGGCAAGAGCACGCTGTTGCGATGCCTGCATCGCCTGACGCCCCTGTGCGGCGGGCAGATGCACCTCAATCCGGATGTTCGGCAGGCCAT
>JBNKNN010000244.1:0-15114 GCA_050293865.1 Hydrogenophaga sp. | reverse complement strand
GCGCGGGTTTGCTGGGCCTCGTGGCCATCAAAGTGCTGGCACCTGGCTTCTACGCCCGGCAGGACATCCGCACGCCGGTCAAGATTGCCATCGTGGTGCTGGTGCTCACCCAAGTTTTGAACTTGGTTTTTGTTCCTTATCTGGCCCATGCGGGTCTGGCACTGGCGATCGGACTGGCGGCCATGGTCAACGCCACCTGGCTCCTGGTGGGCTTGATCCAGCGTGGGGCCTACAAGCCGCGCCCGGGTTGGGGCCGCTTCATCTTGCAAGTGCTGGTGGGATGCGCGCTGCTCTCTGTCTTGCTGTACTGGGTGGGCCACCAACTGGACTGGTTGGGTTTGCGGGTTACACCTGTCGTGCGTGTGGTCTATTTGGGGGCCACCGTGGTCGGGGCCGCGACGCTATATTTTCTAAGTTTGGCAGGTCTGGGCTTGAATCTTCGCCAGTTCGTCCGACAATAAATACAGACTCGGCGTTTTTTCGCCGGTTTCCGTACGCCATGTCTTCTCCATTTCTCGAGCAGTTCAACGCCGTCACCCCGCTGGCCTATTTCGGCTCGCTGGTGCGGGAAGACGACGGCTTCCCATTGCTGGAGGCGGCCATTGCCTGCGGGCAGGACGAGTATCCAGATCAGGATGCACAGGTGGTGCTCGGCGAGGTGGACCAGTTGATCGCGCGGCTTCGACGCCGTTGTCCCTCGGACGCGGACCCGCTGCAGCGGCTTCGTACCCTCAACCAGTTTTTTTTCCTGGATCTGGGTTTCGGCGGCAATGTCAACAACTACTACGATCCGGACAACAGCTATCTCAACGTTGTGATCCGCACGCGACGAGGTATCCCGATTTCCCTGGCCATTCTCTGGCTGGAGCTGGCGGCCAGCATCGGGCTCAATGCAAAGGGAGTGAATTTTCCCGGGCACTTCATGGTGAAGGTCAACCTGCCCAACGGCCAGGTGGTCATCGACCCTTTCACCGGGCAGTCCCTCAGCCGTGAAGACCTTTCCGAACGCCTGGAGCCCTACAAACGACGCACAGGTTTGGTGGACGACTTTGACATTCCGGTGGGGCTTTATCTGCAGGCGGCCCATCCACGCGAAGTGCTGGCGCGCCTGTTACGCAACCTCAAGGAAATTCACAAAGCGCAGGAAGATTGGCAGCGCCTGATTCCCGTGCAGGATCGTCTCATCATGCTGCACCCGGACGCCTGGAGCGAGTACCGGGATCGTGGTTTGGCCTGGGCCGAGATGGGCGACGCAGCACAAGCGGTGATCGATTTGCAGATCTACATGGATGAGGCCACCGACGCGCTCGATCGTGACGCCATCGGTCAGCGCCTGCTGGAATTGCGTCGCACCCCCAGCTGAATGCACCAGGCCTCGAAGGCCTGACCTATCTCCGCTGTATGGCCGCCCGAGGCGTTCCGGGTCTGCCCCATTGCCGCCATGCACGGCGCAACTGCGTGTCGCTTCCGAAACCGGCCACATCAGCCGCCTGGCTCACGTTAAGGCCTGCGTCCAGGGCCGCTTCCGCCGCCGCCAGCCGGATGCTGCGCAGATAGGCCAACGGTGACATACCGGCGTGGCCGGCAAACAGGCGACCCAGGTGGCGCGCGGACGTGTTTGCCAAAGCCGCCATCTGCTCCACACCCCAATCGTCGGCCGGCCGCTGGCTCACGGCATCCTGCACGCGGTGCACGCCAGCATGCAGGTGGTTGCGGCCCTGCAGAAAGGGTGAGAGTTCCGGGTCGGTCGGGCCGCGCCGCAGCGCCACCACCATGGCCTGCGCCACGTCCGCAGCAATGACCGGACCGCACACATCGCCTATGCGGTGCAAAAACAGGTCAATGCCCGTGGTCACGCCGGCGCTGCTGTAAACCGGAGGGTCCATCACGAACACGCGGTTGGTTTGCACCTGGCATTGGCTTGCCGCTTCGCGCAAGTCGTCCAGGTGGTGATGGTGGGTTGTGGCTTGCCGGTGGTTGAGCAGGCCGGCACGGGCCGCAATGACGGAGCCGGCGCACACGCACAACACCTCCTGCTGACCGGCCTGCAGGCGCAAGCCGGCCAGCCAGTGAAGCAAATCAGCGGCTTCTGCGCTGTTGGTATCAATGTGCTTGCCGACCTGCCCGAGCAGGACCACCCAATGTGGGTCTGGCTGCGGCAGCGGAGGCAGGGCCTCCAAACCGGCAATGCGGGCGCCCACCGACGACACCGATTCCGGCCGCGGCCCGACAAAACGGATGTCGAACTGCGGCGCCAAGCCCTTGCGCGCCAACGCCTGATTGGCAATACGCAAGGCTTCTGCCGGCCCCGCCCAGTCCAGGATCAGGCTGCCGGGCAGCAGGACAAAGTCCACCCGAATGAGCGCACCGGCTTTCGTCATGTGTTCAGTTCCTTCACGCTTCCTGCCAGACAAAGTCCATCTGCCGCGCGGTGGCCTCTGCCAGGCGCCGTCCGGCCAGGCGTTCCACCAAGTGCAGGCTCATGTCGATCCCCGCGCTGATACCGGCTGACGTCACCACCTGGCCTTTGTCGTCTTCTACCCAGCGCGGGCCATCCATCACTTGCAGCGTTGGCCATTGCTGGCGCAAATCCGCCAGGTCCTCCCAGTGCGTGGTGACTCGTTCAGTGCTGACCACCCCGGCAGCCGCCAGAACGAAAGCGCCGGTACAGACCGATGCCGTGATCTGGGTGTGTACGTGCTGGGCACGCACCCAATCAAGGACGGCTCGGCTTGTCGCAACCTCATTCACCACGCCGCCAGGCACGATCAATACGTCACATTGAGGCATCTCAGCCAGCGTGGCGTCAGGCAGCAGCCGCAGGCCAGCTCGGGCCGCCACAGACGCGGGCGTTTCGGCCACGCAGCGCACCCGCCAGTTGGCGGCCATGGTCAACGCCTTGGCTTCATCTGGTGCCATGTTTGCCACGCCATTCAACAGCTTCTTGGCCACCCGCGACGCAGTGGTGAACACCTCGTAAGGGCCGGCGAGGTCGAGCGCCTCCACCCCATCGAAGGCGAGGATGGCGATCTCGAACGGTGCCGCTCTGTGGTTTGTGCTGGTGGTCATGCAGGTACCTTGAGCTGGGTCAGCAGGTTCTGAGCGGAGCATACCGTACAGAAACGGCCATGCAATACCGTGGCGGTGCGCTGGGCAATGGCCTCTGCCGAGAGGGGCTGTCCGTCTGGCTGCACCATGTCGAAGGTCAAGGTTGCGTCCAGCGGGTAGTGCACCGTCCAGCCCAGGTCGGACGCATGCCGCGTGGTGGTCTCGCAGCATTGTTCTGTGCGAATGCCCGAGACGATGAGGCTTTGAATGCCGTGGCTTGTCAGCCAAACGTCCAGACCGGTGCCCACCAATGCGCTGTGGCGGTGTTTGATGAAGGTTTCGGTCGCGTCGAATTCCCGCAGACCTTCCAGCGGGCGCACCTGCCCAGACACTGCAGAGAACGGATTGGCTGGTACCTCGGGGCCGTCCTGATGCAGGATGCGGACGATGGGCATGCCTGCTGCCTGTGCCGCCTCGATCAGGCTGTTCTGCGCGGCCAGATAGGCAGGCAGCTGGCGCTCGGTGAAGAAGGGGCGGTGTCGGAAGGACTCTTGCACGTCAATGACGAGCAAAGCGGTGTGCTGGCTGCGGAGAGGCAAAGTGGTGGCTGGCATGGAGGGCTCCTGAAGCGTTGATTGGAGCCTCTATCGTGCCGGTGATGGGCCTCCCTGTCGCGCCGCCATCAGACCTGAATCGAACAAAATCGGACATAGATGGGGTTGGATAGTGGCAACAAAAAAGGCCCCGAAGGACCTTCTTTTGTTCGTCAACGTTGCGGGGGAGGTCTCAGCTCACCACCACCGCTGCGCCGTCGCCTTTGTCGGCAATGGCTCCGATGGCGTAGACCGTCTCACCCAGCTCGCGCAGGGTGGCAGCGCAGGCGTCGGCTTCGGCGGCGTCGATCACCACGACCATGCCAATGCCATTGTTGAAGGTGCGGTTCATTTCAATGTCGTCTATGCCCGCCGTGGCCTGCAGCCAGGCGAACAGCTCGCTTTGGGGCCAGCTTCCCTTCTTCAGGTGGGCAGCGGTGCCTTCGGGCAGTACGCGGGGAATATTCTCCAGCAGACCGCCGCCGGTGATGTGGGCCAGGGCCTTGATGGGGTGCTTGGTCAAAGCTGCCAGCACGTTCTTCACGTACAGGCGGGTGGGGCGCATCACGGCTTCCTTGAAAGGCATGCCGTCGACCGTGTCGGGCATGGTGCCGGCTTGCTCGGCGCGTTCAATGCACTTGCGTACCAACGAGAAACCGTTGGAATGCACGCCATGCGAGGCCAGGCCCAGTACCACGTCACCTGGCTTGACACTCTGACCGGTGAGGATCTTGCTTTTCTCCACCGCGCCCACGCAGAAACCTGCCAGGTCGTATTCGCCGTCGGGGTACATGCCGGGCATCTCGGCCGTTTCGCCGCCAATCAGGGCGCAGCCCGAAAGCTCGCAACCCTTGGCAATACCGCCCACCACGGCCGCCGCCGTGTCCACATCCAGCTTGCCGCAAGCAAAATAGTCCAGGAAGAACAGTGGCTCAGCGCCTTGCACCAGCACGTCGTTGACGCTCATGGCCACCAGATCGATGCCCACGGTGTCGTGCATGTTCCACTCGAATGCCAGGCGCAGCTTGGTGCCCACGCCGTCGGTGCCAGACACCAGCACCGGCTCCTGGTAACGCTTGGGCACTTCAAACAAGGCGCCAAAACCCCCTATACCCGCCATCACGCCCTCGCGCATGGTCTTTTTGGCCAGAGGCTTGATCCGGTCAACCAGCGCGTCGCCAGCTTCAATATCGACGCCGGCGTCTTTGTAGGAAAGAGGGGTGTTGGATGAGTTGCTCATGATGGAAACAGCAGGCCTGGGCAGGCAGATGAGGGCTTTTGTTGCAGAGATAGCGACATCCCGGATGGTGCAGGAGCATGCCAAGACCCGGGACCGATAGAATTTGGCCTTGATTCTAAAGGCTGGCGCCCCTGTGGAAAGGGTCAGCGCCTTGTATCCGGGCGATGAGTCCGCGCCAAACCACTGCACATGACCTTTACACCCACCCAAATCCGCGCTGCAAGTTGGCTGGCCATAGCGGTCGCCATCTGGATCGTTCTGTCCATGTTGGCGCCAGTGCTCATGCCCTTCATATTGGCGGCAGTCATGGCCTACGCGCTGCACCCTGCGGTGGAGCGACTGGCCACCCGCAAAGTGCCTCGATGGCTTGGGGCCGGGCTGGCGATCACGGTGCTGATGCTGCTGATGCTGGCGGTGGTCCTGCTCATCGTGCCGGTGGTGACCAAGCAAGTGCCGCTGCTGCGGGAGCAGGTACCGCTGCTGCTGGGCAGGCTCAATACCGTGCTGGCGCCGTTTGCCGAGCGTTTCGGTGTGGAATTGCAGGTTGATGTGAACCAGGTGCGCGCCTGGATGCAAGACCTCATTGCCGGGCATGAGGGCGATCTGGTCAAGGGGCTTTTGTCGTCGCTGCGCATCGGTGGCAGTGCCATCAGTGCCGTGTTCGGCAACCTGATCCTCACCCCCATCGTGGCCTATTACCTGCTGCTGGACTGGGCACACATCGTGGAGCGCGCCAAGGTACTCATTCCGCCCCGAATCCGTGGCAGCGTACAGAGCTTCCTGGACGAAACCGACGAGGTGCTGGGCCAATACCTGCGCGGCCAGTTGCTCGTCATGGGTGTGCTGGCGGTGCTCTACACCATTGGTCTGGCCCTGGTGGGGCTCAAGCTGGCCCTGCCCATCGGTGTGTTCACCGGCTTGGCCGTGTTCATTCCCTATCTGGGATTTGGTCTGGGCCTTATTCTGGGTCTTCTGGCCGCGGTGTTGCAGTTCCAGTCGATTGTGGGCATTGCGATGGTCGCTGGTGTGTATGTGATCGGTCAGGTCATTGAGAGCATGTACCTCACCCCGCGTTTGCTTGGCGACCGCATCGGCCTGCACCCCATAGCGGTCATCTTTGCCTTGATGGCGTTTGGGCACTTGTTCGGTTTTGTGGGCATTCTGGTGGCGTTGCCTGCCAGTGCCGTGCTGCTGGTGGCGATTCGCCGGGTCAAGCGTGGATACATGGAGAGCGAGCTCTATACGGACGGAGCTGCGGCCGTGGCCCAGACGCTGAACGCTCCACCGCCGCCGGTCGCCGATGCAGAAGACGAAGGAAAGGCTTCATGAGCGACGGCACAGCGCCCATGAAACAGATGGCGTTGGACATCGGCCTGGCGCCAGTGCCCTCGCTGGACAATTTTGTCGAGGCGGGCAATGTGGACGCCGTGGAACACCTTCGCCTTTGGGTGACCAACCCCAACCGATCTCCCGTGCCCACCTTCCTTTGGGGTGAAAGCGGCAGTGGCAAGACCCATTTGCTCACCGCCGTCCGGGAGGCACTTGCCGAGTCAGGTGGCAAGGTGGGCTGGCTGGATGCAGGCAAACTCCACCCGCCAGAGTTCGACGAGAACTGGGAGGCTGTTGTTCTGGACGATTGCCAGCTCTACACAGCGGAGCAGCAGGCGGCTGCCTTCAACTGGTTCGTCAACGCCCAAAGCCCAGCGACCGGGCATGCCCGCTGGGTGCTGGCCGCTGCTGACCGGCCGCCGGCTGACCTTCAACTGCGCGAGGATCTCCGTACCCGGTTGGGCTGGGGACATGTGTTCCAATTGCACTTGCTGGCCGAGAGCGAGCGCCGCGCCGTTTTGCGCCGCGTGGCTGACGACCGTGGCGTGTTTCTGAGCGATGAGGTCATGGATTACATGCTTAAGCGCTTCTCGCGAGATCTGAGCAGCCTGACCAGCCTGCTGGAGCAGCTCGACGCCTATGCCCTGCGCACGCAGCGCGCCATCACCATCCCGCTGATCAAGTCCATGCTGGAAGAGGAGTGAGTTCAGGGTATGGCTTTGGGGCGAGCTCGGCCGAGTGCCAGTGCTCTCCACTCCTTTTGCTCTCTGCTTTCTGCCTCCTGTTCCGCCCGCTGGCTTTTGACGTCTTTGCGCCCCTTTTTCCGACGCTTTCCGCTCTACTGATTGCACTTTATGCGACTGGCCCTGTTCGACCTGGACCACACCCTCATTCCTTTGGACTCCGATTACGCCTGGGGCCAGTTCACCGTGACACTGGGCTGGCGCGATGCTGACAGCCACACGCGCGCCAACGATGCCTTCTACGAACAGTACAAGCAAGGCGTGCTGGACATTCATGCGTACGTTCGTTTTGCCACCGAAGCCCTTCGCGAGAAGGGGCAGGTGGCGGCAAACGCCGCCCATCGGCGGTTCATGGAGGAAATCATCCGACCAGCCATGAAGCCCCAGGCTTTTGATCTGGTCAAGGCCCATCAGGCCGCTGGCGACCAGGTGGTCATCGTCACCGCCACCAACGAATTCGTCACCCGCCCCATCGCGCAAGCCTTCGGCGTTGAAGAGTTGATTGCTATCGAACTCGAACGTGACGCCAGCGGCGAACCTACGGGTGACATCAAGGGAACGCCCTCTTTTCGAGAGGGCAAGATCGCCCGTGTGGAACAATGGCTGTCTGAGCGCGGTCAAACTTGGGCCAGTGTGAGCCACAGCGTGTTCTACAGTGACTCCATCAACGACTTGCCGCTTCTCGAACGGGTGAACGAGCCTGTGGCAACCAACCCAGACGACAAGCTGCAAGGTATTGCGCAGCAGCGTGGCTGGCGCATACTGCAACTCTTCGCATGATCAAGAAATTCATCAACAAGCTGCTGGGCGGCGCAACAGGCGAACGCGGTCGCAAGGGCAACACCTTCGGCAAGCGTGAAGACGTGCCTGCGTCTGTGCACGGAATCGACCCCACCCTGGTCGACAAGCGTGCCCTGGATGTGGTGCACACGCTCAAGGAAGCCGGCTACGAGGCCTACATCGTCGGCGGCGCCGTGCGCGACCTGCTGCTGGGCCTGCGCCCCAAAGATTTCGACGTCGCCACCAATGCCACGCCTGAGCAGGTCAAAAGCCTGTTTCGCAGAGCCTTCATCATTGGTCGGCGCTTTCGCATTGTTCACGTGGTCTACGGCCGTGGCCGTGACAGCGAGGTTATCGAAGTCTCCACCTTCCGCGCCTATCTGAACAACGCCGACGCGCAGCAGGTCAAGGGCAACGAACGCTCTGCCAAAGGCGCGCTGGCCAGCATGACCCATGCGGTGGACGCCAGTGGCCGTGTGCTGCGCGACAACGTATGGGGCCCTATCGAGCAAGATGCTGCCCGCCGCGACTTCAGCATCAACGCCATGTACTACGACCCGGAAAGCCAAACCGTGGTCGATTTTCACCATGGTATCCGTGATGCCAAGAAGCACTTGCTGCGCATGATCGGCGACCCGGCCACTCGATACCGAGAAGACCCGGTACGCATCATTCGCGCCTTGCGCTTCTCGGCCAAGCTCAAGGCGCTGGGATTCAAGCTGGAGAAAAAAACGCTGGAACCCATGGCGCCATCGCTTGAGTTGCTCGCTGACGTGCCGCAGAGCCGCTTGTTTGACGAAATGCTCAAACTGCTGCAAACCGGCCACGCGCTGGCCAGCATCGAGCAAATAAAGGCCACTGGTCTGGTCAAAGGCATCTACCCTCTGCTGGACGTTGTGGTGGACCGAGCCGAAGGCGAATTCGTGCGCGCCGCCCTGACCGACACCGACCGCCGCGTTGAAGAAGGCAAGCCCGTCGCTCCCAGTTTCTTGCTGGCCTGCGTGCTGTGGGCCGATGTGCGCGATGGCTGGCACAAACGCATGAACACGCCTTCGCGTCGCCAAGGCCAGCGACCCATGCCGCCTGTGGCTGCCCTGCAAGAGTCCGTGGACGAAGTCTTCGACTCGCGCATTGGCGACGTATCGGGCCGAGGCAAGCTCGGCGCCGACATGCGCGAAATCTGGCTCATGCAGCCACGTTTCGAAAAGCGCACCGGCAGCGGCTGCTTCAGCCTGGCCGACCAGCCGCGCTTTCGTGCCGGCTTCGACTTCCTGCGCCTGCGCGCCCAGGTGGGCGAGATTGACGAAGAACTGGCCCACTGGTGGGAAACCTTCAGCACCGCCGATGACGACCACCGCCGCGACATGGTGGATGCCCAACGCAAGGCCAAGAGCCAGCAAGGGCCTGGTTCATCGTCGGCGAAGAAGCCTGCCCGCAAAGCGGCTGGAGGCCAAGCTGTGCCACCGGACGCCATGACTCCTGCTGAGGGTGACGCTGACCTGTCGGACGACCCACGCTTTCGACCCATCGACGACGGAGACGGCGAGCTTGACGGTGAAGATGGCACAGCCGATGGAGACTCGCCAGCATCGGCACCGCGCAAACGCCGGCGCCGTCGCCGCAAGCCCCGCACAGGCGGTGGTGGCTCATCATCCTCATCATCCACTCCCCCAGCACCTCCTTCGGGTGACTGACACGCATCTCCTTCAGCGCAGAAGCCCAGTCAAAGCATTTGTTGGGCTGGGCGCCAACCTCGGCGACGCAGCGCAAGCGCTAAAAGATGCCCTGGTGCAACTGGCCGCCATACCTGGTGTGGACGGCGCCAGCGTCAAGGCGTCCAGCTTCTACAGCACGGCCCCCATCGATTCATCCGGCCCCGACTACCTCAACGCCGTGGCAGAGCTGAGCACCACGCTCACCGCGCCTGATTTGCTCAAAGCTTTGCAAGCCATCGAAGACGCTGCAGGCCGTGAACGCCCGTACCGCAACGCGCCGCGCACCTTGGACCTGGATTTGCTGCTCTATGGCGAAGGCAGCATTTATGCACCACCCTCATTGATCGTGCCGCACCCGCGCATGTGGGAGCGGGCGTTTGTGCTGGTGCCGCTGCATGAACTGGCGCCAGGCAAGGTGAGCCCGGCGGCGCTGGACGCCTTGGCGGAGCAAGCCAAAGACGTGCACCGTGTCAATGTAAAAGACCGCTAAGAGAGGCCTGGCTGGCTTCCAGCCGGGCAGGGTGCTTGGTGCGATCCGTTCAAAGCTCCCAGCACGCCCAAAGCATCCAAGGGGCTTGAGGTTCCTCCCGCCGCCACCTTGAGCACATGGGTGTAAATCATGGTGGTGGACACATCGGAATGGCCGAGCAACTCCTGCACGGTGCGAATGTCGGTGCCCGCTTGCAGCAAATGGGTGGCGAAGGAATGGCGCAGGGTGTGGACGGTCACGGGTTTGGCAATGCCGGCCTCCCGAACCGCCTTTTTCATGGCTCTTTGGATGCGGTCGGGGTACAGATGGTGCCGCAGGTACACGCCAGATTGTGGGTCCACTGAAAGCGACTGAGCAGGAAACAGCCAGAACCAGGCCCAGGTTTGACCCGCTTTGGGGTACTTTTGATCCAACGCGTGCGGCGTCTGGACACCCGCTTGTTTTGCTGCACGATCAGACGCCCACAGCTCTCGGGCAGTGGCGATCTGGCATTTGATTTCCGGCAGCAACGACTGCGGGAGCATCACTACCCGATCCTTGTTGCCCTTGGCTTGACGAATCACCAGTACCTTGCGGTCGGTGTCCACATCCTTGATGCGCAAACGCAAGCACTCGTTCAGCCGCAGCCCCGCGCCGTAAATCAAGCGAATCACCAGCGACATCAGCGGTTCATCCAAGGCACGGACCAATGCCGCAGTTTCCTCACGCGACAAGAAGGTGGGAATGCGCGGCGCCCGGGTAGGCCGTGACAAGTCATTGAGCCAGGGCAACTCCTGGCCCAGCACTTCCCTGTAGAGAAAGAGCAGGGCACTCAAGGCCTGGTTGTGGGTGGAGGATGACACGTTGCGTTCGTTGGCCAGCATGGCCAGAAACGCTTTGACCTCCACTTCGCCCATGTCGCGCGGATGCCGCATGGTACCGGTGCGCCCGTGCCATCGAACGAAGAATCGTATCCAATGCACATACGATTTCTCGGTACTCAGGCTATAGTGCCTGTATCGAATCATCTCGCGCACCTGGTCCAACAGTCGAGTAGAACGAAGACCGGGCGGTGAAGAACGCGAGGAAGCTGAAGTGCGGACTTTCATGGTTCATTTATACCTGTATATTCATACAGTACAAATGCCCTAAGTCCTTGAGTCATAGACGTTTTGGGGAGGAAACGATGACCATGTTATCCAGCAGCGTCCATGTTATCCGGCACTTGGCTGCCGTATATATCTAGTTAGATTTCCGGAGCCCCCGTGGGTCTTTCGCTACCAGAACGTCAAAAGTGGCTTGAGCATGCCCTTCAGGGCCTCGCTTTTTGGATTGGGCATCGTCACTCCCTCTTCAAGGACTACCCCCTTTCAGAAGGCGCTTTGGTGGCCGAGGCCTGCAATCTCATCCAAGCCAACCTTCCGCATGACTTGATACTCATGCCGGAATGCATGTACAAGAATTTGGTAACTGTTGGAACTACTGTTCAAGGTGTCGAGGCCCTCGCTCGAGCGGACCTAGTTCTTTGCGATATTGCCGCAAAGCCGATTGGACGCGAAGGGAATCTAGCAGGACACACGAAGTTTGTTATCGAGGTGAAGCGGGGCAACGCTAGTACACAGTCGATCAATGAGGATCTAACGCGCCTACATGCATTTCTGCAGATCGCCACTGCTGGAACTCGTTGCTTTCTCTTTGTTGTTAGCGAGAGCCTTGCACCCAAACGCTTTATCAAAGATGGAAAGTCAATTCTGGGAACGCACCCTATTCCAGGCGCGACTGGTCACTTTAGAGTGAGAAGGTCGGTAAAAGCGGCGGCGAGTTTCTCGGGCAAAGAGTCTGCGCACTATGTGTGCTTGCTGGAAGTATTCCTAGATGGCCAGAAACCCGCAAAAATCTAACCCTTCCATCAAGCGGGACGCGCCAAAGCGCGCCCCTTATGTCAAACGTTAGGCGTCATGAACCGATACCGCGTTTCCTATAACGAGGAGTACATCCTCAGCAGCCTTGAGCAGTACCGCAGACAGCGGAAGGTTTACCCCTGGTTCATAGCACTCAAGATTGTCTGCGCGCTTGGCCTTGCGCTGCTGATCTCAATCGTCGTCTATGGCGCGCTTACCTTCGCGGGAAGGTCTGGTCCGTTGGTTCTGATTTCTCTCGTTCTCGTAGTCTTCCTGTTGCTTCTCGTGCAAGGGCCGCGCCTCGACTACATGCTTCTCAAGCGCAGGCTGCGAAAATCTCCTTTCTATGGAGACGAGATAAACATCATCGTCTCCGAGGAAGGCATGTCATTCGAGACACCTCGATCTAAGACAAGCCTCAAGTGGTCGGCATTCACCTATGCTAGGCGCGGTGCCCATGGATTCTTGGCCTTCACCGATCCAAAGGCCGCTCATTGGTTGCCCGATTCGTCGCTTACCAGCGGCGTGCCGGCCGAAGTCGAGCTTCTTTTGCGCAAGAACATCGTGGCGTTCGAGGGCAGTGACGCCTAACCATTCCATCGAGGGGATGCCCAACCGGCTGCGCCGGTCGGTCACCCCTCATGTCAAACGTTAAACGTTAGTAGCAGGGAATCTGAACATGAAGCGCATCATGTACATCGAGAATAAAGCAGGGGGCGTGAGCGGCCCCGGACGCATTGGCTGGGTTGAGATGTCACGCTCGACGCGTTCGTACACATACGCAGGGATGCGTTTTCTGAAAACGAAGTCCGGCTACAAATACAACTGCATCGAAGAAGAGACCGGAGCGCGATACTGGATATCTGGCCCCAAAAAGAGAGGTGGAGATACGATGTACGGCGGGACTATCCACATCGATGACGATGCAAGGCATGAGTACTGGACCGAAGTCAGAGGCCAGCCGGAATGCATTCATCTTAAACAAACGAAGTAACTAGACATGTTTAACTTTTCGCTCGGCGCGGATACGCAGCAGCAGGAAGCCGCTTCGCGGCCGATGCTGCGTGCCGGGCAGCTTCGACGTTATGCAGCATGACTGAGAGAGTTGAACTTATCCGCCAGCTTCTTCCGCTTTGGTACGCCGAGATGGCTTGGGCGAAAGAGTTGATCGTTCGCGCCTTTGAACTTGAGAAGCCCGACGACATTCTGCGGATTCGCGGTCGGCGGCCCATCCCCGGAACCAATTGGACTCTTTGCACGCACGGCATTGGTGTTGATGTTTATAGGACACCAGCCGTTGGTGGGATCGACTTCGATTTTGAGAAGCCCGATCCGGATGTTTGGCGATTGCAGCTCTTCTTCGAGAAGCAACTGAATGACGGCGCGCTGGACTATTCCACGTATCGGGAGCTTGCAGAGGATGAGGAGCTTCTCATCTGTTCGATCAAGGAGGCGCTCAATGCTGCATAACCGGTCGCTCCAGCGGACGGCTTTGCCGTCCGCTGAGCTTTCACGTTAAATCGCATATGGCCGCTATCGATTTATCCACTGAAGGCGCAAAGGAGAGCCGGTTTGTCATCAAGCAGTTTCATGCATGCTTGAATAGCTTGGACGTGATCCCAGAGCAGGCATATCGCCGCAACAGTGGCTCTTATCCTCTGGTTTGCTACATCAACAATGTCGTTGGGCTGTTCTTGAGCAAGAACTACGAGGCCATACCAATCTTCGTTGCTCGCTCCATAGAGCACATGGCAAATTTTCCTCCTAGTGCCGCGTCTGCGGCGTACTACGAGCTAGCCAAACGCTACCTCATGCAAGTGGTTTATCACCTTAGGAATTTCGTCCATGGAGTCGACCAATGGGACGACAGGATCCCCGCTTCATTTCTTGAGGCTGGGCCGCAGCAGTTGCAGTGAGTGTCATGAATTGCCTCCACCGACTGAGGTTTAACAAATTGGCCCAGCGCGGACGGCCTGCGGCCTCCGCTGGCCTTTGTCGTTAAGACTCAGCCAATGGACAACTTCTTCACTCTTCTGATGGAGCCGCAAGTGCTTGTTGGTATCCTGTGCGGGGTCGCTGTCGCCGTAGTCTTTCACTGGCTTGCTCCTGCGGGAACAGACACGGTTTCGGCCGGTGCTTTGTTTGTCGGGTTGGGCGCGATAGGTGGTTTGATCTGGAGTTGGGTTACCGAAAATGGAGACAAGTCGTGAACGGAAGTAGTCGCTGGCTAAGTCTTAACAAATCGGCCCAGCACAGACGGCCTACGGCCTCCGCTGGCCTTAATCGTTAAATCGCATCGAATTGATCGGAGCTAGGTGGAAATGAAAGACGAAACACGTCGAGATGTGCAAGGAGGTGACTCAAAGTCTTCACATGGCCATAGTTGGAGACCAAACCAAGTGCCGCTGGCTCAACGCGTCTTAAGTTTTGCTGTGGCGGTTGTTCTAATTGCCTATGGAGTGTCTGGCTTTTTGCGCGACGAACTCAAACTATCAACATCGAAAGGGGGAGGCGGGCTCCTAGTCTTCTATGACGGAGCGGCGTGGTTACTTGCAAGCGCGGTCATCGTAGGGGCGATCTTGCTTCTCTCAGTTGTTGTGGATCACTACGACAGGCGGAACAACGAGCGCGCATATCGCGTGTTCCGAAGTGGGGCGCTCTACGTTGGGCTTTTTCTGCTTGGCGCAGCCTTTCTCTCGTACTTGTATGCCGGAATTGTTGGCTAGCGAGGTGATGCGGTTTAACAAATCGGCCCAGTTCGGACGGCCTTCGGCCTCCGCTGGCCTTAATCGTTATGCGTCATATGACTAAAGCCGAGTTCATGCTCGTCATGAAGATCCCGCCTCAGTGGGAAGAGCTTGGTATGTATCCAGACGAATTGTTCGCTCTCCAATGCTCCCGTTTTGAGCCGAGCCATACTGAGGGCTCCGAGCACGACCGGAACGGTATGTTCCACTGGTGGCTCAAACGCTCTCCTTCCAAAAAGGAGTTGCTTTCTCTGGTGCAGCTATCGTTTCTCGACCCGGATCAGCTCATGGCTGGCGATGTTCGCCAGCACATAGCCAAGTCAGGCAACGCTGATGGGGAGGTGCTTCGTGCAATTGCGTCAAACGCATAACAATGCGCTCCATCTGATCTTCAAAATGCTGCGCATTTTGAAGGCAGCTGAGCTAAATCGTTAGATTTCCGGAGCCCCCGTGGGTCTTTCGCTACCAGAACGTCAAAAGTGGCTTGAGCATGCCCTTCAGGGCCTCGCTTTTTGGATTGGGCATCGTCACTCCCTCTTCAAGGACTAC
>JBNKNN010000243.1:0-6342 GCA_050293865.1 Hydrogenophaga sp. | reverse complement strand
TTGTTCTAGTGCCAGCTGGCCGCCGCGAGTCCAGTGCTTTGTGTCTTGTCTGTCAGCCCTCTAAGAAAAGTCAAAGATGAAGCGTGTTCTTTTTGTTTGTGGCCAGAACAGGCTTCGAAGCCCGACGGCTGAGCAGGTGTTCAGTTCCTGGTCGGGTTTGGAGTGTTCATCCGCCGGATTGAAAAACGAGGCGGACAACCCGGTGACGCGGGAGCAGGTCGAGTGGGCTGAAGTGATTTTTGTGATGGAAAAATCGCACCGGACCAAACTCTCGACACGCTTCAAACTCTGGCTGTCCGGCAAGCGGATCATCTGCCTGGACATTCCCGACAACTATGGCTTCATGGACCCTGACCTCATCGAGATTCTGCAGGCCAAGGTCCCACGCCTCCTTCCTGGCATCTCTCCACGCCACGGGACATCTGAAGGTCGGGGTTGATCTGCCTGTTTCGTGATCGACCGACTTCCCATTTAGGGTTTCCAACCCATTCCAGTCCTGTCCAGCGCCGGCCTGCATCTGGTGGAATGCGTTGAACGTTTGGGTCCTTGTGCATGGCTCATCTCTTCAGCGCAAACCCTGTGTCGACAATATGAGGCTTCTCGCTCGCACTGTTTGCCCCTTACGCAACCCATGACATTGGAATCCATCTTGATATTTGTCCCGGCATGCCTGGCTCTGAACATGGCACCCGGGCCCAACAACTTGCTGGCGGTTTCGAACGCGACGCGCCACGGTATGAGAGTGGCCCTGATGGCCGGCGCCGGGCGAATTCTGGCCTTTGCCTGCATGATCGCCATTGCATCAGCCGGCGCGGCCACCATATTGCTGGCTTCCGAAACCCTTTTCCTGGCGATAAAGGTCTGTGGGGCTCTCTATTTGCTCTACCTGGCCTTTCGTTTGTGGCGTGCTCCGGCCTTGTCTGCTGCAGACGATCCTGCCGCGATGGCGCCGAAGCGGTCGGGATTCGCATTGGCCCGACAAGAGTTCTGGGTCGCGGCGGGCAACCCGAAGGCGATTCTGATCTTCACTGCGTTCTTGCCGCAGTTTGTTGACCTGCAAGAGGCTGTGGCTCCACAGTTCGCCCTTTATGGGGCCTTGTTCCTGGCCTTGGAATGGGTGGCCATCGGCTCCTACGCCTACCTCGGCGCGCATCTGGGGAGATGGTTCACCGAGCCCAGAAGCCGTCAGCTCTTCAACCGTTGTTGTGGGGCTCTGCTCGGCATGGCTGGCGTCGGCCTCTTGCTATCGCGACGCGCGGCCTGATGTGAGCCGCGCGAGCCGCGCGGGCAATTGGCGTCTGCGATGCCTGGCGCGCCCCAAAATAGACACGGGACACAGGCATGGAGCCCGTGTCCCGAATGAGATGTGTGTCACCCGGGGCCGTCGGCTCATTCAACGGCCCGTCATGCGGATGGGCTGGTACTCAGCTCGCTTGCTGAATTCCGGCCAGCATCCAACCCGCGCCGCCATTGATCGGCTTGGTCAGGTGCCAGACCTCGTCAATCCCGGCAGTGGCGCCGTCTTCTCTCAATTGGCCCGTGAAGCGGACACTGGCGATGTACAAAGCGCCCTCTTCAACCACTTCAAACACCTGGGCGTTCAGGTCCAGCACTTCGGTGGTTTGCGTGGCGCCTTTCCGGTCGCGGATGTCCATTTCGAACTCTGCGTACATCTCCGGTGTCGTGAATGCCTTCAGATCCTGCAGGTCGCCTGCGTCATTGGCCGCTTGCAGGCGGATGAAATTGACCTTGGCTTGACGCTCGAACGATTCAGTGTCGAACCCGGCGGGAATGTTGCCAGCATTGGAGGGCTGCGCGTTGAGGCCTGAAGCACTCAGGCCTGCCCCAATGCCTTGGAAGCCGCTCCCGCCATGTCCGCCGTTGCCGCCGGACGCCGGGGCGGCGGCTTGACGAAATGCGTCGAGCGGCGAACCCTGCTGCTGGTTGAAACGCTGGCCTTGTCCGCTGCCTGCTGCCTGTCCTGCCATGGCCAGTCCACCGCGTTGACGGGTGAACATGCGGGACAGCATCACGGCGCCGCCGACCAGCAACAAGACCAGAAGAAGGGTGCCAAAGCCTTCGCCCAGACCGAGCGAAGATGCCAGTGCCGCCAGACCGAGGCCTGCAGCCAGACCGGCCAGGGGCCCCAGCCAGCGGCTCTTGTTGGACGCCGCGGCAGCGGCAGTACCTGCTGCTGGGGTGTTGGCGTTGGTCGTCGATGGCGCTTGCTTGGGTGTCGTGGGCGGCGGGGTCGCTTGCCGTTTCATGCCCAATGAGCGGCTGCCACCCAGGCGTTTGGCTTCAACGTCGAAAGGCACAGCCGTCAAGCCGACAGACAAGGCCAGCATCAGTACCGACAAAAACTTCTTCATGCAGGAATATCTCCAAACGTCTCAAATAACCACTGCCTCAGGCCCCTCGTGGAGAAGGAGCGCGTGGCGAAGGGGTAGCTTACCCGTTGTCGGAATTCGGAAAAATATGAAAATAATAGATGATTAATCAGATTTTTACGATTGATTGACGTGGACTTGCCGCCGCGACATTGGGAGCAGGGGGGTAGCTCTTCCTGTTCGGTATTCAGACAACACAACAACCAGCTTCTGGTCTTTTTGCCGCTATGCTTTCTCGAAGCATTCTCACGGGTCCGGTCAACGGGTCCCTACTGCACCTGTCCGAAAAACAATCATGGTTTCTCATCTGCGAAAGTTTCTACTTGCCCCATTGTTCTTTGCATCAATGGCCATGACCATGCAAGCTCACGCCACAGTGGAGGAGGGGGTTGCCGCCTATCACCAAGGCAACTTCAAGCTGGCCCTGGAGCACTTTGAAAAAGCGGCGGCCACGGGAAGCCCCGCTGGCAAGCACATGGTCGCCAGCCTGTACTATCAGGGACACGGTGTGAAGATGGACCTGAAGCGGGCGGTGGCCTTGTTCACCGAAGCCGCTGAGGCAGGCTACACGCCGTCCATGGCGAACATGTCTTTGATGTATGCAAGCGGTAACGGTGTTCCACAGGACGCTGCCAAAGCCCACTCGTATGCACGGATGGCCGCAAAGAGCGGAGACCTCCAGTCGCAGTTCAACCTGGGGCAGTGGTACCGGCGCGGCGAAGGCGTGCCGCAAAGCTATGAAGAGGCGGAGCGCTGGTACCGGATGGCGGCCGAGGCTGGCTACCCGCCCGCTCAGAACGAACTGGGTTTGATGTATGCGCAGGGGCAGTTCGTGAACCTGGACTATGCCATCGCCTTTGCGTGGATGGATATGCCCGCAAGCTTGGGCGATGGGCAAGCTGTCAAGAACCGCGCGCAGTTGCTGCAGATCCTCAAAGGCAATGAGTTGAGACGGGCCAAGGCACTGGCAGCGGAGTACAAAACCAAATACGGGGCGGCACGCGAAGTGACGCGCTGAACCGGCCGAGCCTCAGGCTCAATTGCCTGTTTCGCAAAGGGCCAGACCGCGTACCTGCCGCACATCGCGTTGTGTGCACTGTCAAGCTTGGGGCTCCTGCACATGTCTGATGCCTTTTGCACTGGGTGACAACCATGCGGATCGAGTATGAAGGGAGTGAGCCATGGCCATTGGAGATCGATTGACGTATGCGGCTCTGGGTGCATTGTTTGGCGCCGTGCTTGGCCTGATCTGCTGGTGGTTGTATGGCCTTGGCATGTCCTTGAACATTCCAGCCGTCGGAGAGAGCATCGACCCAGTCTTGCAACATTGGCTGACCTGGGTTCCAGCGGCGTTTGGCCTGCTGGGTTTTGTTTTTCAAGAGCGAGTGGCAGACATGCTGGGAGACGCACTCAACGCCATCTTCCACTTCGAACTGTCCGACAGCCCTGGGCATACCGTTGGCCTCTTCTGGTTTCTCGTTTTTGTCGTGCTGTTGATTGGGATAGTCTGGTTCTCGGCACCGGTTTGATCAACGCAGACACCTTGCCATGTCCAAGAAGCTTTTGTTCCTGAAACTGCTGCTGACAGTCCCTGTCGCCTGCGGGCTGGTTTATCCCTTTGTGTATCCCG
Organism: Hydrogenophaga sp.; assembly: GCA_050293865.1. Taxonomy (GTDB): domain Bacteria; phylum Pseudomonadota; class Gammaproteobacteria; order Burkholderiales; family Burkholderiaceae_C; genus Hydrogenophaga. Next base: position 2,322 of record JBNKNN010000243.1, on the reverse strand, counting down.
GCGAGGGCAGGGGTGTGCTCGATGAGGTGATGATGTTTGGGCCGGCGGGCGCGTTGCTGGTCGCCATGGGATTTCTGTCGCTGGTGTTCCTGTATGCCAAGGATCTTGTTCACACCTTGCAATTGGTCAGACCAGAAGCTCGCATGACCAAGCCGCAAAGCGTGTGGCTGATGTTTTTGATCCCCTTCAACTTCGTTGAAGATTTCTTCATCATTCACAACGTGAGCTGCTCTTTGAGGGCCGAAGCAGAGGTGAATGCCGCCTTGCAACGTTTCCGGTCGTTTGGTCTTTGGTCGGGCTTGGGTTGGTGCGCTGCGCAGATTGTGTCTCTGCTGCCAAACACCATCGGCGCGGCCGCAGGCATGCTGGCCATGGTGCTGTGGGTTTGGCACTGGGTGTTCATCCGAAGAGTGATTGGGTCATTGCGTTCCAGCCAGTGCACAGATTGATCGATACAGTGGACACTCCTGTGAACGAGCGGCATTGGCCCCTCGGACTTCGCTTGGTACGGGATGGCCACACTCCCTGCGGACGAGTTGCAGCGTTTACTGTTTCGGCAAAGCTGGCTTGAGGCAACCCCTCTTACGCTGCGTCAACCATGGGTGTAGGCTGGTGGCCAGATGAAGCCGCGTTTGGCGCCCTGCGTTTCTACGAATCACCTCAGTCTGCTTGCCGGTCAGAGCGCGTGGATCGGGGTGGGCGAAGGCCGAGGCGCCATCTACTTTTCAATGAGCACGTTCTGAGGCGAAGAGTGGCCTTGAGCAGTGCCAGGCAAGGAGCGTATCGGCATGTTGCAGCCCAAGAAGATCCGACTTTCAATTCGCCATCGGGGTCGGGCAGTAGCCCTTGCCTTGGTGATGGTCTTTGGCGCACTGGCCATGCCGGCCTACGCTGCCTTTTTGTTCGATGGGAAGAAGACGGTCTATGCTGTCTCCGCCGATGGCGCGAGAACGCCCGTGGCGGTGCTCCATTTTGAGAAAACAGACAAGCCGGACGAAGCCAGATTCAAGCTGGACCTGGAGGTCGAAAAGTTCATCGATTTCTTTCTCTCCATGCGCGAGTTCAAGTGCTTGCCAAACGAAAAGGAGATTACCTGCTACGTGCCCTACCCGTACGAGCAGCCGGGCACCGTTCGCGCTGACGACCTGCGCTGGCTGGAGCACAGCCTTCTGTTCTTTTACAAGACGCCTGCAGAGTTCGGCGCCAACCTCTGGAATGGCTTGTACTTCGAGTTGAAGGCTGAAGGCGACGCGCTGGTGGGAACGCCTCGCGCGGTGGATCTGAACGAGATCTCAGCGCCACCCGCCGACTTGTCCATTCCGCCCTACAGCGAAGAGCTTCGGCACGAGATACCTGCGGGTGCGCGTTGGATTCGGCAGTTGGTGATTGAATGAGCGTTCACCAGAGATTGGGATTTGACCAGGCCCTGACATGACGAACGAGGGCGAATTCGGGTTGTCACGAAAACGTCATGTCTCGTTCACGGAGGCGTCATGAGGGATCAGCAAGATCGGCGGTTCTTTCCATTTTCGCCGATCTCTTTCTGACCCCACATGAAGCCTTCGCAACCAAACTCTCCCGTCGATTTCAATATTGAAAACTCGAACCCCACTGACAACCCGAGCATTGCCGAGGTGCTTGAGGCGCGGCTGAGCCGGCGAGGGCTTCTGCGCAGTGCCGTGGGTGCCGCAGGCATTGGCTCATTGGCGGCCGCGGGCCTGACCGGTTGCGCAACTGAACAAGGCAAGCGCATGCCTGTCGCGGCAGACAAGCTGAGCTTCAATCCAGTGGCCAAGAGCCTGGCCGACGCTGTGGTGGTGCCGCAGGGCTACACCGCCCAAGTGGTCTACGCGCTTGGCGACCCCTTGATGGCATCGACACCTGCGTTCAAGAATGACGGCACCGATACCGACTTCGAGCATCGCGCAGGGGATCACCACGACGGTATGGAATGGTTTGGGCTGGATGCCCAGGGTCGTCCATCCGAAAAAGCTGTGGCCCGTGGCCTGCTCGCCATGAACCACGAAGCCACGACGGACGAAGAGCTGACTTCGTTCTTCCTGCACGCCGATGGTGGAACCGCCAAATTGCCGCGTCCTGCAGCCGAAGTGGACAAGGAACTCATGATCCACGGCCTGAGTGTGGTGGAGCTGCAGACCGATGGCAAGCGTTGGACGTACAAGCAAGGCTCTCCCTTCAATCGACGCGTCACCACCATGAGCGAGGCCGTGATTCATGGCGCCGCGCGCGGCAGCGAGCATCTGGTGACCCGTTTTGACGCCACGGCAACCAAAGCGCGCGGCACGCTCAATAACTGCGGCG
>JBNKNN010000242.1:0-5505 GCA_050293865.1 Hydrogenophaga sp. | reverse complement strand
GACCTGATGGCCGAAATGCTCAAGCAGAAGATCGGTCACCCCAAGGCCGGCGCCAACACTGCCTGGGTGCCAAGCCCCACCGGTGCCACGCTGCACAGCCTTCACTACCACCAAGTGCTCGTCTCCGACGTTCAGAAGGAGCTGGAAAAGACCGACGTGGCCGCCGAGCGCGACAACCTGCTGACCGGCCTGCTCACCGTGCCCGTCTCCGGCAACCCCAACTGGAGCGAGGAAGAGAAGCAGCAAGAATTGGACAACAACATCCAGGGCATCCTCGGCTACGTGGTGCGCTGGGTCGACCAGGGTGTCGGTTGCTCCAAGGTTCCTGACATCAACGACATCGGCCTGATGGAAGACCGCGCCACCCTGCGCATCTCCAGCCAGCACGTGGCCAACTGGCTGCTGCACGGTGTGGTGACTGAAGAGCAGGTGCGCGAGACCTTCGAGCGCATGGCAGCGAAAGTGGACAAGCAAAATGCAGCCGATCCACTCTACAAGCCTATGGCGGGTCACTTCGACACCAGCATGGCCTACCAGGCTGCCTGCGATCTGGTGTTCAAAGGCGTCGAGCAACCGAGTGGTTACACCGAACCACTGCTGCACGCCTGGCGCCTGAAAGTGAAGGCAGCTTCCTGACCCGGACATCCCGAAAGAGGATTTGAGGAGACAAAAGAGCCCCGCCGATGCGGGGCTCTTTTCATTGAGCTTACGGTGTATGCTCCCCGCAGACATGACCTGCACGCGCCTCTTCCCTCCATTGGCATTCAGCCTCTCTCTGCTTGCCTTGACGCTTTCACTGATCAGCCCTGCGGCAGCGAGCGATCTGCCCCCCCTGCCCCGAGGCTGGCAGGCCGAGTGTGAAAAGCGCTTGCCCGCCACCAGTATTCGTGTCGAAACCCATTTCGCCCCGCTGAGCTTTCGCAACGACCGCAACATTGCTGCGCTGACAGCCGTGCGCAGCATGCCGCAATCTGACATGTTCACGGTGGGCCTGACCGAGGTGCGCATTGAAACCCGCATTCAATCTCGCAGCCAGATGATGGTGCATTCGAATCGATTCTCTGCCTGCATGCGACCGCAGTTCACGGTCTATCTCAGCCTTGATCCGCACACCGTTTCCATCGCCAGCGAGTTCGCCGAACACACTTGTGCCTACAACCACATCCGAACGCACGAACTACGGCACGTGGCGGTCAACCAGCGCGCCCTGGACTACGCGGCTCAGCAACTGGAATACGCCATGCAGAAGGCGTTCGGCGAGCGTCCCATCCACGGAACCGCAGATGAGCTCAAGGCGTGGCTGCCAGCGCACATCAAGGACGAATGGATGCCGTGGGTCAAGGCGCAGATGGAGGGCACTCTCCTGGAACACCGGAACATCGACACGCCCCAGGAGTACGCTCGCAACCAACAGGTATGCAACGGAACGATTGGAGAGACCCTGCGACGGACGCGCCGCGGAGAGCGGCAATGAGCATGTCGTATTTCGTCTTCGACGCGTCGGACGATCATCATGGCCAGGGCACCTGGGAGGCAGTCGCCAGCGTGAGGGTGAGCCAACTCGCCGAGGCGCAGGAAGAAGCCCAGCACATCATGGCGGCAGTTCAAGCGGATGCCCCCGGGCCGCGTGGGCCATCTGACGAAGGCGGCACCTGGGATATTGACCTGCACATCGAGAACGAAGGAGAGTGGACCAGCCTCTACCTGACCATCACCGGGCCTTGGCCTTGGGGAGAAGCCTTGATGGGTCGCCTGGAAGCACCCCTCAACTGATCACCGCACTTCTTGCACTTCGTGGGGCATCACAGGGTTGGCTCGATGTCCCCAGCTCTGGCGCAGGAAAGTGGCCAGGGACGCAATTTCTCCATCGCTGAGCAGCGTCCTGAATGGGGGCATGCCATAGGGCCTGGGTTGTTGCTGCGTGGAAGGCGCGAAACCTCCGGAGACAATCGCCTGAACAAGATTCACGGGCGAGGCCATGGTCACCGTGCGATTGCCCGCCAGCGATGGATAGGCTCCTGGCGCGCCTTGCCCCTGCGCGCCATGGCAATCTGCGCAATGTTTTGCGTAGAGGGCCTTTCCATCCGCGAACAGATTTCCGCGCGCAGGAACGAAGTCTGGCGGGTCGATCTGCACGCGGGGCAAGGCGCGAAGATACGCAGCCATGGCCTTGAGGTCAGCCTCCGTCAGGTACTGCGCACCATGGAACACCACCTCGGCCATAGGGCCCATTGCGACCGCCCGATGGTTCTGGCCGCCGCCCAACAAGGCCACGACATCTTCCGTGGGCCAATCTTGCACGCCTGCTTCGGCGGGGTCCAGCAGCGAAGGGGCGAGCCACCGCTCATCCGGCATCATCGCGCCACCAAGGCGTCGATCAAGGCGTGCACCACCCAGACCATCGCGTGGCGTATGGCATGCACCGCAGTGCGCCACGCCCTCAATGAGGTAGGCACCCCGGTTCAGTGAAACCGACTTGCCTGGATCAGCCTGCTGCCGCCCTGGCTGGAAATTCATCAAGCGCCACAAGGCCAGCGACGCCTGCAAGTTGTAGGGGAACCGAAGGCGATGCGCCGGAACGTCCTGCCGGATCGGCGCCAGGCTTCCCAGGTAGGCCCACAGGTCTCTGACATCCGCTTCGGTCAATCGCGTCATGTGGTTATAGGGAAAAGCGGGATACAACAGGCGGCCATCGCGCGAGATGCCTTCGTGCATGGCCCTGACGAAGGCTTGCTCCGACCATTGCCCCAAGCCGGTTTGAGAATCAGGCGTGAGATTGCTCGTGAGCAGAACACCAAACGGAGTCTGAATTTCACGGCCACCTGCAAACGCCTGTCCGCCTCTGCTCGTGTGGCAGGCCATGCAATTGCCGGCCCTCGCCAGATAGGCCCCGCGCTCGACACTGTCTTGCGAAGGAGCCTGCGACACGCCTGCGACCGGCTCGATGGAGCCTGCACTCAGTTCCCAGGCCACCACGCCAAGGAGCAAGCCAAAGCCAAAAAGGAGCCCCCCAAGGGCCATTCGCCATGGAGTCAATGAAGTTCTGCTGCTCTTCATTACGATTTCCCCGCAGGTTTTGTCTCAGCCGCATGCTGGCCATTACCGCAACGCAACGGCATGGGCTCGGCGCCGGCTTGCGCGGGATGGGTATCCGAAGGCAGAGGCTGAGCGGCCAACCAGGCCGAGACAGCATGCACTTCATCCTGCTTCAACAATTTGGCCACGTGTGCCATGCAGTCTGGCTCGAATGCTTTGCGCAGGCCTGTCTGCCATGCCCCAAGCTGGCTCACCAGGTAGTCGCGGGGCAAGCCCAACAAACCTGGCACATCCGGCAGTCGCCCGGTCAGAGCAGGGCCATGACAGGTTTCGCAGGCGGGCAGATCCCGAGCCGCATCTCCAGACCGGACCAGTTGGCGACCACGCTCAAGCAGACTGGCGCCGACCTCCGGTGGTCGCGGGGGTGGATAAGGCAAATCAAGCCCCCCGAAATGGTTTGCAATGTCTCGCAGGTAGCCCTCCCCCATGTGGTCCAGCAGGGCTGTCATGCCAGGATTGTTCCTTCGGCCATCCTTGAAGTGCAACAGCTGGTTGTACAAGTACCCCGCCGGTTTGCCAGCGATCCGCGGAAAGTAGCCTTCGTTGGTCGATCTCCCTTGCGCGCCATGGCAAAGGGTACACGCCATCAGGCGCTGCTCCAGTGAGTCGGGCACCGTGTGTGCATCGGATGGGAGCGAAGTCTGAGCCACCACCGCGGAGGCCCAGCCAAAGCACAACACCACCAGGAGAAATCCCCGCCAGGTGGCAGCAGGAGTTCCGGCGGGCATAGAAGAAAGCGCAGACGCGGAAGCAGAGGCAGAGGCAGAGGCAGAGGCAGAGGCAGAGGCAGGAGGCATCTTGGAATAGGTCTCAGGAGAAATGCCCCCTGCTTTTAACACAGGCCACGGAGCCCGATACACTGCAGACTTCGAGTCGTCACATGAACACATCCGCGCTTGGTCCCGTCAATCCCGCACTTTGCCCTTTGTGCGGCCAGCCCAATCATTGCGCAATGGCTGAGGCTGCTGCCAATGACCAGCCTTGCGCCTCGCCGTGCTGGTGCGAGGGCGCAACTTTCCCGCCATCGCTCCTCAATCGTGTCCCCGATGTCGCAAAGCGCCGCGCCTGCATATGTGCGCGTTGCGTCAGCGCCGACTCGATCCCATTTGCGAACAACGACAACAAGGATCTGCCATGAAGTGGCTGGACCGCATTCCCCTTATCGGCCTGGCAGTGGTCGCCCTCTGGCTGGCCATTGCCCCCATCAACCCTGAACCCCACCTGATCGAAAAGTGGCGCATGCTGACAGAGGGCACGCTGGCCCGCCCCATCGACATCTTCGACCTGTTTCTGCACACCACGCCCTTGGTTCTTCTCGGACTTAAACTGGTTCGCATGATCCGGCGCAAGCAGGGTTGAGCCCATGACGGCTGCAGGGCAGGCCACGCCACAGTCGATGAAGGCACTGCAGCACCGCTTCGGGCGGCGCTACCGGTGGCTGCTGTTGCTCTCGGTGATGGTTGGGACCATGGCCTCGGTCATGTCCTCGACCATCATCAACGTAGCGATCCCGGACATGAGCCGTTTCTTCGTGCTGGGCCAGGAGCGCGCCCAATGGGCCACGTCGGGGTTCATGGCAGCCATGACCGTTTCCATGCTCGCCACGCCATGGCTGCTGGAGCGCTTTGGCTACCGCCGGATCTACACCAGTTGCGTGTTGCTGCTGATGGCTGGCGGCGTCGGAGGGGGATTGGCCGACCACTACAACCTGGTGCTGGCAGCCCGTATCGCCGAGGGCCTTGCGGCTGGCGTGCTTCAGCCCATTCCGCCCATCATCATTCTTCGCGCGTTTGAATCCAACCAGCAGGGGCGGGCCAGCGGCATTTTCGGCATGGGGGTCGTGCTGGCGCCGGCCTTGGGCCCCAGCGTGGGCGGCTTGCTGGTGGAGGCGTTTGGCTGGCGGTCGATCTTTTTCATGGTCGTTCCATTTTGCGTCGCCGCCCTGTGGCTGGCCAATCGCTTTGTACCGGTCACCGCGCCAGATGACAGCCCTGCCGGGACTCACATCCGCAGCCTCGACTGGCGCGGCATGGTCACGGCCGGGATTGGCACACTGTGCCTGCTCAACGGTCTGGTGGAACTGCAGGGCGGCACGCTACCAGTGGCGCTCGGGCTCATTCTTGCCGCATTGATGTTTCTCGGTATCTTCGTGAAGTGGCAGCGTCACCTTGGCCAACGCCAGGCCAGGGGTGAAGAGACAGGCCCTTTGCTGAACCTGGCCCTGTTCGCCGACAAACGATTTGCTTCTGGCAGCATCGTCGCCTTCATTTACGGTACCGCGCTGTTTGGCTCCACCTACTTGGTACCCGTGTTCCTGCAAATGGGTCTTCACTTATCGGCCGCCTATGTGGGGACGGTGCTGCTGCCCGCCGGTTTGTTGCTGGCAGCGACCATTGCGGTGGTCGGCCG
>JBNKNN010000241.1:0-15280 GCA_050293865.1 Hydrogenophaga sp. | reverse complement strand
TGTTCTTGCTCGGCAAAGACTTGAATACCTTCAAGGAAGTGGCTGAAGGTATGCTCAACGGTAGCGACGATCTTCGCCTGGCACCCGCCCGCAATGAGCAGGTCAGGGAGCGTCTGGAAGCACTCATGGCGCTTTACGAAGAGACCCGCGCGCAAGCCGGTTCCATTCTGGGCAACCTGCAGGGTTTGGTCTCTGCCCGCGAAGCGCAGTCAGATATCGTGACCGACAGTGAGCCCTTGCGCCTGCAACTGGTCAGCCTTCAATCTCAATTGACCGACACCTCCGGCCTGTCGGCGGCAGAAGCACTGGCACTGGCTGTTGCTTCCCTTCTGGTGCTGCTCGCTGGTGTCGGATTGGGTTACGTTCAGCTGCAGGATTCGAAAGCCCGGGCTCTGGTGGCAGAGCGTGAGCGAAAGTCTGCTGAAGAACAGCAGCAAGAGGCCAAGCGTGTCAACGATGCAAACCAGGCCGCTATTCTGCGATTGATGAACGAACTGCAGTCTGTTGCTGAAGGGGATTTGACGCAGGAAGCCACCGTGACGGAGGACATCACGGGTGCTATCGCCGACTCGGTGAACTACACGGTGGAAGAGCTTCGATCGCTGGTGGGTAACGTACAGTCGACGGCAACCAAGGTGGCACAGACGACCGCAGCAGTGGAAAACACCTCCACTGAGCTGCTGGCAGCTTCTACCGAGCAGCTGCGGGAAATTCGTGAAACCGGTCAGTCCGTGCTGGACATGGCGCAGCGAATCAACCAGGTCTCCGGGCAAGCTGAAGAATCTGCCCAGGTGGCGCGTCAATCGCTGCAAGCTGCAGAGTCTGGTCTGCAAGCTGTGCAGAACGCCATCGGTGGTATGAACTCCATTCGCGACCAGATTCAGGAAACCTCGAAGCGAATCAAGCGCCTGGGTGAATCGTCACAAGAGATTGGTGAGATTACCGAGCTGATTTCCGACATTACGGAACAGACGAACGTGCTGGCTCTGAATGCCGCCATTCAGGCAGCGTCAGCCGGTGAAGCGGGCCGAGGCTTCTCGGTGGTTGCGGAAGAAGTGCAGCGACTGGCTGAACGTTCCGCAGACGCTACGCGTCAGATTGCAGCACTCGTGAAAGCCATTCAGACCGACACGCAGGATGCTGTGGCCGCTATGGAACGTTCTACCCAGGGTGTGGTGGAAGGTGCAAAGCTGTCAGATAACGCAGGTACAGCCCTGACCGAGATTGACCAGGTGTCGCGTCGACTCGCTGACCTGATTGAGCAGATTTCGTCGTCTGCCTCCAAGGAGGCCGAATCGGCCAACGAGGTGGCAGGCAACATTCAGCACATTTTCGCGGTGACAGAGCAGACCGGAGAAGGTACGCGCTCCACTGCACAGCAGGTGCGTGAGTTGTCTGCCATGGCTGAGGAACTGCGTCAATCGGTGGCCCGATTCCGAATTGCTTGATCCAAGGAAAACAAGGGACTATCGACAACCAACAGGCAAACACCATGCTTGACACCACTCCGGGCAGTCTGCAAGCGGATATGCCTCATGCCGATCTCGGGCCACTGGCCTGGGTGTTCGAAGAGCTTCGCAAATCGCTGGAGTCGGCCAATAAGGCTATCAAGCGGTTTGTTCGCGAATCGGAGGCGTCGCGCCAGAGCGAAGACCTCGAAGCTGTTGATCCGTCTTCCCTGCGCATGGCGCGCCAGCAGCTGCACCAATCGGTTGGGGCGCTGGAAATGGTTGGCTTGGGTGCCCCTGCCCAGGTTGTCCGCGCCATGGAGGCTGCTGTCGGCCGCTTCGTGCAGAAACCACAATCTTGCGACGACGCTGCCGCAGAAAAGGTAGAGAAGGCCAGCTTCGCGCTGATCGAATACCTTGAGGCTACGCTGAATAACAAGAAGGTGCATCCAGCGGCTTTGTTCGCGCAGTACAAGGATGTGCAGGAAGTGGCGGGCGCAGAGCGGGTTCATCCGGCAGACCTCTGGCCGTTTGAACAGCGCAGCTTTGAGGTGGCAGCGCCTGAGAGCAAGTCTCCATTGCAGCCAGATGCCAAACTGCGCGCACTGTTTGATCGTCTGGTGCTGTTGGTGATCAAGACGGCAAGTCCTGCTGGTGCTCAGCAACTGGTCCGTGTGTCGGCCAACTTGTCTGCTGGCGCGGCGACCCCTCGTGTCGCTTCTTTTTGGCGCGTAGCTGCAGCCTACTTCGAGGCTCTGGGGGCAGGTCTTCTGCCTGCCGATGTCTACGTCAAACGTGCCGCTTCTCGAATCTTGTTGCAGTTCGCATCCTTTGTTCAGGGACAGAACCAGGTTTCCGAGACCTTGATGCATGACCTGCTGTTTTTCTGCTCCCTGGCCGGACCGAAAGACGCAAGTACCCCACATTTGGCTGCTGTTCGCGAAGCATATGGGCTCAGGACAGAGACAGTCGACTACACCAAGGCCACCCTGGGTCGATACGATCCGGCTGTGCTGGCCCAGGCGCGCAAGCGCATCAATTCGGCCAAAGAGTCGTGGTCTCTGTTTTCGGGGGGAGATCGCACTCGCGCCCGTCAGGTGCTGGATCAGTTCGGCTTGATCGGCGAGTCCTTGCTCAAATTGCATGCGGGCAGCACGCGACTGTCGCGGTCGCTGGTCAAGGCTGTTGACCAATCCGTGAAGAGTGAGTCTGGTGTGCGCCCTGAGCTGTCCATGGAAGTCGCGACGACGACCCTGTACCTCGAAGCGGTGTTTGAGGATTTTGATCCCAATGACAAGGAATTGACCGCTCGTACCGACGGTCTCGCTGAACGCCTTGAAGAAGTCATTGCCGGCCATCCCGCCAAGCCACTTGAGCCGTGGATGGAGCAACTTTATCGCCGTGTGAGCGATCGTCAGACCATGGGCAGTGTGGTGGACGAGTTGAAGGTTTCCTTGGCGGAAGCGGAAAAGTCGCTCGATCAATTCTTCCGTTCGCCGGCCGAGAAGGCGGGTCTGCACGTGGCTGTCTCACAGCTGCAGCAGATGAAGGGCGTGCTGTCGGTGTTGGGTCTTGATCAAGCAGTCAATACCGTCAATCACATGAGCCAGGTGGTGGAATCCATCATTCTGGACGAGAGCAGTGATCAGCTGGAGGCTCGCACCGAGCAGTTGGGTGGCAACCTCAGCGCACTGAGTTTCCTGGTCGACATGCTGAGCTACCAGCCAGCCTTGGCCAAGAAGCTGTTCGCATTCGACGAATCCACAGGTGAGCTCAAGGCCTTGATGGGTCGGGTGAGCAATGCCGCCACTCCTCACCAGTTGGCAAATGCCGATGCCAAGGCCATCAGCGATGGCGTGCGGAAGGTGGTCAGCGACGTCGAAGAAGGCTCCGACCTCGGCTTCGTCAGTTCGCAACTGGATTCGTTGGCCGAACAAGCGAGCCTGGCAGAGCAACCTGCTGTGGCCAAGGCAGCGCGCGATGCGTCTGCGGCTTTGGTCCACCAGGATGCGTCGGCCGGTGCGGCCGCCTTGGTGGGACTTTCCCAGGCTTCTGCTCCCAAAGCGGCCCCGGAACCAGTGTCCGCGCCTGCCGCCGACGATGACGATGAAGACGACCTGCTTGACATCTTCCTAGAAGAAGCTCGCGAGGTGGTGGTCAATGGCAAGGAAGCCATTGCTGCCCTGCGCAATCAGCTCGACGATCTCGACAACATGACGACGCTTCGTCGTTCTTTCCATACCCTCAAGGGCAGCTCACGCATGGTGGGGCTAGAGGAGTTTGGCGAGGCAGCCTGGGCGCTTGAGCAGGTGCTCAACGAAGCGTTGGCCGAGCAGAAGCCTGCACATGTAGGCATGCTGGATGTTTCCGATGAAGCCATGACCGCGTTTGGCCAGTGGGTCGAAGACGTGGCGGCCAAGCAGGCCGATGGATGGCGCTCAAAGCCTTTCAAGGAGAGTGCCAAGGCTTGGCGCGAAAGGTCGGAGGTGATTCCGCTCACTTTCGACGAGAACATCAGTTCCCGCCTTTCCGAGTTGGCGGACTTGCCTTCGCAGCCAGCCCCCTTGGTCACCGATATCGACCTTGGTGCCTTGGCCGACGTGTCGGAGACCGTCGAAGCCGCGCCTGTTCGGGACATCACTGAAGAAGCGATCGCGCCATCCATCTTCGATGACATCTCGCTGGATCTGGATCTGCCCGACGTGCCCCAGGGGGCTGAGGACGCAGGAACCGAATCCGCTCCAGCGTCGCTGTCCGGTGAGTTGCCTGATATTGACCTTTCGCAGCCAATGCCGCTGGAGGATTCAGTTGATAGCGGACTTGGCATCGACTTGGATCTGGGTGCCTTGCCAGATCTGCCCGAGGTCAAAGGTTTCGAAATCACTCGGCCTTTCGAAGACGCGATACCTGAAGCCGACATCGAGATTACGGAGGACATGCTGCCTTCGCTCGACTCCGCCGAGGTGGTTGAGCTTGGCGGTGAGGGGCCTGATGCCGCTTCCCCAACCAGGGTGGAAGAGTCCGCAAAAGATGAGCCTCCCGCAGAGGGTGTTGTTGACGCATCTTCAGCTACCCCAGCCGAGGAGCATGCACCGATCATCGTGGACAACGATCTCGCTGACGATCAGGTCAAGGTGATCGGTCCTCTGCGCGTCGGCATCAAACTGTACAACGTCTACCTCAATGAGGCTGACGAGTGGTCGCGCAAGCTCAACGACAGGCTGACGGAATGGTCCCTCGAACGCCACGAGGCCTTGCCATCTCAAGCGGAAGCGCTTGCGCATTCACTGGCCGGTAGCTCCGCTACGGTCGGCTTCAAGCCCCTTTCGGAGATCTCACGCGCTCTGGAGCACGCCCTGGAAGCGGTGAAGCTGTTCCAGGAAGACGGTCATCAAGTCTCGGAGTCTTTGGCCACGACTTTCGTGGAAGCGTCGGAGGAAATCCGACGATTGCTGCACCAGTTCGCGGCGGGCTTTTACAAGGATTTCTCGCCTGAGCTGATGGAGAAGCTCCAAAGCATTGTCCATTCGCCAGCGCAAGTGGTTGGAGAAGCAGGCGAAACAACTGAAGCAGCCTCAGAAACGTCCACTTCTGAAGGCGCCGATGGCGTGGAAGTGGAAACGGTCGTGGTGTCTGTCTCTGATGGGCAGGCTGACGTCGAAGTCGTTGAGGCAGTTTTGCCAGAGTCTACCGATGAGGGTGAGCCGCAAGGCGAGCCAGAAGTCCAGCCAGAAGAGGTCGTCTCCGCGAGCGCCGAAGCAGAGGGTCACGGGGAGCATGGGGATGTCCAGGCGCCGGTTGCCCCGGAAGAGCCGCTGCTGCCCGAAGGTGTTGTGGCTGCTTCCGCGTTGGGAGAGGTCTCTCCTGTATTGGCTTCCCTGCCTTCGGCAAAGAATGCCGGCGTTGCGCAAGACGTCGACGACGACATTGACGAAGTGGACATGGTTGATGCGGACCTGTTCCCCATCTTCGAGGAAGAGGCTCTTGAGCTGCTGCCGCAGTTGGGTGCCGCCTTGCGCCAATGGCGCAGCCGGCCGCAAGACAGCAGCGCTCGCTCGGAAGTGCTGCGTCACCTGCACACCCTCAAGGGTAGTGCGCGTCTGGCGGGTGCTTTGCGGCTGGGCGAAATGGTCCACCGCATGGAAACCGATGCGGAGCGTCTGGGCTCCGATGTGCAGGATGGTGACCTGATCGAGCCATTGCAAGCCACTTTTGACGGCATCGAAGCTCGCTTCGAGTCTTTGCGTGATCCTGCCGAGCAAGCCGAATCCATGGTCCAGGTGGCGCCGGAGCAAGGCGTGCCGCCAGTCGAGAGCCCGACCGTGACGGTGAATACGGACGCGGAAATCGATGTTGTCGATGCCGCTGAGGAGTCTGCAGAGTCCGCGGAACCAACCAGTACGGTCTCAGCCCCTGCAACGGGAGGCTTGCAGGGTCTGGAGTTGCCCAAGGCTCCCGCGCAGATCCAGACCAAGGCGGGCGCGGCTGTCCGTGTGCGTCCTGAACTGCTTGACCGCATGATGATGCAGGCCGGTGAAGTCATGATCAGCCGTTCTCGCATGGAAGGCGAACTGGTCGCCTTGCGCGGTTCGCTCAAGGATCTCACAGGTAACCTTGACAGACTTCGCCAGCAGTTGCGTGACGTGGAGCTTCAGGCCGAGACACAAATGCAATCGCGCCTGGCGCAGGCCAAGGACTCCAATCTCGCGTTTGACCCCCTCGAGTTTGACCGATTCACCCGAGTGCAGGAGTTGACCCGCATGATGGCGGAGTCAGTGAACGACGTGGCAACCGTGCAGCGCAACCTCCAACGCGCAGTTGAGTCGACCGAAGACAGCTTGGTGGCCCAGGCGCGTCAGACGCGCGAACTGCAAGGCGATTTGTTGCGTACCCGGATGGTGGAGTTCGAAGGCATTTCCGAACGCCTTTATCGCGTGGTGCGCCAGACCTCCAAGGAGACTGGCAAGCAGGTTCGCCTTGATATCACGGGCGGCAACATTGAAATGGACCGCGGCGTGCTCGACCGGATGACCGCCGCTTTCGAGCACTTGCTTCGCAACTGTGTCGTACACGGAATTGAATCGCCAGGGCGACGGGAGATTGTTGGCAAGCCTGCAGAAGGGCAGATCAACATTCGACTTCACCAAGAGCTCAACGATGTCTCGGTGGTCTTTGAGGACGATGGCGCGGGCGTGAATCTGGAGCGCCTGAAGGCAAAGGCCGTTGAGCAAGGCTTGATTGACACTTCGGCCAAGCTCTCTGACGACGAGGCTGCGCAATTGATGTTCCTCTCCGGCATGAGCACGGCAGACGAAGTGTCTTCGCTGGCTGGTCGCGGTGTCGGTATGGACGTCGTTCGTAACGATGTGATCGCTCTGGGTGGTCGCATTGAAACGCATACTGAAGCAGGCAAGGGCACCAGTTTCAAGCTGGTGCTTCCATTGACCACTGCTGTGACGCAGGTGGTGATGGTGCGAGCGGGTAATCTGACCTTCGGCGTACCTTCCAACCTGGTCCAGGTCGTTCGCCGCGTTACGGCGGATGACTTGGCGGTCGCCTATCGCAGCGGGTTCATGGATGTCGAGGGAGATAGCGTTCCTTTCCATTGGGCAGGAGCGCTGCTGCAATCCTCTGCGCAATCGCAAGAGATGGCCGGACGGACATTGCCAGTCATTGTCTTCCGAAGTGCTGCGCAACGTGCGTCTGTTCACGTCGATGAGGTCTTGGGCAACCAGGAAGTGGTGGTGAAGAACCTTGGGCCACAGCTCTCGCGTCTGCCTGGTCTGGCAGGGATGACCATATTGGCCTCTGGTGCAGTGGCTCTTATCTACAACCCGGTGGCTCTGGCCACGGTGTATGGTGAGCAAGCGCGTCAGTGGGTCAAGGAGACTTTGGAGCGTGCTGAGCAGGCGGCAGCCTCCGCCGCGGCATCTGGCGACGGAGCGGATCAGATCGAGCTGCCCGAAGCCATGGTGCCAAGCGTACCGCTGGTGCTGGTGGTTGACGACTCGATCACGGTCCGTCGCGTGACGCAGCGCCTGCTCAAACGCGAAGGCTACCGTGTCTCTCTGGCCGCCGACGGATTGCAGGCTCTGGAGCGTTTGCAGGAAGAGCGTCCTACGGTGGTGTTGTCAGACATCGAGATGCCTCGCATGGACGGTTTCGATCTGGTACGCAACATTCGGGCCGATTCGGCTTTGGCCGACTTGCCAGTGATCATGATCACTTCGCGTATTGCAGAAAAGCACCGCGAGCACGCGCGCGAGTTGGGTGTGGATCATTATCTGGGCAAGCCGTACTCCGAAGACGAACTGCTGTCTTTGATTGCGCACTACGTCAAGGAAAGTGCGGAATCCTGACAAGACCGCCCATGCAGTGGGAGAGCTTGGCGAATGAGAAAAGGGGCCTGGGCCCCTTTTCTCATTCCTGGCGGATTTGCATCACGGTGTCTTTTTGGGGTTCTTGACCACCGCGTATCGGGTCAGCGTTCGCTCCCTTGCTTCGGCATGATCCACGATGGGCAATGGGTAGTCCTTGCCCAGAGCAATGCCTGCTGCGGCCATTTCGATTTCGCTCGCTTTCCATGGCGCATGGATCAGGTTGTCTGGCAAAGCTGACAAAGCTGGCACATACCGGCGGATGAACTTGCCGTGAGGATCGAACTTTTCACTTTGGCTGACGGGATTGAAGATTCTAAAGTAGGGTTGCGCGTCGCAACCACTGGAGCTCGCCCATTGCCAGCCGCCATTGTTGGACGCCAATTCGAAATCGATCAGATGGTCCGCAAAATACTGCTCTCCCCATTGCCAGTGCAAACCGAGGTCTTTGACCAAGAAGCTCGCCACCACCATGCGTAGACGGTTGTGCATGTAGCCTGTCTGGTTGATCTGCGCCATGGCGGCATCCACCAGCGGGTAGCCTGTCCTCCCCTGACACCATGCGTCGAACAAAGCCGTGGCGTGTTTGCCGTGTTCGAAGCGGATGTGGCCGTATTCCGGCTTGAACGCCTTGGACACCACATGAGGAAAATTCGCCAATATCTGGTGGTAGAAGTCACGCCAAATCAATTCGGAGAGCCAGGTGCTGGCGCCTTGAATCCCTTGCAAATGCAACGGGTAGGCAGCGGAGGCGGCCTCGCGGATGGACAATGTTCCGAAGCGAAGGTGCACACTAAGGTAGCTGGGGCCCTTTACGGCTGGGAAGTCCCGGGTGTCGTCGTAGTGTTCGATTCGCTCCATGAAGTCGTCGAGCAATGACAGGGCACCAGAAGTCCCCGGTTGCACCTTCAGCGAAGACAGGCCGCTGTTTGCGAAATCGATGTCGGATAGCCGGGGGATATCGCCGAGCCAGGCTCCATCGAGCTTGTCGGGTAAGTCAGCCAGAGAGGCCCGATATTGATCACACGGGTATGACTTCAGGTGGAAGTCTGTCAGCGTGTTCAGCCATGCTCTCTTGTATGGCGTGAATACGCCGTAGGGGTGCCCGGCCTGGGTGAGCACTTCCCGGCGTTCGAAGATCACATGGTCTTTGTAGCCCTTGAGCAAGATGCCGGCATGGGCGAGTTCGCCAAGTGCCTTGGCATCACGTGTCTTGGCAGTGGGCTCATCGTCGTGGTTGCAGAAAACCGCCTGAACGCCCAAGCTTGTCGCAGCGCGGGTGATGCAGTCCACGGCCGGGCCATGCATCACCATCAAGCCCACGTCGCGTCGTTCCTCGGCCATTCCCCATTGCGCCAAGGTGTTGTTCAGTTCGACCAGCGACTCCCGAATGAACTCCACCCGGCGGTCTGCCGCGAGTCCTCGCTCAAGCAGCGGCTGAAGAATGTCAGTGTCAAACACGAATACGCACCACACCCTTTTGCAGGACTTCAGGGCATGGTACAGGGCGGCGTTGTCGTGGCAACGCAGATCCCTTCGAAACCACATCAGGCCCGAATCATAGGTGGCAGAACTTTCGGCGCGGTGGGGCATAGGGCATTGTGATCAAAAGGGCGGGGCAAGCCGCTTAGAATTGGGCCATGTCCGATGATTTTGCCCCGACCAACCTGACCAATCATTTTTTGATTGCGATGCCCGGTCTGAGCGATGAGCTATTCTCCAGAAGCGTTGTATTCCTTTGCGAACACAGCGAGCGTGGCGCTTTGGGACTCATCATCAACAAGCCCAGCACCTTGCTCCTGCCTGACCTTTTCGAGAAGATTGAACTGGAGCTGGGACGGGACGACCTGGCGGAGTTGCCCGTCTTCCAGGGCGGCCCGGTCCAGACCGAACGGGGTTTTGTGCTGCATGAGGCAATCAAGAGCGCAGATGCAGAGGACGAATCAGTCTACTCCTCCACGCTTGAAGTGCCCGACGGCCTTGAGCTCACCACATCCAAGGACATTCTCGAATCCATGGCCTCTGGCGGTGGGCCGCAGCAGGTTTTCGTCACCCTGGGCTACTCGTCCTGGGCAAAGGGGCAACTGGAGTCTGAAATCACGGAGAACAGCTGGCTGACCGTACCGGCCGATCGCGCCCTGATTTTCGATACACCAGTTGAAGAGCGCTACAGCAAGGCCTTAGGCCTTTTGGGACTCGAACCCTGGATGATCTCCCCAGACGCGGGGCACGCATGACGCTGGGTTTCCCGGTGGTCCTCCATTGGCCTGTTTGCTCGGGTTCGCGGAGGGTATGGTGGTAGACCGTGTCATTCCTGCCGAACACAGGATGTTCCTGGCCTATGACTATGGGCTCAAGCGCACCGGCGTGGCCAGCGGCAACCGCCTGACACGGTCTGCCACTCCCCTGAAGACAATCAAAGCCGAAGGGAAAGCGCGTGTAGAGCAGGCCGTTGCGTTGATACGGGAATGGGAGCCGGACGCTCTGGTGGTCGGGGTACCGTTGCACCCAGACGGTGCTCCCCATGACAATACCCGTCGGGCCAAGAAATTTGCCCGTCAACTGCAATCTGCCAGCGGCAAACCGGTTTACGAGGTGGACGAACGCTACACCACAACCGAGGCGTTGAGCGGTGGTGCTGCAGACGCCGACGCCGCTGCGGCTTGCATCATTCTTGAACAGTTTCTCAGGAGTTTGCCTTGACCGATCCGAAGGCCGCGCCAGATGCCATGGCGCTCTACCAGAAGCTCAAGCAACAATTGGCCGAGCACATGCGAGCTTCGTCCGAGCCACTTCGCCTCGTGGGAATCGCCAGTGGCGGAGCGTGGCTTGCCGAGCGGCTGCAAAAAGACCTGAGTCTGGATGGGCAGGCAGGGGTTATCTCTTCCGCCATGCATCGTGACGACTTCGCCAAGCGTGGTCTGGCAAGCAGTTCCCAGACGATTCTTCCTTTTGAAGTCAACGGCGCACATGTGATGCTGATCGATGACGTGCTCTATACCGGGCGGACCATCCGAGCGGTACTCAATGAACTGTTTGACTTCGGCCGACCATCCAGTGTCCAACTGGCCGTGCTGGTTGCGCGAGATGGCCGCCAACTGCCAGTGGAAGCCAACCTTGCGGCGCTGCATGATTCGTTTCCGGCGTCATGCTCGCTGGAGCTGAAACAGTCAGGCGCTGGAGAGCTTGCATTTGTGCTGGAAGACAAGGAATCCTGATCGTGGCACACAACCCTCAACTGAACAAGAACGGCGAGCTCATCCACCTGCTCTCTACCGAAGGCCTGAGCCGCAACATCCTCACACACATCCTCGATACAGCGACCAATTTCGTTAGCGTGAACGACCGCGAGGTCAAGAAGGTACCGTTGCTGCGGGGCAAAAGCGTTTTCAACCTGTTCTTTGAGAACAGCACCCGCACCCGGACCACCTTTGATATCGCTGCCACGCGCCTGTCGGCCGACGTCTACACGCTGGATATCGCCCGCAGCTCAACAGCCAAAGGCGAATCACTGCTGGATACGATCGCCAACCTTTCAGCGATGGCGGCTGACGTTTTTGTTGTTCGCCACAGCGAGAGTGGAGCCCCCTACCTGATTGCCCAGAACGTGGCGCCTCACGTGCACGTGGTCAACGCGGGAGACGGCCGCCATGCACATCCAACCCAGGGTCTGTTGGACATGTACACCATTCGGCACTTCAAGAAGGACTTCACCAATCTGTCGGTGGCCATTGTTGGAGATGTGGTGCATTCTCGCGTGGCCCGCTCGGATATCCACGCATTGACAACACTTGGTTGTCCCGACGTGCGCGTTGTGGGGCCTCGTACGCTGGTACCCGCAGAACTGGCACACATGGGTGTGCGGGTGTGCAACACACTGGAAGAGGGTATCAAGGACTGCGACGTGGTGATCACGCTCCGTTTGCAAAACGAGCGAATGAGCGGCGCGCTACTGCCGTCGAGCGAAGAGTATTTCAAGAATTTCGGCCTGACGGCGGAACGCATGCAATGGGCGAAGCAGGACGCCATCGTCATGCATCCCGGTCCGATCAATCGCGGCGTCGAAATTGACTCTGATGTGGCCGACGGCAAACAGAGCGTGATTCTCTCGCAAGTCACGTTTGGCATTGCCGTGCGAATGGCTGTTCTGAGCATCGTGGCCGGTAACGAAGCATGAGCCAGTCCGATACCTCCACGCGCCTTTCGCGCTTGTGCAGCCCCGCCCTGCGTGAGCTGCACGGCTACGTGCCTGGGGAGCAACCCCAGGGTAGCGGTTGGATCAAGCTCAACACCAACGAAAGTCCGTATCCGCCTTCCGGGAAGGTGCTGAGTGCCATCAAGGCGTTTACCGACGAAGGTTTGCGTCGCTATCCCGATCCGGAAGCGGTGGATCTGCGTGCTTCGATCGCGGCTGCCCACGGACTGACGCCTGACCATGTGTTTGTGGGCAATGGCTCCGACGAAGTGCTGGGCTTGGCGTTCATGGCGTTCCTGCGTCAGGAACACCCCATCCTCTTCCCGGACGTGACCTACAGTTTTTACCCGGTTTACAGCGCCTTGTTCAACGTGGCCTATGAGACAGTGCCGCTCGACGATACATTTGGCTTGAGGGTGAGCGACTATGCCAAACCCAACGGCGGGATCGTGTTTCCCAACCCGAATGCACCCACTGGTCGAGCGCTGGAATTGGCCGACATCCGCCGTCTGCTCGACAGCAACCCCTCGTCGGTTGTGATTGTGGATGAAGCCTACGTGGACTTTGGCGCGGCCTCGGCTGTCAGCCTGATCCAGGCGTATGAACAATTGTTGGTCGTACGGACACTTTCCAAGTCCCATGCGTTGGCGGGCCTGCGGGTTGGGTTCGCCATGGGGCAGCCAGGCCTGATCGAGGCGTTGCGCCTGGTCAAGGACAGCTTCAATTCCTATCCGTTGGATCGGCTGGCGCAGGCGGGCGCCAAGGCCGCGATTGAAGACACGGCCTATTTTGCTGACGTATGTCGCAAAGTCATGGACAGCCGTGGGTGGTTGGTCGATGCCTTGCAAGATCTTGGGTTCGAGTGCGTGCCTTCCATGGCCAATTTTGTTCTGGCCAGCCACAGGACTCGATCTGCGGCCAGCCTACTGGCCGACCTGAGGGACCGTCGCGTTCTGGTCAGGCACCTTTCCCATCCCCGCGTAGCCAATTACCTGCGCATTTCGGTGGGCACGCAGGCTGAGTGCGAGCATTTGGTCAATGCCTTGAAAGACATCCTTCAGAAACAGGAAGCCGGCGTGCACGCCGGCAGGTAAGCAAGCCATGAAGATTCTGATTCAAAACGGCCGGGTGATGGACCCGGCAAGCGGGCGCGATGAAATGGTCGATTTGGCCATTGCGGCGGGCCGCATCATTGCCATCGACGGTGTGGCCGAGGACTTTCAACCCAATCGGACCATTGATGCCAGTGGCTGTGTCGTAGCGCCTGGCTTGGTGGATCTGGCGGTGCGCTTGCGCGAGCCGGGGGAGGAACATGCGGGAATGCTCGAGTCGGAGATGGCTGCCGCGGTGGCGGGTGGCGTGACCTCTTTGGTGTGCCCGCCGGATACCGATCCCGTGCTGGACGAGCCGGGCCTCGTGGACATGCTCAAATTCCGGGCCGAGAAGTTGCATCAGTCGAGAGTGTTCCCGCTGGGCGCGCTGACTCGCGGGCTCAAAGGTGAGGTTCTCACCGAAATGGCGGAGCTGACCGAGTCGGGATGCATTGGTTTCGGTCAGGCCGAGGTGCCAGTGTTGAATATTCAGGTGCTGCAACGTGCAATGCAGTACGCCGCCACATACGGCTACACCATCTGGCTTCGGCCTCAGGACTACTGGTTGGGCAAAGGCGTCGCCGCGAGCGGCGCTTTGGCCACCCGTTTGGGACTCTCGGGTGTGCCGGTGGCTGCAGAAACCATTGCGCTTTACACCATCTTCGCCTTGCTGCGATCCGTTCATCGTTCCGGCGCTGAGCGCACGGCCAAGATTCACCTGTGTCGCATCAGCAGCGCAGCTGGCCTGGAAATGGTTCGCCAGGCCAAAGCGGAAGGCTTGCCTGTGACCTGCGACGTGAGCATGCACAACTTGCATCTCACAGACGTGGACATCGGCTTCTATGACAGCCGCATGCGTCTTCAGCCCCCGGTTCGTCAACAGGCGGACCGTACAGCATTGCGCGCCGGATTGGCCGACGGCACGATCGACGCGCTGGTCTCGGATCACTTTCCCATCGAGGCAGAAGCCAAGACGCGTCCCTTTGCTGAAGCTGAGCCGGGCGCCACTGGCCTGGAGTTGCTGCTGGGGCAGGCTTGCAAATGGGCTCAGCAAGACGGGTTGGGCTTGATGCAGGCGTTGGCCGTGCTGACTTCTGGCCCCCAAGCCGTGTTGGGCGACAGCCTGGGCACGCTGCAGCACAGCGTGGGTGCGCTGACGGTGGGCGGGCAGGCCGACATCTGCGTTTTCGATCCGAATGGCAGCTGGCGTGTGGAGCCCTCTGCCTTGCGAAGCCAGGGGGTGCACACCCCGTTCGAAGGGCACGAAATGCCGGCCAAGGTCAAGGCGACGTTGGTGGCCGGTCAGGTGGCTTTCGAAGCCAGCGCAGCTCGCTGAGGCCTTTGGGTGCAAAGACCATCGATTCCCGGCGCCGTCTGGCGCGCTGTGCGTGCGGTTGGCCATGTGATGCGAGGTCTATGGATCATCCGGCGTCAGTTTGACCGAATCACGGCCCAGGCAAAGATTGAGCATGTCCAGCAATGGTCCCGACAAATGCTGTCCATACTGGGTGTCGAGCTCGTGGTAAAGGGCTCGGTACCCCTGCAAGGTCCTTTGCTGGTGGTCTCCAACCACGTTTCGTGGCTCGATATTCTGGTGCTCAATGCCGCGCAGCCCTTGCGTTTTGTCTCCAAGGCGGATGTACGCCACTGGCCCATTCTGGGTGCGCTGGTGACAGGTGCAGGGACCTTGTATATCGAACGTGAGCGCCGGCGTGATGCCATGCGGGTGGTCCACCACATGGCGGAAGGACTGAAAGCGGGTGACCTGATCGCCGTCTTCCCGGAGGGCACCACAGGCGACGGGGGCGAACTTCTGCCATTCCACGGCAACCTCATTCAGGCGGCCATTGTCGTTCACGCGCCGGTGTTGCCGGTGTCGCTGAGCTTCGTGGATGGACGCAGAGGAGGCCGCAGTGACGCACCTTCCTACGTGGACGACGATCATTTGGTCGGGTCGGTGTGGAGAACACTGCGTGATGGTGCTGTGCAGGCAGTCGTTCATTTTGGCCGGCCGGAGTATGCCGACGGGCGTGACCGCCGCGCCTGGGCACGCGATTTGCGCGACAGGGTAGCCGGGCTTCGAGAGCCTGATCAGCAGAAAACCTGAGCAAGCTGGTCGGCGGCTTCCTCGGGTACAGCCGACGGATTCAGTCATTGCTGATACACTGA
>JBNKNN010000240.1:0-33036 GCA_050293865.1 Hydrogenophaga sp. | reverse complement strand
TCATTCCGATAGACATAATCCAGCGTACTGCCAGAGTCGAAGCCGGTCCGGTGCCCCAGCGCTACCCCTTCCGAGAGGCTTCCCGCCAGCTTTAGCCCCGCCCTGTAGGTTGACCAGTACAAGCCTTTGAGCGACATCGCGCGCAATGGCGCCGACAAGTTCTGCGCCTCCTCGTGCGTGAAGCCCTTGACGTGGGCATCACCCAGGTCGACCGGCGCTGGCGGTGAATCGAACATGCGCAGCACGAAGGCGCGGATCAGCGAAACAGCCTTGGCGCGATCGGCTTCTCCAAGGGTGTCGTGGTAGAAACCGTCCAGTACGTGCTTTTCCTTGACCGACGAGCCCAACCGGTCAAAGAACTGATGCTGCGGCTGGTGATGGACCACCCAGTCAGCGCCGGAGATGAGCAGTTGGGTCGGCACCGTGATGGCAGCAGCATCGGCGACCACGCGGTCGGCAGCATCATACAGGCCCAAAAGAATGTTGACGGAAATGGGTCGCGAGATCAGCGGATCGGCGTCGTAACTTTGTTGCCTGCTGACGTCATGGGTCAGAAACTTCGATTTGACGTAGCTGTTGACGAAGAAGTTGCCGCGGATCTTTTGCAGCAGTGCGAGACCGGGGCGCGCAAACGGCACATAGAGCTTGACCTTGAAGGCTGGCGAAGCCAAGACCATGGCCCTGACACGCGGTGCGTAGTCATGAACCCAGGAGGATACGAGAACCGCACCCACACTTTGCGCGAGGATGAGCATGTCGCCCACATTGACGCCATGCGTCTGCTCTATGTGATCGACAAACGTCTGCACATCGCGGACAGATGTGCCAAAACTGGGCGAATAACCACGATCCCCCGGAGACTCTCCATGCCCGCGCGCGTCCCAGGCGAAGAAGTCAAACTCACCCAGATTCAGCTCGTCAACCAAGTGGGCCATGCGTCCGCCATGCTCGTGCCCTCTGTGGAACATCACCACCGCGCCACGACGGCTACCTGTCGCTGGCCAAAATCGGTAGCACAACTCGACGCCATCGTGCGTGCGAAATTTCAGTTGCTCAACTGAGCGCTGACCATTGGTATTCATTGGATTCTCCCTGATGTTTTTCTCGCTAGGGCCACAGCATGCGAACATACAAAAGCATGCGATGTGGCGTTGAGCCATGGCCGGTGCTGCCCGCCGCTCTCTTTTCCTGTTCACTGGCTCTTCAACATCCCTGTGTTCACAAAGAGCCTTGGCCGCCACCCTGTTTATAGCTAATTCTAGGCAGCGGGTCGCTTCGTGTGCTTTTGCCGCCACGCAAACACCGCCGCTCCGATCGTGAGATTCATATACAGCCCAAGTATGAACGCCAGTTGCTCGGGCTGATGCCGCCACTCATAGTAGAGGATGAGCACCATGCCCAGTGCCAACCCT
The DNA here is from genome assembly GCA_050293865.1 of Hydrogenophaga sp. Lineage (GTDB taxonomy): Bacteria > Pseudomonadota > Gammaproteobacteria > Burkholderiales > Burkholderiaceae_C > Hydrogenophaga. The sequence continues at coordinate 31,624 of JBNKNN010000240.1, read as the reverse complement.
GCCATGGACAACAATGACATCCAGGCGGACGAACCGGTTTGCTCGCGCAGCCGAAAGTTGGCGTAAGCCATGAGCAGCGACACCAGCAAGAACGTGAAGCTGCCGAATTCCAGAATCACCTTCAGGCTGCCAGTGAGCACCAGCGCGAATGCCAGCACAGCCATGGCGAGAATGGCCTGAACAGGAATGCGCTCGTGGCGGCGGCCCAGCGCCGCCGGGAAAAACCCGTCACGGGCAATGGCCGCCATCTGGCGCGAGGCACCAAACAGGGTTCCGCTGATGGCGCTGCTGGTGGCCAATAAGGCCCCCATGATGACCAGGTCGGTGCCCCAGTGACCCAATACGCCATTGGCTCCAGCAGCCAACGCATACTCCTGGTTGTTCACGAGATCGTCAAACGGAATGGCGACGATGGCACCTATCGCCATGACAACATAGACCACTGTAGCGAGAGCCACTGCACTGTATACGGCCAAGGGAATGTTTCGGCTGGGACGATCCATTTCCCCTACGGCATTGATCACGAGTTGAAAGCCTTCGTAAGCCACAAAAGTGAGCGACGCCACGATGAGAATGGTCAGTGGTTCAAAGCCGTCTTCCGCTGACAGGAGTGCGGGCAGGCTGTTCTGACTGTTGTTGATCAACACAAAGGAGATCACCACCAGAATGAGGAGCTTGGTGTAGACCATGATGTCCTCGATCTTGCCCATGCCCTTCACACTCCAGACATTGACGAGCGCGAACAACGCAATGACGGCACCGGCCACGCTTTTGCGAACCCAGTCGTTGTCGGCAAAAGCAAATGCGCTGATGGCGTACGAAGCAAAGGTATAGGCATACAGCGCCAACGTGCTGATGTAGCCGAAGATCACCCACCACCCTATCAACGAGGCGGCCAGTCGGGAGCCAGGAAAGCTGCGTTTGAAAAACGCATACGTGGCGCCTTCGTCCTGGTAATGCACGCCGAGTTGAACGTAGGCATAGGCGGCCAGCGCCGCGACCGCGCCTCCAAGCACGATCGCCAACGGCGTCCAGGCGCCTACCATGGAAACCGAGACACCGAGAATGGTGAAGATACCGCCGCCGACCATACCGCCAAGGGCGATGGCAATCAGTTCAGGGACGCCCAGCGCCTTGCCACGAGGGCGATGAGGGTGGCCGTTGGGTTGCTTGCGTTGAGGAGAGTCAGGGGTCACGGTCGCTGTCCTACCTGAGAATCAACGGGCAGCATACCGGGCGCGCGTGACCTGGGGTCTGCCCTGGATCAATCAACAGTCACGGAGTTTCTTTGCGATTGCCTGCGGATCTGAGCCTCTGCACGTTCGTCGCCCGAACCCAAGGACCAGGCGGGCGACATGGCTGCGAACATGGCGGCCCAACCCATCATCATGCTGACCTCGTATCTGCCCAATACCTCGTTGTCCGAGCGCAGCTCGTAGCCACGCACGCACACGGCCGGGATGAGGCCCAGAGACAAGGCATAAAGGAGAGGTTCATAGCACTGGAAGCCACGGCCTTCAATGTTGGAGGCCTGATCAGGGACGACACGAAGCGATTTGGCTTCGCCGGCCTTGGCAGAATGCGGCATGGACGATCGGGCCTGGGCGCTGACTGGCTCAACCTTGTACGCAGCGCAACCGCTCAGGGCCATTGAAGCGGCCACCGAGCCGAGAATTCGCCTGCGCATCGCCAGGAATGCACTGGACATCAACATCCTGCTCATTCAATCATCTCCGCCTAAAACGCCCCCGAGCATGGTGCCGCCGAGAATGCCTCCCACCAGGCCGCCCTGCTCCCCGCCGCGGCCACCACCGCCTTGGACACGCGGCGCAGCGGCAAAGATACGAGAGGCCAGACGCGAGAACGGGAGCGACTGCAGCCAGACTGTGCCCGGGCCACGCAAAACGGCGAAGAAGAGTCCTTCACCACCAAACAAGGCTGTTTTGACTCCCCCTACAAACTGAATATCAAAATCGACATCAGGGGTGTAGGCGACCACGCAACCTGTGTCCACCCTCAACACTTCACCCGGCTGAAGCTGGCGCTGGATCACCGTGCCACCCGAATGGGCGAACGCCAAACCGTTTCCTTCGAGCTTCTGCATGATGAAGCCTTCACCTCCGAAGAAGCCGGTCCCAATTTTCTTCTGGAACGCGATACCCAGCGACACCCCTTTGGCGGCGCAAAGAAAGGCATCGCGTTGGCAAATCATGGTGCTACCGTATTGGGAAAGATCGAATGGAATGATCTTGCCGGTGTACGGTGCTGCAAACGCTACCTTTCTCTTGCCTTGCCCTTGATTGGTGTAAACCGTGGTGAACAGACTTTCCCCGGTGATCAAGCGCTTGCCGGCCCCCAACAGCTTTCCAAAGACGCCACTTTGCTTGGCAGATCCGTCTCCGAAAACGGTTTCCATCTGAATACCGTCTTCCATGTACATCATGGAGCCAGCCTCGCCCACAGCAGCCTCACCGGGGTCGAGTTCGATTTCGACGAACTGCATGTCGTCGCCGTGCAAGAAGAAATCCACTTCATCCATCGCCATGATTGCTCGCTCCAGCAAGTTGCAAAGGTCAGTACCCTGAGCCGGCAGGCATGTCCGACGTCAGGCTTGAATCAACAGCCGATACCTTATCACCGCCAGAGGAGTGCACCCGGAAACCTCATCCGGCCATAGGAGGCGATGCGTCTCATGCCCCACAGTGGTTGCACGCGAGATCACGGGGGCACCTGACGACGTTGTTCGGCCAGGTGCTCACGAACGGGTGTCCCTTGAAGGGTCTCTCTTTACTTTGCAACGCCACAAGCCATGCGCGCGCCGCCGCCGCCAAGCTTGGCCGGGTGGTCAGAATGGTTGTCGCCACCCGCGTGAATCATCAACGCTCGACCGCTGAGGTCGGCCAGCTTGAGGCGAGGGGCCAACACCGGCTGGCTAGCAGATCCGTCAGCGTCGACAAAGAGCGGCGGCAGGTCACCGAGATGACCTTTGCCCCAAGGCGTGCCATGTGCCTGGGTGCCTGCCGGGTCATAGTGCCCACCCGCGGCGCCGCCCGGGATGTTCTTGCCGTCTTTCTGGGACGGACCGCAATCAGGGTTCTGATGTACGTGGAATCCGTGCAGGCCAGGCGTCAGACCTGCGAGCTTGGGCGTGAAAACCACGCCGTATTCGGTTGCCACGGCAGTCACGGTGCCAGCGTCTTTGCTGGCACCATTCTCATCCAGCAGTTTCATCGGGACACTGAGCTCCGCCATGGCGGCGGCACTCGAAAGACTCAACACGAAGGTGGCGATTACTGGCTTGCAGTTCATTGTTGGCAACTCCTATCATTGCAAAGGACAAAGGGTGTCTCACGCAGCACTTGGTCCTGCGCGCAGGAAGAAACCATAGCCTTTCGCCACGCGGGTTACAGGCAATTTTCTCCCTGCTTGGGGGATGACAGCCCGCGGTTGAAACATTTATGAGCAGCCCTGCACCCTCCCGTTGCACCTGTCGACAGGCCAATTCAGTCGCCGGCCACTACGCCCGGGCGATGCAATTTTTACCTCGTGTTGCTTCGAACGCCGGTGGCCTTAGTCTCCACCACCGCCACAGCTTCCGCTGCACCCGCCGGGTCCGCCGAAGTCATTGCCGCATCCAGAAGCGCACGACCCACACCCTCCCCCATGCGTGTTGCTGCATCCGATATGCGACGCACAATAAGAAGCACCGGCAGCCCCTACTGTGCGTGGCCCAGTGCAATTGAGGGTGTAGTTGAAGCCGTCCGGGATACCGAGGCTTGCATCGATCGCAAACAGGCGTGGCAGGCGATCGGGCTTGGCTGGGTTGATCGCCTCGCGCCTGCAGGCAAGTCGCCAGGCATGCCGAATGCCCTTTTGAGCCGAGGTAGGCGAGCCCATCGCTTCCGCCGGCGTGTGGTGCACGAAGCGCCCCACACCACGCTTGCAAAAGCGCTCGTAGGCCTGGGTGAAGAGAATGAACTCATGCCAAGCCACATCCACCGCCTGAGACGGCATGGACACCATGCGCCTGCCTGCTACCGAGCAGATCTGGAAATAGTCTCGCAGACCATCAAGCACATGACCCACGTCCTGTTCGGAAAGATGGGGATAGGTTTCCTTCAATCGCCGCCGGACCTTTTCAGGAAACAGGTAACCAGCGATGAAACCCGATCGGTCGCGGCTGGATGACCATTTCACCATCGCCGTTGCAGCGGCGACAGCGGCAATACCCATGCCTATGTAGAACGATGTTGACATGCTCTTCCTCCCTGCTCTTTGTGCTTCTTGAATCTCAGGCTTGGCGCCGAACGGCAGGCCTTCGCGTAGCCTCCGCACCTGAAATGATACGCAACGCGGGATAGGGCGACCTGGGTCGGTCTCGCTCGCCCTTGGACGGCCGCCGACCTGAGCGCTGCGAGCAGCAGTCGGGAAAACGTCAGCCCGGGCTTTTACCGGCAGGTTCGTCCGGCAAAACACAACCCTCCGCCACCTGCAACTGGTTGTCTTTGGCGAAGTTCATAACGAAATCCCAGGCCATGGGCTCTTCGTCGCGCAAGTCTGTGTCGACGATGACAACTTTGACGCCGTTCATCACCGTGGGGATGCACCAGGGGGAGTACTGGATGTGGTGGTGTCCGCGGCCAGCCTGACTTCCGACCGGCCGGAACTGACTCATGACACCAGCCAAACGCTCGGCCCAGTCGCTGGGACGAAAACGCCGTCCGTCCAGGGTGACTCCCTGGATGAAGACTTGCTTGCTTGTGGGGCTGGTTGCCATGTGTGCGGGAGGTTGAATCCTGAAGGTAGCTCACAGACGCGCGTTTGGCGCGCCTGTGAGATTGGAAACGCCTGATCTGTCGGGGTGCTGACGAACAGGCCACTCACTCATTGTCCAGCGCTCTTCACAACAGCTCAAGGATCGCTTGAATTTCGTCAAGTGAAACAAGCATCCGGACAGTGGGAATTATATCTTATATAAGACTTGAAGACGCTCGGCGGCACACGCGAGACCCGCAAAGCCAATGGCGCACACGGAGGAGCAGGGGATTGCAAAGGGTACCCGGTCCGATTGCCACCCTACCGACAATATCCAGTCAATGACCGCCGTACCTGCGATCCGTACCTGTGATCCGCTTCGAGGCGCTACGGGACGAATGACTGTAATGATCGATTGGCAACAACACAATGAAGCGCATGCCTCTAGAATCGGCATTCAACGGCTCAACTTTCGTTGAGCCGCTTTGCTTTCTTGATCGCCGCCGGACAATCCGGATCTGTCTGACCGCACGGAGTTTTTGAACATGAGTGCCACCGCTTCCCTCGCCGCCCCCACTTCCCCGCACGTGATGAACACGTATGGGCGACTGCCGATCGCCATGAGCCACGGCAAGGGTTGCCGCATGTGGGATGTGGACGGCAAGGAGTACCTTGACGGTTTGGCAGGCATCGCTGTCAACACTTTGGGCCATGCCCATCCCAAGCTGGTCAAGGCGCTTCAGGAGCAAGTCGGCCAGTTGATTCACTGCTGCAACTACTACCATGTACCAGGACAAGAAGCATTGGCGCAGATGCTGGTGGAGCGCTCTGGCATGTCGAATGTGTTCTTCTGCAGCACCGGCCTGGAAGCCAACGAAGCGGCCCTCAAGATGGCCCGCAAGTATGGCCATGACAAAGGAATCACGGCGCCCAAGATCGTGGTCTACGAGAAAGCTTTCCATGGACGCTCCGTTGCCACGCTGAGCGCGTCAGGCAACGCAAAGATCCAGGCCGGCTTCGGCCCCTTGGTAGAAGGGTTCATACGCGTGCCGGTGAACGACATCGAAGCTTTGCGCAAAGCCACCGAAAACGACCCGGACGTTGTGGCAGTGTTCTTCGAAACCATCCAGGGCGAAGGCGGGGTCAACCCGATGCACGTTGAGTACCTGCAGCAGGTTCGCGCACTGTGCGATGCCAAGGACTGGCTGCTCATGATCGACGAAGTGCAATGCGGCATGGGCCGCACAGGCAAATGGTTCGCTCACCAATGGGCCGGCATCACGCCAGACGTCATGCCCCTGGCCAAAGGGCTAGGGTCCGGCGTTCCCATTGGCGCAGTAGTGGCAGGGCCCAAAGCTGCCAACATCTTCCAGCCAGGCAGCCATGGCACCACTTTCGGCGGCAATCCGCTGGCCATGCGCGCCGGCATGGAAACCATCAGAATCATGGAAGAAGAAGGCTTGCTGGAGAACGCGGCCAAGATGGGCGAGCTGATGCTCACGCAATTGACCACCCGCCTGATGAACACGGCTGGCGTCAAAGAAGTTCGCGGCCAGGGCCTGATGATCGGCATCGAGCTGGACCGTCCCTGTGGTGTGCTGGCTCAACGTGCTGCACAAGCAGGCCTGCTGTTGTCGGTCACGGCCGACACCGTGATTCGCCTGGTGCCGCCCTTGATCATCAGCGGGGCAGAAGCCGACGAGATCATTGGCATTCTGGTCCCGCTGATTGAAGCCTTTCTGGCAGAGTAAGACCACCTGCCTTTGATCCCCACTGCGTTCGCACTGCTTCGCTGCCCACGCTACCCTTCATCGTCAGACATCAACCTGTCAGTTCCCATGAGCATCCGTCACTACCTGCAATTCAAGGACCTCACGGCCGACGAGACCGGCTATCTGTTCCAGCGCGCTGCCTTCATCAAGCAGAAGTTCAAAGCCGTCGAGAAGTACCAGCCTTTCGCAGACCCCGATAGAACCCTGGCACTGATTTTCGAGAAGGCCAGCACACGCACCCGAGTCAGTTTTGAGGCTGGCATGTACCAGATGGGCGGGTCCGTCGTTCACCTGACCACGGGTGACAGCCAGCTCGGCCGCGCTGAACCGATTGAAGACAGTGCCCGCGTCATCAGCCGTATGGTCGACCTGGTGATGATCCGAACCTTCGAGCAGACCAAGATCGAGCGGTTTGCCGAATATTCGCGCGTCCCGGTCATCAACGGATTGACCAACGAATTCCATCCCTGCCAGATCCTGGCCGACCTGTTCACGCTGGTTGAGCACCGACCAGCTGTCTCCGGCAACCCGCTGGATGCGATCAAAGGCAAAGTGGTGGCCTGGGTCGGCGACGGAAACAACATGGCCAACACCTGGCTGCAAGCGGCAGAAATGCTGGACTTCACAGTGCATGTCAGCACTCCCAGCGGCTACGAGGTGGACGCCAAACTGGCTGGCATCGGCGACAGGAGTTGCTTCAAGGTCTTCAAGGACCCGAAAGAAGCTTGCAAAGGCGCAGACCTGGTGACCACCGACGTGTGGACCAGTATGGGCTACGAAGAGGAGAACGAAGCTCGCCGTAAAGCCTTCGCCGACTGGTGCGTGGACGAAGACATGATGGCCGTGGCCAGGCCTGACGCCTTGTTCATGCACTGCCTGCCCGCCCACCGAGGCGAGGAAGTGACTGCCGAAGTCATCGACGGCCCCCAATCCGTCGTCTGGGATGAAGCTGAGAATCGGATGCATGTGCAAAAGGCGCTCATGGAGCTCCTTTTGCTCGGTCGCTTGGCGTGAAGCAAGTTCGCGCAGACGCATGAAGCGCACCCCAAAGGCACCTTCGAGGTGCCTTTTTCACGCCTATACCGAATCAACAAAACACCCAAAACAGCCGTCAGGTTGACTGATCTGTATGGCCAACGTTCAACCTCTCAAAAAACCGGCATAATCTCGCCACCCAGCGCCAGCACTGCCACCGCCATCGATGCAATGGACGGCACAAGCAACCCGCGGCGCCGACCGAAGTGAGGACGTGAGCTCTTCGGCTTCACCCGGCGTCAGCCGGGTGCATGTACCACTCGCGTATCAGTTTCTGTTTCTCTTTTTTTGTTGCCTTTTATTCGGACTTGCCATGAGCCAATGTCAAGCCTGTGGTGCGTGCTGCGCCAGCTTTCGGGTGGACTTCTCCATCCATGAGTCGGAAGACCATGGGGGGCGCGTGCCTGCCGGGCTGGCCACCGAACTCACGGATACCCTCTGCCGCCTGCGTGGCACTGACCACACACCACCTCGCTGCACTGCCCTGTACGGTGCCATCGGCGAAATGGTGAGTTGCAGCATTTATGAATGGCGGCCCAACCCTTGCCGGGAATTCGCAGAAGGCAGCGACGCCTGCGCGCAAGCACGTCGTCGCCATGGTCTGCTGCCTGTGGATGAGGTGCCGGTATGACACAAGCGCCCACCCTGCCCGCCTGCCTGACCTGTGGCGCCTGTTGCCAGAGTTATCGGGTGGAGTTTTCGGTTTACGAACTGGATGTGATGGGCGGCACGGTGCCCGAGGCCATGACCGAAGTGGTCAATGGCAGCACCTGCCGCATGAAGGGCACAGGTGAAGTGCCGATACGCTGCGAGGCGCTGGCCGGCACGGTGGGTGAACTGGTGACCTGCACCATTTACGAAAACCGATCACGCCCTTGCGCAGAGTTGCAGGAAGGGACTTATGGCTGCAACAAGGCACGTGTTCGGCATGGATTGGAGCCGTTGGGAGTCTGGCTAGGGAACTGAAGCACCCCCTGCGGCGCTGCGCGCCATCCCCCTCTCTCGCCTTCGGCGGGAGGGGGACGCTCCCTTGGACCGGAAGAATGGGACTCACCCCCTGCGGCTCTGCGCGCCTTCCCCCTCTCTTCCGCCTTCGGCTCGGATGGGGACGCTCCCTTGGACCGGCGGAGCCGGATCTCCGGGAGCCTGGTTCATTGAAGTCACCGGTTGTTGCACTGGACTTGGTTAGACTCGTTCGACCTTATGAACGCATTGCTTGACGCCATCTCTCTCGCTTCGCCTGGCATGGACGCCAGTCGGATTTTTCATGGCCGTGGCGGTCTTTATCCTGGCTGCGAAGACTGGACGCTGGACTGGTATGACCCTGTGTGGGTGGTGACCAAGTTCGGTGAGTCCACCGAGGACGAAGCCAAGGCGATTGGTGATGCGCTGGCCTCGCGCTGGGCCAGCATTGGCAATGGTCAGCCTTTGAACTGGGTGTTCCAGCGCCGCAAACCGGATGGCCCGGTGAGCCGGCCGGTGACCGAGCTGATGGCGGGCAGCGTGCCAGAGCAACACGTTGTGACGGAGAACGGCGCGCGATACCGGGTGAACGTGCTTGCCGGCCAGAATCGGGGACTGTTTCTCGATATGGCAGAAGGGCGGAGCTGGGTGCGGGACAACGCAAAGCATGCTCAGGTGCTCAACCTGTTCGCCTACACCTGCGCGTTTTCCGTGGCTGCTCTTCAGGGTGATGCTGCGGAGGTGATCAACCTGGACATGGCCAGCGGGCCCATGAATGCTGGCCGCGAAAATCACCGCCTCAATTTCGGCGGCACGCCGCTGGAGCGACGAGCCAAGTTCCTGGTGCATGACTTGTTCAAATCCTGGGCCAAGGTCAAGCGTATGGGGCCTTACGACCTGGTGATCATGGACCCGCCGAGCTACCAGAAAGGCAGCTTCGTCGCGAACAAGGACTATGCGCGGATGGTGCGCCGGCTGCCTGAGCTGCTGCTGCCCGGCGGGCGAGCCCTGATGTGCCTGAATGCGCCGGAGATTACAGAGTCGTTTTTGCACGAGATGCTGAAGGCTGAGGCTCCAACGATGGTGATGGAAGACCGGCTCGCCAACCCGCCGGCCTTCGCCGATGTATCGTCAGATCGTGCCTTGAAGGTGATGGTGGCGCGCCTGCCAGCCTGACCCGGATTTTTGAGGTGCGTTGGAAATAACCGACACCACACCTTCCAACGCGGTGATAACTTTGCCGCCCATGGACCAGCCGTCGCGTCAGATCTTTGACATTTCGCCACCGGTGCAACACGGCTCCCCCGTGTTCCCCGGTGACACGCCCTATTCGCAGGAATGGGTGGCGAGCCTCGGCCCGGGTTGCCCTGTCAACGTGAGCGCCGTGACACTGTCGCCGCACGTGGGCGCGCACGCTGACGCACCTTTGCACTACGACCCGGATGGCCAAGCCATCGGCGAAGTGCCTTTGGAACCTTTCATTGGGCATTGCCGCGTCATCCATGCCATCGGCTGCGGCCCACTGGTGCGTTTAGAGCACCTGTCCCATGCATTGCAGAGCCCGTTTCCAGAAAGAGTTTTGGTCAGGGTGTACGAACACATACCGCAAGACGGGTTTGACGAAGCGCTCCCCGCTTTCGCTCCGGAAACGGTCACATGGCTGGCCGACCAGGGCGTGAGCCTCATCGGTATCGACAGCGCCAGCATCGACCCGGCCGACAGCAAGACGCTGGACAGCCATCAGGTGATTCGCCAGCGCGGCATGCGCGTGCTGGAAAACCTGATGCTCGACGACGTGCCCGAAGGGGACTACGAGCTTATCGCTTTGCCGCTCAAGCTGATGCAGGCCGACGCCAGTCCCGTCCGCGCCATTCTCCGGCCGTTTTAGGTCACGCTTTCAACTCGCCAGTGGCAGCGCCGGCGAATGCCTCACGCCCATGCCTCGCGCATGGGTGGTGCTGGGCCGCACTTCGTTTTTCCACGCAACCGTTTTGGCTAAATCGCTTTCCATTTCATCGGCCCGTCCGATAACACAGACATGAGCACGCTTTCCAACACCACTTCGCCAACGCCTTTGACCCGCCAGGCCTGCGAGGCCATGGACGCCAAAGACCCATTGCGTTCCCTGCGCGATTTGTTCACACTGCCGCCTGGCGTCATCTATCTGGATGGGAACTCGCTGGGGGTGATGCCAGCTTCCGCTCCGGCCCGCGTGGCCGAAGTGGTGACGCAGGAATGGGGAACCGATTTGATCAAGAGCTGGAACACCGCCAGCTGGTTTGACCTTCCTGGCCGTGTAGGCGACAAAATCGCCAAGGTGATCGGCGCACAGCCCGGCGAAGTGGTCGCCACAGACAGCACCTCCGTCAACCTGTTCAAGGTGTTGAGCGCCGCGCTGGACATGGTGCGTGCGGATGCTTCCTCTGCTTCACGCACCCGCATCGTCAGCGAACGGAGCAACTTCCCGACCGACCTCTACATTGCCGAGGGCTTGTGCCGTCAGCATGGCTTCGAGCTGGTGTTGATTGAACCTGAGGAACTCGTCGATGCACTGACCGACGACGTCGCTGTGCTGATGCTCACCCATGTGAACTACCGAACGGGTGCGATGCACGATATGGCTGCCGTCACGGAAGCAGCTCATGCCAAAGGCATTCTGGTGGTATGGGACCTGGCGCACAGCGCAGGCGCGGTGCCATTGAACCTGCACGCAGCAGATGCCGACTTTGCGGTGGGATGTGGCTACAAGTACCTCAATGGTGGCCCGGGAGCGCCGGCGTTCGTGTGGGTGCACCCGCGCCATGTCGATCGATTCTGGCAACCTCTCTCCGGCTGGTGGGGACACGCTGCACCGTTTGCCTTCACTCCAGACTATCGGCCGGCTGCTGGCATCACCCGCTATCAGTGTGGCACCCAACCCATCATCAGCCTGTCGGCACTGGAGTGCGGTGTGGACGCCACGCTCTCGGCCAAGCCTTTCGGCGGCATGGCAGCACTGCGCTCAAAGTCTTTGGCCCTGACAGACCTCTTCATCGCTTTGGCGGAAGAGCGCTGTGCCGGGCACGGACTTTCGCTGGTGACACCGCGTGAGCATGCAAAACGCGGCTCCCAAGTATGTCTGGCACGCGAGGCAAGCGACGGCGAGGCCGGTGCCTACGCCATTGTGCAGGCACTGATCGCCCGCGGGGTGATTGGCGACTATCGCGCCGGTGACGGTGCGAACCACCCGGACATTCTGCGATTTGGGTTCACACCGCTTTACCTGGGCTATGCGGACGTATGGGATGCCGTGGAACACCTCAAGCAGGTACTGGCGTCTGGCGAGTGGAGGCGCCCAGAGTTCAACAGAACCCACGCGGTGACCTAGTCGGACTCAGCCCGAACGGATCACGACGCACTACGAAGGACCCTCCATGACCTGCCCCTACCACGACACATCATCCTCCACCCCCGAATCAACACCGTCTCCGACGTCAGCAACCGAAGCGATTGTTCACAACGAGAAGGCACAGCTCGATTTCAGCGGGGATATGAGCTATGGCGACTACCTGCAGCTCGACACCATCCTGAGTGCGCAAAAGCCCTTGTCCCCAGACCACAACGAGATGCTGTTCATCGTGCAGCATCAGACGAGCGAGTTGTGGATGAAGTTGGCATTGCAGGAACTGCTGGCAGCCAAACGCAGCATCGCAAGCGATGCATTGCCTGAGGCGTTCAAGATGCTGGCTCGCGTGAGCAAGATCATGGAGCAACTCGTGCACGCCTGGGATGTGCTGGCCACCATGACGCCGCCAGAGTACAGCGCCATCCGCCCCTACCTGGGCCGTTCGAGCGGCTTTCAAAGCTACCAGTACCGTTGCATCGAGTTCACTTTGGGCAACAAGAACGCTGCCATGCTCAAGCCCCATGAACACCGTGCTGATTTGCTGGCACTGGTCGCTGCTGCCTATGAGGCTCCATCCCTGTATGACGAATCCTTGCGACTGATGGCCCGGCGAGGCATTGACGTACCACCAAGTCACCTGGAGCGAGATTGGACAAAGCCTTATGAGGCCGACGAAGGCGTGCAACAGGCCTGGCTGCAGGTCTACCGCGACCCGTCAGGCCACTGGGATTTGTATCAACTGGGCGAAGAACTTACCGACCTTGAAGATGCTTTCAGGCTGTGGCGTTTCCGGCATCTGACCACCGTAGAGCGGGTCATAGGCTTCAAGCGTGGAACGGGCGGCACGGGCGGTGTGAGCTACCTGCGCAAGATGTTGGACGTGGTGCTTTTCCCGGAGATCTGGAGCCTGCGCACCGAGTTGTGAGTCAATGACACGAAGTGTCCGCAGAGGATTGACTGACGGTCTTTCCCTGCTGGCGCTCGGCGGACCTGGCGCTGCAGCCACTGCAACTGCCACAGTCACTGCCGCCGCCGTCTGGGCGCGAGGAGGCCTTGAACGACTTCAGCCGTGCCGTCGCCGCCCGAACCACATAGGCCAGAGCAAACAGCACGACCACCAGAACGATGATTTCCTGCCAGTTCACGCGGCGCCTCCCGTCAAAGCCAGCGTGACGCGATACGTGATCCACGCAGCTGCGTAAGCCAGTGCAAACAAATAGACTGCCATCATGCCTGCGTAGCGCCATTGACCCGTTTCGCGCTTGACGGCTGCCAGGGTAGCCACGCACTGCGGCGCGTAAACAAACCAGACCATCAAGGCCAGCGCCGTTGCAAGCGACCACTCTTTGCCAATGACTGGCTCCAGCGCCGTTGCCACCTCGTCGCCCTGGACCGAGAGGGCATACACCGTGCCCAGTGCCGCGACCACTACCTCGCGCGCCGCCATGGCTGGAATCAAGGCGACGACAATGCGCCAATCAAAGCCCAGCGGCTCAAACAGCGGCTGCAGCGCGTGGCCCAGCATGCCAGCAAAGGAATACTCGATGGCGGCGCCAGTGGCGCCCGCCGGCGCCGCGGGGTAGCTGGAGAGAAACCACAGCAAAACCATGAGCGAGAGGATGATGGTTCCCACACGCCGCATGAAGATCGCAGCCCGTTCCCACAATCCGCGTCCTACGTTCCATATGCTGGGCAGTCGATAGGTGGGAAGCTCCATGATCAACGGCGTGGAGGAGCCATTGCCATCGCGACGCGACGCCAGCCAAGCCACCAGCATCGCACTCAGTATGCCGGCGGCAAACAGTGCAAACAGCACCAGGCCCTGCAGGTTGAAGACGCCGCCCACCGTGCGTTGCGGAATGAAGGCGGCGATCAGCAGCGCATACACCGGCAGGCGAGCAGAGCAAGTCATCAGTGGAGCGACCATGATGGTGAGCCAACGGTCGCGCCAATGGCTGATGGTGCGAGTCGCCATGATGCCAGGCACCGCACAGGCAAAGCTGGACAGCAAGGGAATAAAGGAACGCCCTGACAATCCCACACTGCTCATGAGTTTGTCCATCAAGAAAGCCGCGCGCGGCAAGTAGCCCGAATCTTCCAGCAGGAAGATGAAGAGAAACAGAATGAGGATCTGAGGCAAGAAAACCAGCACGCCGCCGACGCCCGCGATGACTCCATCGACAAGCAGACTGCGCAAAGGCCCATCATTCATGTGCGTTCCCAGCCATTCGCCCATGGCCGTCACGCTCTCGTCAATCAGATCCATTGGCCATGCGGCCCAGGCGAACACCGCCTGAAACACCAGCATCAACACGGCAGCGAGCAACACGTAGCCCCACACGGGGTGCAGCACCCAGCGGTCCAAGCGATCACTCATCGTCCAGCGTTGACCGCGACCGGAGACGGTGGCATCCAAAATGGCATGCACTTGCTCGTTCAAACGAACCGGGTCAACCACCTTCTGGATGGGGCTGGGCTTGGCGGCCTTCGACAGACCTTTGGCCAGCACCTCATCAAGTGTACGCAAGAGAGCCTCAGCACCATCACGGTGAATGCCCACTGCTGTCGTGACGGGCATGCTCAGCATGTTGGACAGGGCCGTTGTGTCAATCCGAATGCCCTGCTCTTTTGCGACGTCGAACATGTTGAGGACCAAGACCATGGGCAGGCCCTGGGTCTTGGCCTCAAGAACGAGCCGCAGATTCAGATGCAGATGGGTTGCGTCCACCACGCACACCAACAAGTCAGGTCGAGACTCGGATGCCTTTAACCCTGCGATCACGTCGCGGGTGATCGACTCGTCTTCCGACATTGGCTCCAGGCTGTAGGTGCCTGGCAAATCCAGAATCTGGGCTTTGACGCCCTCTGGCGTGGTCAACCAGCCTTCCTTGCGCTCAACCGTCACTCCCGCATAGTTCGCAACTTTCTGCCGCGTACCAGTGAGCAGGTTGAACAGTGCCGTCTTGCCGCAGTTGGGGTTGCCCAGCAATGCCAGGCGTGGCATGGAGAGTTCAGCACTCATGATGCGTCAGGCTTGGCGAAGCGATTGCACCAGAACGAGCGCCGCCTCGTCGTCGCGAAGCGCGAAGGTGGAGTCGGCCACTCGCACCGCCACAGGACTGCGCTTGAACCAGCCGCGCGTTATCACCCGCGCGCGTTCCCCCGGCAGAAAGCCCAACTCAGCCAATCGCCGCTGGCGGCGCAGATCTTCGGCGCTGTCCACAGCGGTGTAGCCCGTGATCACGACATCCGTATTCGGCGCGACCATGTTGAGCGCGAGCTGGGCGCCCGCTATAGGCTTGCACGCCTGGTCATGGGCCTTGTCTGTGTCGTCTGCCATGACCTCAACGCCAGAACCGGCGAAGGTTGGAGGGGTCAGGGTGGCAGCGCTGTCGGCTATGCGAACGTCCATGATCAAATGCGGTCAGGGCATGTTGAGAAATGCTGACTGACAATCTATCACAAATGAGACTGATTCGCATTTGATTTGAATCAAACATCCAGGTCAGTGTGTACCCCACTTCGGCTCAGGGGGCCCCTCGTACAGCCAAGGCACATCCATCAGTTTTTCGCCGAGAACCGCCAAGGATAGATTGCGCCCCCAGCGGACGAGCCCGCTTGCGTGGAAAATGCTGCCATTTCGCGCTGAGCGAGTCTGCACTCGGGCATTGCGAGCCCAGCGAGCATCAGCGTAGACGCGGAACAGCGCCGTCCAATCCAGGGGCTTCGGCCCTGTTTGCACCAGACGGCCCAGTGTCCATGCATCTTCCAGTGCCATGGCCGCGCCTTGAGCCAGGTAGGGACGCAGCGGGTGGGCCGCGTCGCCCAGCAGCGCCACCGGACCAGACGCATGATCAGCGCTCCTTGCCATTGGAGGCCGATCGTGCAATGCCCACAACTGCCAGTGTGGAACCGTCCTGATGACCTCCGTCAAATCCCCGTGAGCGGGTTCGAGCGCCCGCAACAGGTCCACCGCACGTGCTTCATGCGACCATTGCCGCGGGTCTCCGTTTGGGGTCAACCCGTGCCCTTCGCCCAGTTGCCCTTCGATCACCGCCACGACGTTGAACATCTGCCCGCCACGCACAGGGTAGTGCACCACATGCAAGCGTTCACCAAACCAGGCTGTCACCCGGGGCGCCCGCAAACGCTCGGGCAGAACATCGGCAGCCACTGTTCCCCTGTAGGCCAGGTGCCCCGAAAACCGAGGAGGCACTTTGCCAAGCATCTGGCCCCGGACCGCGCTCCACAAGCCGTCGGCCCCGACCAGCGCAGCGCCTGTCCCGGCACGATTGTTCTGCTGGGTGTGTGCACACACTCCTCCATCATCGGTCAATTCGAAGCCGGTGATGCGCTGCCCCAAATGCACGCTGGCTTCCCTCCGCGCCGACACTGCTTCAGTCAGAAGCGACAACAAGTCCGCCCGATGAATGGATGCATAGGGCTGGCCATACAGTCGGCGCGTCCGCTCGCCGAGGGGCAGAAGACCCAAAACCCGACCACAGGTCGAATCTCTCACTTGCAGTGCCTCTGGGAACGCTGCCGCCGATCGAAGCGCGTCTCCCAAGCCCCAGTCTTCCAGTACCCGGACGGCGTTGGGGCCCAGCTGAATGCCCGCGCCCACTTCCGCCAATTCAGGTGCCTGTTCGTACAAGTGAACCTCGATGCCCTGGCGCGCAAGGGAATAGGCAGTAGCCATGCCTCCAATGCCGCCGCCGGCAATGAGCACAGAAGAGGAGGAAAATGAAGAAGAGGAAGAGGAATCCAGCGTTTCAACCGGAAACGCGGGCGCATCAGAGGGCGGAAGTGTCATGCCGCCGATTGTGCCCGCTCAACCGGTGACAGGCTTGACCCACATCATGCGGGCTCAGGCCAACCTGTTGTGCCACCACATGGACAAGGCAGCGGCCACCAACATGAGCATAGCGCCCAACAGGGCCAGGACCGCAGAGACCTCCGTCTCCTTGCTCTCCACCGTCAGCCTTGTGCCCAGGGATTCATAGACTTGGCGCAAATTGTCAGCCGTACCGGCATGGAAGTACTCACCGCGCGTGACGTCAGACATCTGTTTGAGGCTGTCTTCGTCCAGCCGCACGCGCATCGTCCAGCCATCGAACCCAATCACCTCCCCCTCCACCGTCCCTACGCCCACGGTGTACACCCGAACACCTCGCTCGGCTGCCATCTCGGCAGCAGCCTCTGTGTCAAAACCCGTGGTCCGTTGTCCGTCGGTCAGCAAAATGATCGCAGCCGAACCGTAGGACCCCGGCTCCACAGGCGTGTGCGGCTTGCTCATCGCGTCGGCACGACGATCCGTCTCGCGAGATGGTTGCAAGGGATCATCACGGCCTGCCGCCTGAAAGCTCAATTGCCCCAGGTCGATGCCATGCTCGGGAAACAATTCGGCCAGCGCCACCACCAGCGCACTACCCGTCGCTGTGGCTCGCTGCAGCTGGAACTTGTCGATCGCCGTATACAGATCCTGCCGGCGCAAGGTGGCCGGCTGTACCACTTGCGCAGTACCTGCAAAAGCCACAATCCCGACCTTGACATGGGGCGGCAGCCCCTCGATGAATGATTTGGCCGCCTCCTGCGATGCCTCCAATCGACTTGGCTTGACGTCCGTTGCGCGCATGCTACCCGACACGTCCATGGCCAGGATGATGGTTTGATCCCGGGTGGGTAGCGTCAGCATAGTCACCGGGCGCGCCGCCGCGAACAAAAGAGACGCGAGGGCGACCAGCATCATCACCGGAGGCACGTGACGGCGCCATTGACGGCGCCCGGCCAGCGCCTGGCGAACCAGGCTAAGACTGGCGAATTGCACCGCCAGCTTCCTGCGTCGGCGCAGCATCCACACGTAGCCCAGAATCACCAAGGGCAAAAGCGCAAGGCTCCACAACAATTCCGGCCAAATGAATTGCACCGGCCAATCTGCCATCGTCATGCCTGTGCTCCTTTCCACATGGCTTGCCTCGCGGGCATCTGCCGCGCCCCGACTCGCTGTCGCTGCTGTCTCAAACTCAAGTAGCGCAGCACCGACGCTTGCAAATCATCTTCGGTACTCAGCTCCAGGCTGTCCACACCCGCTTTGGCCATTTGTGCTTGCAAGCGGGCTTCGCGCTCTGTCGCCAGTGCTTCAAAACGCTTGCGAAACACAGGATCATGGGTGTCCACGTCGACACATTCGCCTGTTTCGGCATCCTGCAGACTGACCAGACCTAGCACTGGAAGCGCTTGCTCCATGGGATCGATGACTCGAACGGCCAACGCATCGTTGCGCATGGCAAGGCGCAATAGCGGGGAAGCCCAACCTTCTTCGGTGTAGAAATCGGACACCACCATCACGGCGCTGCGCTGGCGGATCAGCTTTTCTGCCGCCCGCAGCAACACGTCGAGCCGTGTCCGGGAGGCGGTTGCGCCGTGGCTGCCGGACACCGACATGGCCTCCAGCAATCGCAAGACCTGTTTGCGCCCCCCTGCGGGCGGTAAATACTGCAAATCGGGTTGACCTGTGGCGGCGCTGTCCCCCCGATAGATCACGGCACCCACCCGGTGCCCGCGCAAATTGAACAGTCGGGCCAGCACGCCAACCAGATCGGCAGCAATGTGGTGCTTGCCCTTGCGACCGGAACCGAATGCCAGGGAGGCAGTGGCGTCAATCAGAAACCAAGCGGCAACGTCGCGCTCCTCCGCGAAAACGCGAACATGCGGCTGCTGCAGCCTGGCCGTTACATTCCAATCGATGTGCCGAACATCGTCATGCGGTTGGTAGGTCCGCAAGTCCACCAGGTCCAGTCCACGACCTCGCTGCAAACTGCGGTGCTCGCCTTGCCACCAGCCCTGCAATGGACGCAATGCTTGCCATTCCAGCCGCCGAAGCCACGCGTCTGGGGACTCGGCATCGTTCACGGCTGTCGCCACAGACGGGCCGAACGAATCGTTCGCGGGCGCCCTGCGCCCTGAGAACCACTGCCAGATGCTCGACATCACTTGCTCCGCTGCCTGTTTGGATTCATTGCCCGGCTCTGTCAAGGTCTACGCTGCCTTTTGCTGCTCAGGAGCGAGCACTTTGATCGGCGGCAGTACGACACCCATGATGCGCTCCACAATGGCATCGGCATCCACTCCTTCAGCCAAAGCTTCATAGGAAAGAATGAGGCGGTGCCGGAACACATCCGGCACCAGGTCGACCATGTCCTCCGGCAATACATAGCCGCGCCCGCGTATCAGTGCCATGGCGCGGGCTGCCTCCACCAGCGAGATCGTCGCTCGCGGGCTGACGCCATAAGCGAGCTGCGCGCCCAGGTCCGAGAGCCCATGACGCTCGGGATCTCGAGTGGCAGACACCAGACCCACGGCATAGTGAACCAGTGAGGGGTCGACATAGACCCCCCGGCACATGGCCTGCAAAGCAGCCAACTCTGCAGTGGTTGCAACCTCCCGGGGCACAGAGGCAGGCCCGGTTACCCGCTCGACAATGGCGTACTCCTCCTCATCCGTGGGGTACCCCATCACGACTTTCATCATGAACCGATCGACCTGCGCCTCCGGCAGCGGATAAGTGCCCTCCGTCTCGATCGGATTCTGGGTGGCCATGACCAGGAACGGATCGGGCACCTTGTGTGTCTCGCCCGCGATGGTGACCTGCCGCTCCTGCATCACCTCCAGAAGAGCACTTTGCACTTTCGCCGGCGCTCGGTTGATCTCGTCGGCGAGCAAGAGGTTGGCGAAAACCGGTCCCAGCGAAGTGCTGAACTCTCCGCTTTTCTGGTTGTACAAACGCGTGCCCACCAAATCCGCTGGCACCAGATCGGGCGTGAATTGGATACGGCGAAACTGCCCCTGCACCACTTGGGACAGCGTCTTGACGGTCAGGGTCTTGGCCAGGCCGGGAACGCCCTCGACGAGCAGGTGACCCTGAGCGACCAATGCCACCATCACGCGTTCCAGAAAGCGATCCTGGCCCACCACGACACGCTTGACCTCATACAAGATTTGTTCAACCAACTGTCCCGATTGCTGGTGACCTGCATCGCTCATGCGCCATCTCCTTGTTGCGTAGTGGTCATCCCTGTGTCCAGGGCGACTAAAAAGGCGGTAACCCGGCCGCTGCCGCTGCCTGCTCGATGGGAACGGCAAACCCAATGCCAAGAAAAGTTCGGTGCCGGGTGGGGTTGAGAATGCCCGCCACAATGCCCACGACCTCTCCATCGAGCGTCGCCAAGGGCCCCCCCGAGTTCCCCGGGTTGGCAGCCGCATCAAACTGGATCAGCTCTTTGATCTCGAACTGACCCTCTGGCGAGTGGAACGAACGATCCAGCCCCGAAATCACACCGGATGAAGCTGATGGCCCGACACCAAATGGAAAGCCCAACGCAACCACAGGTTGACCAGGATGGAGCTCGGCCGAGGTCTTGAGCACGGCGGGCGGAATCACTTCCGGCATCACTTCTGCACTCAACACCGCCAGATCCTGATCTGGTCTCACCGACATGATGTTGGCGTCACTTTGAGAGCCGTCAGCAAATGTCACCTCGATCTTGTCTGCTCCCGAGACCACGTGCAGACTCGTGAGGATAAGTCCTTGACGGGTGATCACCACCCCCGTGCCTACGCCGGTGTCCACAAGACGCTCTCCAGACTTTCGCTCGAATGACATCACACGCACCACCGAGGGTGCAAGCTTGGCAATGGCCTGAGCGGAAGGGGCAAACTTGTCGCGTTCCTCCAATGCCTTGGCGACGGCTTTGTCGACATCAGCTGCCGTCAGGCGCGGCCCCATCCACTGCGTGACCTCGCCCCATTGCCACCACACCAATGCGCCCAGCAATACAGGGATGCTCCAAAGCGGCCACCACCGGCGCAGTAAACGCTGCCGCGAACGGGGACTTTTCGGTGTCGCAGGAGAGGCGGCCGAATCGGCATCCTTCGCGCCGGAGCCCGATTGAAGCGACGCAGCAGCCTGCAGCCTCGGCTGAGCACGGGGCGAGCGACTGACCAACGGGGCGGGTGGACGCATGGCGAGAAGCCTCCTGCCTCAGCATGGCTGCAAAACCGACCGGACCGGCAAAATCCGCCTGACCAGTCAGTGCGTCATGACATGATGCCCCTATGTGGGCGCAAGCTCAAGTGTCAACCCAAAGACCTCTACCTGAACAAGCGGTTTACATCGCGAAGTGTCCCATCACGAGGTGCCTATGAGCTGTCGCAACACGTAAGGCAAAATGCCGCCGGCATGGTAGTAAGCCACCTCCACCGGCGTATCGATTCGTAGTGTCAGCGGGCGCTCCAGCCGCTCTCCACTGGAATGGGTGACCACCAGCTTGGCCTTGCTTTGAGGCTTGAGTTCGTCTGGCAGAAGCACATCAATCGTTTCATCTCCGCTCAGACCAAGCGACTGCCAGGAGTCCTGGGCGTCGAATTGCAGAGGAAGCACGCCCATGCCGACCAGATTCGAACGATGAATCCGCTCGAAGCTCTTGGCGATCACAGCCTTGATGCCGAGCAATTGCGTTCCCTTGGCTGCCCAGTCACGACTGGAGCCAGTGCCGTACTCTTCTCCCGCAAAGATGACCGAAGGCACGTCTTCGGCCATGTAGCGCATGGCCGCATGGAAGATCGACAACTTTTCGCCGGTGGGTTGATACAGCGTATAGCCGCCCTCCTCGCGCGAACCATCTGCCAGCGGCGGAAGCATCAGATTCTTGATGCGCACGTTGGCGAAGGTACCCCGCATCATCACATCGTGATTCCCCCGGCGTGCGCCATAGCTGTTGAAATCTGGCCTGAGCACCTTGTGCGAGGTGAGCCATTCACCGGCGGGCGAAGTTTCCTTGATACTTCCTGCGGGAGAAATATGGTCAGTGGTGATGGAGTCGCCGAACAAGGCCATGACCCTGGCGTCGCGAACCGACGCGTTGGCACCAACTTCTCCCGCTTCGACGGTGAACCCATCAAAGAATGGAGGCTCTGCGATGTAGGTACTCTCCGGCCAGTCGTAAGTGGTACCTGTCACGCCCTCGATCCGCTCCCACAGCTCGCCAGGATCGGTTTTGACTTGCGCGTAGTTGTTGCGATAGGCCTTGCCGTTCATGGCCTTTTTGATCAAAGCATAGATCTCGTCGCTGCTCGGCCAGATGTCGCCAAGGTAGACAGGCTTGCCGTTCTTGCCCGTGCCCACCGGCTCCGTCATGAGATCGACCGTCATGTTGCCTGCCAACGCATAGGCCACCACCAGCGGAGGGCTGGCGAGAAAATTGGCGCGCAGGTTGGGGTGAATGCGAGCCTCAAAATTCCGGTTGCCCGAAAGAACGGCGGCACACACCATATCGTTGCTGGTGATGACCTCATTGAGCTCCGGGGCCAGATCGCCCGCATTGCCAATACAGGTCGTACACCCGTACCCGGCCAAGGCAAAACCGAGCTGCTCCAGGTATGGCATTAAACCGGTGGACGTCAAGTACTCGGTCACGATGCGTGAGCCGGGTGCCAGGGATGTCTTTACGTGTGGCTTGACGGACAAGCCTGCCTTGACCGCTTTCTTCGCCAGCAAGCCTGCCGCCAGCAAGACACTGGGATTGGAAGTGTTCGTGCAACTGGTGATGGCCGCGATCAACACATCCCCGTTGCGCACCTCTACCCCGCTACTGGCCTTGAACACCTTGTCGAGCTTCTCAGGAGCCTCGTTGAAGCCGTTTTCTGCCATGGGCCTGGAGAAGAGTTCGGCAAAGGTCCCGGCCACCTTGCCGATTTCGATGCGGTCCTGTGGACGCTTTGGTCCCGCCAGACTGGGCGTCACCTTTCCCAAGTCGAGCTTGACCACACTGGTGTAATCGATCTCGCCAGCCTTGGGCACGCCAAACATCTTTTGAGCGCGGAAGTAGGCTTCAAACGCATCAATTTCTGCAGGCGTCCTGCCCGTGCCGCGGAAATATTCCAGCGTCTTGTCGTCCACCGGAAAGAAGCCCATCGTCGCACCATACTCAGGCGCCATGTTGGCGATGGTGGCTCGGTCCGGCAGAGAGAGCGAAGCCGTGCCTTCGCCAAAGAACTCGACGAACTTGCCCACTACTTTGTGCTTTCGCAGGATTTCGGTGACGGTGAGCACCAAGTCGGTGGCGGTCACCCCCTCTCGCAGTTGGCCCGTGAGCTCGAAGCCAACCACATCGGGCGTCAGGAAGTACACCGGTTGACCAAGCATCGCCGCCTCGGCCTCAATCCCGCCAACTCCCCAGCCCACCACGCCAATGCCATTGATCATGGTGGTATGGCTGTCGGTCCCGACGAGGGTGTCCGGATAGTACATGCCCCCCTTCATGTGCACGCCGCGCGCCAGATATTCCAGATTGACCTGGTGCACGATGCCGAAGCCCGGCGGCACCACGCCAAAGGTGTCAAACGCCTGCATGCCCCATTTGACGAACTGGTAGCGTTCCAGGTTGCGCTTGAACTCCAGCTTCATGTTCAGGTCGAGCGCATCCTTGCGGCCGTAGTAGTCCACCATGACGGAGTGATCCACCACCAGATCCACTGGCACCAGCGGTTCCACCTTCGCCGGGTCAGCGCCTGCACGCTCCGCCGCGCTTCGCATGGCGGCCAGATCCGCCAGCAAAGGAACCCCCGTGAAATCCTGCAGCACGACGCGTGCCACGGTGAAAGGGATCTCAGTCTTGCGGGCTGCCCTAGGCTTCCAGTTGGCAAGGGCCTCCACATGGGATTGAGTGACTTTCTCACCGTCGCAATGCCGCAGCACGCTCTCCAGCACCACCCGCAAGGACACTGGCAATCGCGAGACGTTGGGAAATTGTTTGGCCAGCGTTGGCAAGGAATACAGCCGCCCTGATTTGCCTGCTCGTGTAGAAAAGGTTTTAACGATGTTGCCAAACGGGTGCTTGAAGTCGCGAGACTTGGGCATGGAGATTCTCCTTGTGTCCTTGCTGCTTCCTGCCTGAACGACCTGGCAGGACCTGAGCAATATTATGTTCAGCCCTCCGATTCCGTGCTGTCAGCGTGGTTTCCACATCTGGAGGCTTGAGCCATAAGACGGCTTCGTCGCTGGGAAGCCCCCTGGTGAAGGGTCTGAAAAGGGGCCGACAAGGAGGCGACAACACGACCGGGGCACACCAGCGCGAATCGACCGCCTGTCAGATGCTTGCGTCCGTAACCCCCACAAATCAGTGGGCTCGACGCCCAACGCTGCACAAGCCTCCCCAGTTGCGGGACAATTGCGTGTCATGAAATCACCCGAACTTCTACTGCCCGCCGGCTCGCTGCACCGCATGCGCGCCGCCTACAACTTTGGCGCCGACGCGGTCTACGCTGGCCAGCCCCGTTACTCGCTGCGCGCCCGAAACAACGAGTTCAGGCTCGAACAAATCGCCGAGGGCATCGGCGAGGCCCACCAGCGGGGCAAGAAGTTCTTCGTCACCAGCAACCTGATCGCCCACAATGACAAGCTACGCACCTACCTGCGAGACTTGCAGCCTGTGGTCGAACTCAAGCCCGATGCGCTCATCATGGCCGATGCTGGTCTGATCATGCTGGTGCGCGAGCAGATGGAGAAGGGCCTGTGGCCCGAGGTGCCCATTCACCTTTCAGTTCAGGCCAACACCACCAACAGTGCTGCGGTGAAGTTCTGGCACAAACAAGGTGTCAGCCGCATCATCTTGTCACGCGAGTTGAGCCTGGCCGAGATCGAGGCCATCCGTAACGACTGCCCCGACATTGAGCTCGAGGTATTCGTTCATGGCGCCCTGTGCATCGCCTATTCCGGTCGATGTCTGCTCTCGGGCTACTTCAACCGGCGCGACCCCAACCAGGGCACTTGCACCAATGCCTGCCGCTGGGAGTACAAAACCCACGACGCCACAACCGACACCGACACCGGCGAAGCCGTGCCCACACGAACGCTGGACGGGTTCAACTTCGCACAAGAAGAAGAGAACGCCGCGGGCGAGTTCTCCACCTGCGGCAGTGGCCAGCGCCACCCTGAAGCGAACAAGGTGTGGCTGATCGAAGAAAAGGGGCGCCCAGGCGAACTCATGCCCATCATGGAGGATGAGCACGGCACCTACATCATGAACAGCAAGGACTTGCGCGCAGTGGAGCATGTGGCCAAGCTCGCACAGATCGGCATTGACTCGCTCAAGATCGAGGGCCGAACCAAAAGCCACTATTACGTCGCACGCACTGCCCAGGTCTACCGACGTGCCATCGACGACGCCGTGGCCGGCAAACCCTTCAATCCCGAACTTTTGCTCGAACTCGAAGGCCTGTCCAACCGCGGCTATACGGGCGGGCTACTGGAGCGCCGACCCAGCCAGGACTACCAGAACTACATCACCGGCAGCTCGCAAGGTCAGCGATCGCAGTTTGTCGGGGAGGTTCTTCGGGTCCGTGAAGACGGATGGGCCGAGGTGGAGACCAAGAACCGTTTTTCTGTCGGAGACCGGCTGGAAGTCATCCATCCTGCCGGCAACCGCGTGGTAGAGCTCGGTGCCATGCAGAACCTCGAGGGCCAAGCCATCGACGTGGCACAGGGCAGCCCTGTCCGCGTCTGGGTGCCCCTGGAGACACCCAGCGAAGGCGCCCTGCTCGCGCGGCTGCTCTGAAGCCAAAGAGGCTTCTGTTGCGCGTGCGCGCCCCTGGGAACCTGACGTATCTCCTCAGCCATAAGTGTTCGAAGTCAAAGCGCGATGATTGGCGTGCCTGCTTGTCGCGGTGTGCAGAGGCTTGCTAGGCGACTGCCAGGCGGTTGGAAGAGCTGGCCCCTCTCCACTCGATCTCGGCCAGGGCCAATACCAGCAAGGCCTGCGCAATCACCCATGTCATGCCCACGGCTGTGATGTTGATCGGCGCTCCAAAGGCCAACCACATACTGGCCACCACCCAGGCAAAGTTTCCTGCGGCGAGCAGCCGCACCATCGAAGATGGGGGCTTGGCGCGAGACGCCAACAACCCTGCCAGGCTTGCGGCAATCAACACGATGACTGCGGCTGCAACCAGCCAGGCGAAAGGGATCCCCGTCAACGCAGCAAGGGGTCCAGCCACAAGGCCGTGCGACATGGCCATGGCCAAACCAGCTACGCTGTCGACCAGCAATGCTAGACGAAGGGTTTGAGAAGAGACGTTCATGATGTGTTCTCCTGTACAAAGACGAAAGTCAAGGTCAACCATTGACCTCGCACCTATCGTCCGACGCAAAACGCATCAGGTCCATGACCTCAGAGGTCATGGGAATCCGCCTCGACCGCGATAGCATGACGACATGGACAAGCATCCAGATACCCATTCCCCGACGCGACAGGTCAGCCTAGGCGATCATTTGCGACATTGGCGTCGGTTGCGGCGCCTGAGCCAGCTGGATCTGGCCTCCGACGCGGACATGTCCACGCGCCACCTCAGCTGCGTCGAAACCGGCCGTGCCAATGCCAGCCGAGAACTGGTGCTGCGGCTGTGCGACCGGCTCAACGTCCCTCTGCGAGAGCGCAACCGCTGGCTGACTTCAGCAGGCTATGCGCCACTTTACAAGGCGCACAGCCTGGACGAACCTTCCATGGAAGCAGCTCGCAACGCCATCCAGCAACTGCTGGATCGACACGAGCCTTGGCCAGCAGTGGCATTCGATCGTCACTGGAATCTGGTTTTATCCAACCGCATGGCACAAGCGTTCCTAGCAGGCATCGACACATCGCTGCTCGATGGCCCGATCAATCTTCTGCGCATCAGCTTGCACCCCAAAGGTCTGGCCCCCCGCATCCTGAACCTGGACCAATGGCGTGCCCATTTGTTCGAAAGACTGAGACTGCAAATTCAGAATACCGGAGACGATGCGCTGGCGGGACTGCTGGCCGAACTTCAGGCTTACCCGGGCTCCCCACAGGACGAGCACACCCACGTGGAGGGGGAACACCAGGGTGTTCTCATGCCTTTCCTTTTGCAGACGGAAGCTGGCACGCTGCATCTCATCAGCACCACGACTGTGTTCGGCTCTCCGACTGACATCACATTGCAGGAGTTGGCTCTGGAGACGTTCTTTCCCGGAGACGACGCCACAGCGAGCATCCTGCGGCAGATGGCCGACTCGCCTTCACGACAAACCTGAAGCCCGCCCGCGCACGACCTGAACCCGCTCACTCAACGCATGGGATTGTCAACGTAGCCAACGCCACAGTTTTCAGTGGTGATGATGATGGCGGTGACCACGGCCACGGCGGCGATCATCATAGTAGTAATCGTCGTTATAACTGCTGCGAGGCGTCGCTTGCGATCCAACCACCCCGCCCACGGCAGCTCCGACGGCCGCTCCAGTGGTGTTACCAGTCACCAGACCACCCAGAGCCGCTCCAGCAGTGGCGCCCACTGCGGTGTCTCGGGCTTGGGGCGACATGTTGCTGCACGCACCCAAAGTCACAGCAGCCGCCAAAACGCCACCGGCGCGAATCATGCTCCAGCGGCTCATCGTTTTGCTCTTCGTCTTGTTCCTCGTGTTCATCGCGAACTCCTTTTCTTGGCACAACACCATAGGGTCTGTGTTTGAGGGCCAGCACCGAATGCGTTGACCACACGATCAGTATCTGTTCCCCGACCTGCTAGGAAAATCGGCCACCGCCGACGTATCGCGTAGGACAAATCCGGCGAACCAAGGAACACTTCAATGCTCCCAAACCAAGAAGAGAAGGCAATCGGAATTCAATGAGGAAGTTGCTGGCTGACGCACACGCGCTCTCCCCCGGCCGCTTTAGGACTAACATCTGGAGATGAATCCAAACGCGCGCCCAACACGTCAGCCTGTCGGCACAGCCATACTGGAGCAGTTGCAAACCATTGCGCAGCGCTTTCCCTCGCCCACCGTAAGATGCCTGCATGTACCGAAAAGAACAGAGGCAGCAGAGGGGCACGACGCCGAGTTCTGCGCCATCGAACTGGAGGACGGCGCTTTCGGTTTGTCGTATATCTTGCTGGGCGACACATTGGAGCGAATCCTGCGCGCGCACGGCGGCAGTGCCCCATTGGCTGGTGCCGACGCAATGGCTTTGGCCAGCCAACTCACCAGCGCCGACCCAGTCGAACGGGCCGTTGCGTTGGCAGCCATCAATGCATTGACTCACTCTGTCTGGCGCCGTTGTGGTTACGAACCTGCACCCGCAGGCAACTCGTTGGGTGATATCGAGCTGGGCCCGGAAGATCACCTTGGCATGATAGGTTTCTTTCCGCCGCTGGTCAGGCGCATCGATGCGGTCGGCGGGCGACTGTCCGTTGTGGAGATGAGCGAAGAGATAGTGCGCCAGCAGCGACAACGCTACCCCAACATCACCATTACAACCGATCGACAAGCGCTGCGACACTGCAATGTGGTCGTGGGCACGTCCACCATGCTGCTCAACGACACGCTCGATGAGATGCTCGGCGCCGCGCCCAAGGCTGTTCGGTTTGCACTCATCGGCCCTTCGGCCGGTCTATGGCCAGACGAACTCTTTCGACGCGGCGTCACTTTGACAGGTGGCACAACCATCGTCGACGCCGATGTCTTCAGGCAAGCCATGGCCGCCGGCGAGTCCTGGAGCAGAGCAACCCGAAAGTTTGCGATCGCCAGAGAAGACTGGCCAGGCTGGCGAGAACTGATCAACGCGGTGCGCTGACCCGGGCTGTGTCAAAGCTGCCCCAGCCAGGACAACCGGCCAAAATAGAAAAGCAGCATCAATGCGGCCCACATCAGCCAGCCCCACCCGGCGCCGCGGCGAGGCCCGACAGTGTCTGGCGCAACTCCTGGTGAAAACCGTCCCGCTCGATGCATTTGCGCCTGACGAATGGCTGCCCCCACTGCTTCTGCCCCGGATTTCTCAGGCAGGCCCGTGGTCAGCAGCACCGGTTTGCCTCCATCCTCTGCCCGGGCATACAGTCCAAAATAGTTCTTCCTTGGATGAGAGGCGTTCCCGCCAGAGGAAAACAGCAGCTTGAAAAAAAGATGGTCCGTCGCCTTGGCTGGCAAGACATCGGTTCGGTGCCATATCCAAGACCCTTTGCGAGCCACCAACAATGTGTCTGTCACGCTCAGCTCCCAGCGGCGTGAGGCCGCGTGCAGCGCGAACGCCAGAATGAGTCCCGCCAACAAAGCAAGCCAGCTCACGAAAAAATCGAGCAAGCCCGGACGCAAGGGCGCCTGCTCATGCCAAGCGCCAAGTAGCACAAGAAGAGGGATCAAGCTGATCCATGCGGCAATGCGCCAGGGCTTCTGCCTGAACCTCAGCATCCATTCGTCCGGCGTTTCCTGCAAGCTGACTTGAGGAGGCATTTCCGCAACGGATGATCCAAATGGGGTCGCCAACGCAGCATCCGTTCCTCCGCTCAATTCGTACTCGGCGCGAAAGTCGAGATTCTCCGCAAACCTGTCCGGCATCGCAGAAGGGATGGCAGTGCCCTCTACCGGTACTTCAAAGCTCACATCAACCGAACCGTCTTCCTTGAGCAACTCCAGTCGCCATTCCACGCGCTCTCCCGAACGGCGAGCACCAAAGATCGGCGCGTCTTCGGGTAACTCGAAATGGCACAACCAGCGAACATTGCCTTGCATGTCCGGGATACCCGCAGCATCAGCTTCAAACGCCTCGACGCGCCGTTCACTGGTTCCAGATCCAGCGTCATTGACACGATAATGCGCCAGTCGCATCTTCATGGGCGCCAGCGCAACTGCGAACCCAGCTCCAGGGTCCTCGGCAGGCGTACTCAGCGACACTTCAAAACGCTGACCCGCCACCGGCGTGACAGGGTCCAGCTGAAAGTCAGCATTGGCATACCGCCGAGCCTTCCTTGTCTGCTGGATTGCATACAGCAAGAACCCGATACCGATGGCAACAAAGACCAAAAGCATCAGCCTGACGATCCAAGGTGCTCCGGTCATCCAGAACAGCACGGCCACAGGAAAACTCAGCCCGCACCAAAAGATGGCCATGAACCAGGTGCCAACCAGTTGCCTGCTCGCCGAGCTCTTTCTTCTACCTGCCTGTGACGTGCGCCCGCCCGCAGCGGCAACGACCACATCGTCCCGCTTGGTCCATAGTGCAAAGAACACCCAGGCGGCGGCTAATCCAACCCCGGTGAACACGATCGCGAAAGGCAGATGCATCACCATCTTCGGCCACCGAATATCCGGATCAAGCACAGATTGATGAGGCGACTCAGGGTCTACCCAAGCCGTCAGGCTGTGCCCATTTGCCTTGGCACGCTCTGCCTTCCGAACCCATTTCTGGTGCCAGTCACCGATGTTGTCCGACCCTGCGTCGGTGGCCAGGCCTACGCGGCGACTTTCGTATCGCCTTCCATTGAACACATACTGGTATCGAATCTCCGCCCGATAAACCGTACTGTCATCACCTCGACGCGAGGACAAGCGACTGTCCCGGATTTGCGCCGGAACCTGCACCCAATCCTGCACATCCACTTTGGCGCGAAAAGTGTCGTATAGAGGAAGCAGACCTCCCCATACTCCTCCAGCCCCAAACGCTAGCGCGAACACAGCGGCAAACAGCATGGCGCCCAGCCTGCCACCAGCGCCCAGCTTGAGCGATTTCAGTTTCTTGGAATTGCGTCTCACCCGAGGAGCATAGCGAACCCCAGCTCTTCAGCCAAGCGCCCTCTTTCTCCCCCCGCCGGACTCAGCACCGTGCCCCATCGACGGGCGCTGCGCGCAGCTCCCACCACAACCACCCGCTCCGCCAGCAAATGGCCCACTTGGGCCATTTGGCCAGTCATTTCTTCAGAAGTTTCGGCTTTCCTGACGACCACCGGAAGGAATGTCTGTTCCCCATTCGGCATAGGTGATCACACTGCTATCGGACGTCCCGTTGAACCGAACACCCAAGGCCTCCTCATTGTCGACCCACAACACCTGTGAGGTATCGCGGCCTTGCGACGGGCTGACCGGAACCAGTGCTATCACCTGCGACTTGGTCATGCCTGAACGCAAAGACTTGTATGCGTCATACAGGGTGTCTGCTGTGGCAGGCTCAGAAGGCGACTCAGTCGAGGGAGTCCCGCCAGCACACACATAGACCCGCCTGACAGAGTCGTAGTCGCAATCTTCCAGATCATCAGACCCTCCGCAACCCGCAAGCACAAGCATCCAGCCAATAGCGATGGCGCTTCCCATCCGGCGGACAAGCACGCTTCCCCTGAAACCCATGGACTTCTCCCTCTTACATTTGATATGTGATGTTCACGTGGCAGGACCAACAGCGTGTGCCGCTTTGATCCCGCTCCGATTTTATGTGGTCAACCCATGCACCATGGTCCGTACTCCCTCATTGAGAGGACAGCTGACCGTACATCATTGATGGCTGTGCACGACATCTCTCTCAGGCATCAACGCATTGAGCTCTTTCTCCATAAAAAACGGCCCCAAGCGGGGCCGCTTCTCATCGACGTCAGACATGCGTCCGGCTCAGGCCGTCACGTCCTTCGCCGTCTCCACGTACTCTTCGATCTGGTCGAAGTTCATGTACTTGTAGATCTGGTCGGCCTTCTCAGTGATCACACCCGTAGCAGCCAGGTACTCTTCCTTGCTTGGCAGTTTGCCCAGCTTCGACGCCACCGCAGCCAGCTCGGCCGAGCCCAGGAACACTTGCGTGTTCTTGCCCAGACGGTTTGGGAAGTTGCGGGTCGAGGTGGAGATGACGGTGGCACCTTCACGGACTTGCGCCTGGTTACCCATGCA
>JBNKNN010000239.1:0-19983 GCA_050293865.1 Hydrogenophaga sp. | reverse complement strand
GGTCCCGAAAAGGCATGACGCGCAAGGCCGTTGCCGTGGCCGCAGACGTGTCGGAGCGCCATCTGGCGAACCTGGAATATGGCACGGGCAATGTCTCCATATTGGTATTGCTGCAGGTCGCACAAGCCTTGCATTGCCCGTTGGCCGAGCTGATTGGCGACGTGACCACCTCCACGCCCGAGTGGCTTTTGATTCGAGAGCTGCTGCAAGGTCGCAGCGATGCCCAACTGCGACAGGCCAGGCTGCAGCTGGTGGAGATGCTGGGCAAGAGCGGCGGCGTGGACTCCCAGGGCCGCACGGCGCGCATTGCACTGATTGGTTTGCGGGGTGCTGGAAAGTCGACTCTGGGCCAGCAGTTGGCCGACGATCTGGGTTATCCGTTTATCGAGCTCAGCCGCGAGATAGAACAGTTTGCTGGCTGCAGTATCAGCGAGATTCACAATCTTTATGGCGCCAATGCCTACCGCCGCTATGAACGGCGAGCGTTGGAAGAGGCTATTCAAATCTATCCGGAGGTGGTGATCGCCACGCCGGGTGGCTTGGTGGCCGACTCGGCCAATTTCAATCTGCTGCTTCAGCATTGCACGACGGTTTGGCTCAAGGCGGCGCCGGATGATCACATGAACCGGGTCGCGGAGCAGGGGGACATGCGGCCAATGGCTGCCAGCGCCGAGGCCATGGAGGATCTCAAGCGGATTCTGGAGGGCCGTGCGGCGTTCTATTCAAAGGCAGACATCACCTTTGACACCAGTGTGCAAGACCTGGCGGCCAGCCATGTCGCCTTGCGTCGGCAGGTACGCGAGCTGATCGGCTTGCCGGTCTGAAGCATTTTGCCAGTTTGAATTAAATTGCAATTGACGCCCGCTGTAAACATGCACTATGATGCATGTTCCAAATGCCGTATGCCGATTGTTTCGTGTTGAGCCTGGGTCAGAGCACTCTCCCGACAGATCTGGCCAGGCGCTCAACCTCAGGAGACCAGTGACATGAGCCAAAACCAGCGCGTCGACTATCAAACCCACCCGGACAACTACTGCCATGTCAAGCTCAGCTTTGACGGAGAAGTGGCCACGCTCGCACTCAATATTGATGAAGACAGCGGTATCCGTGAGGGCTACAAACTCAAGCTCAACAGCTACGACCTTGGCGTGGACATTGAGCTTCACGACGCGTTGCAGCGCATCCGATTCGAGCACCCTGAAGTGCGGACCGTGGTGGTCACCAGTCTGAAGGAGCGCATCTTTTGCTCGGGCGCCAATATTTTCATGCTGGGCCTCTCCAGCCACGCGTGGAAGGTCAACTTCTGCAAATTCACCAACGAGACCCGCAACGGCATTGAAGACTCTTCCCGCTATTCCGGCCTGAAGTTTGTTGCCGCTCTCAACGGCGCCTGCGCTGGCGGCGGGTACGAGCTGGCGCTCGCTTGCGACGACATTGTGCTGGTCGACGACCGCTCCAGCGCAGTCAGCCTGCCGGAGGTGCCACTGCTGGGCGTCTTGCCAGGTACCGGTGGCCTGACCCGCGTGACCGACAAGCGTCATGTGCGCCATGACCTGGCTGACATCTTCTGCACCAGCGTGGAAGGTGTTCGTGGCCAAAAGGCCGTCGACTGGCGCCTGGTGGACGCCGTGGCCAAGCCTGCGCAATTCGACACTTTTGTTCAGGAGCGTGCCAGGAAGCTTGCCGAAGGCAGCACCCGCCCGGCCGGAGCGAAAGGCGTGAGCCTGACACCGCTCAAGCGCGACATTGCGGATGACAAGCTGAGTTATGAATTTGTCGAGGTCAGCATTGACCGAGCCAAGCGTGTGGCCGCCTTCTCCGTCAAGGCGCCGATCGGTGCTCAGCCAACCGACATCGCCGGCATTGAAGCCGCAGGCGCCAGCTGGTACCCGCTTCAGATGACCCGCGAGCTCGATGATGCCATCCTGCACATGCGGACCAACGAGCTCGATATTGGTGTGTGGATGCTCAAGACCGAGGGCGACGCCGCTGCCGTTCTGGCCAACGATGCTCTCATGCTTGCCCATAAAGACCATTGGTTCGTGAACGAGACCATGGGCATGATGCGCCGTACGCTGGCGCGCTTGGACGTGTCCTCGCGCAGCCTGTTCGCGCTTGTTGAGCCGGGCTCGTGCTTCGCGGGCACACTGGCCGAACTGGTCTTCTGCGCCGACCGCGCCTACCAGTTGGTGCTGCCGGACGAACCCGAGAAGCAGCCGACCATCCAGTTATCGGAAATGAATTTCGGATTCTTCCCAATGGTCAACGACCAGTCCCGTCTTGCCCGCCGTTTTTACGAAGAAGTCGAGCCTATGGAAGCCGTGCGTGGTGCGATCGGCAAGCCGCTCAATGGCGACGACGCCGTCGCGCTGGGCCTGGTGACCATGGCGCCAGATGACATTGACTGGGACGACGAGATCCGCCTGGCCCTGGAAGAGCGCGTGGCCATGTCGCCCGATGCCCTGACCGGCCTGGAAGCCAATCTGCGCTTCGCCCAGAAGGAGAACATGTTCACCCGCATCTTCGGTCGTCTGACAGCGTGGCAGAACTGGATCTTCCAACGCCCCAATGCTGTCGGCGAAAAGGGTGCGCTCAAGGTTTATGGCAAGGGCGAGAAGCAACAGTTCGATTGGAACAGAGTGTGATCACCCCCTGCGCCGCTGCGCGGCTTCCCCCCTCTCTGGCGCGCTGCTTGACAGCGCTGGGAGGGGGAGGCGAAACCCTTGGGCAGGCGAAGCCTGACCCTCGGTTTCCTGAAGTTTGCAGTCTGGTGCGAGTCCATCCCTGTTGAATTCCCCCTCTATCACGACGACGTTCTCACAACAAACACCCCCCGCAGGAGACCACTATGTCCAGCATCAACTACAGCGAGAAGATTCCCAACAACGTGAACCTGAGCGAAGACCGCACTTTGCAGCGCGCCTTGGAACACTGGCAGCCCAACTATTTGCAGTGGTGGCAGGACATGGGTCCGGAAGGCTCCCAGAACTTCGACGTCTATCTCCGCACGGCAGTGAGTGTCGATCCGCAAGGCTGGGCACAGTTTGGCCACGTGAAAATGCCTGACTACCGCTGGGGAATCTTTCTCAATCCCGGCGAGCAAGACCGCAAAATTCACTTTGGCGATCACCTCGGCGAGGATGCGTGGCAGGACGTGCCGGGCGAGCACCGCGCGAACTTGCGTCGCATCATCGTGACTCAGGGCGACACCGAACCAGCATCGGTGGAGCAGCAACGGCACCTTGGCCTGACCGCACCCAGTCAGTACGATCTGCGCAACCTGTTCCAGGTGAACGTGGAAGAGGGGCGCCATTTGTGGGCCATGGTGTACCTGCTGCACAAGTACTTCGGCCGTGACGGTCGCGAAGAGGCTGAAGCCTTGCTGGAGCGCAACAGCGGCAATGAGGACAACCCACGCATCCTGCAGGCCTTCAACGAGAAGACACCTGACTGGCTGAGCTTCTTCATGTTTACTTACTTCACCGATCGCGACGGCAAGTTCCAGTTGTGTGCGTTGGCCGAGTCGGCATTCGATCCTCTGGCCCGCACGACAAAGTTCATGCTGACCGAGGAAGCGCATCACATGTTCGTGGGTGAGTCAGGTGTGGGCCGCGTCATCACCCGCACCTGCGACATGATGAACCAGCTCAAGACAGACGATGTGGGCAAGTTGCGCGCGGCAGGGGTGATTGACCTGCCGACCATTCAGCGCTACCTGAACTTCCACTTTTCGGTCACGATTGATCTGTTTGGGGCCGACCAATCGTCCAACGCGGCGATCTTTTACAGCTCAGGCCTCAAGGGCCGCTTCGAAGAAGGCAAGCGCTCGGACGACCACGTGCTCAAGGGCCAGCACTACAAGATCCTGGAGGTGGCCGATGGCAAGCTGCAGGAGAAGGAAGTGCCAATGCTCAACGCACTGAATGAAGTTCTCCGCGATGACTACATCAAGGACAGTGTGGGCGGCGTGGAGCGTTGGAACCGCATCATCGA
The DNA here is from genome assembly GCA_050293865.1 of Hydrogenophaga sp. GTDB lineage: Bacteria > Pseudomonadota > Gammaproteobacteria > Burkholderiales > Burkholderiaceae_C > Hydrogenophaga. Next base: position 15,990 of record JBNKNN010000239.1, on the reverse strand, counting down.
GAAGGCAGGGATCGACTTTCGCCTGGCAGTTCCGCACAAGGCCTTTCACCGGAACATCGGCTCGCTCTCGGGCGTGAAGGTAAGTCCGGACGGTCGTGTGGTGAGCGATCATGAATGGAACCAGAAGGTCGAAGAGTGGCTGCCCACCGACGAAGACCGCGCCTACGTAGCCAGCCTGATGGGCCGCGTCGTCGAGCCAGGCAAGTTCGCCAACTGGATTGCACCTCCAGTCATTGGTATCAACCGCCAGCCTGTGGACTTCGAGTACATCCGTTTCAACTGATCGAAGCTGCCCCCTGCAGTGGCGAGGCTGCAAGGGCTTTCCGATGACTCAAGGGCATGGCGGCGCTGGCACAAACACCAGTGCCGCTGCCACCCATTTCCCCTAAACTGAATACCGGTAGCCGGACGGGCGACGTTTCCCTGGTTTCATGCTTTCCGGCTTTACGATACGCAACAACAAGCGCCAACAGGCCCGCCATGAGCAACGAAGCTGCTGACATCGTCATCATCAAACAGCACGTGATTGATCCGGAGATCTGTATCCGGTGCAACACCTGCGAATCCATGTGCCCGATCGGTGCCATCACCCATGATTCGCGCAACTACGTCGTGGATGTCGATATCTGCAACTGGTGCAATGATTGCATTGCGCCTTGCCCAACGGGTGCGATTGACAACTATCGCAAGGTCATCAAGTCCAGCGCTTACTCCCAGGACGACCAGTTCAGTTGGGATGAGTTGCCCGCTGAAATCCCGTCGGCCGAACTGCAGGCACAAGCAGAGGCTGCAGGTGGTGAGGCAGTGGTGGCAGAGGCTGCACCGGCGAGCGCCGATGCAGCACCCGTGGGCAGTGCTAGCGTTGAAAGTGCTTTCAACTCTTCGGCGTATGGCTCAACCACGCCGCCATGGTCTGCTGCGCACCCCTACGCCAACATTTATGGCCCAAAGGCTGATCAGAAGACAATCACCGCCACGGTGACGGGCAATGTGCGTGTAACCGAAGTGGGCAAAGAAGCGGGGCACGATTACGACACCCACCACATTGTTCTGGACTTCGGCGACAAGCCTTTTCCAGTTTTGGAGGGGCAGTCGATTGGCATCATTCCGCCCGGCACGGATGGCATGGGCCGTGCTCACCATGCGCGTCAGTACAGTGTCGCCAGTGCTCGCAATGGCGAGCGCGCTGGGTACAACAACCTGTCTCTGACCATCAAGCGCGTGTTGGAGGACCACCAGGGCAATCCGGTGAGGGGTGTGGGCAGCAACTACATGTGCGACCTGAAGGTAGGTGACCGGGTCGAAGTGATAGGACCGTTCGGCACCAGCTTCCTGATGCCCAATCATCCCAAAAGCCACATTGTCATGATCTGCACCGGCACGGGTAGCGCGCCGATGCGCGCCATGACGGAATGGCGCCGTCGGCTGCGAAAGTCCGGAAAATTCGAGGGCGGCAAACTGATGCTTTTTTTCGGCGCGCGTACCCAAGAGGAACTGCCTTACTTTGGCCCGCTGCAAAGTCTGCCGCACGACTTCATAGACATCAACTTTGCCTTCAGCCGCACACCTGGTCAGCCCAAGCGCTACGTTCAGGATGCCATTCGCGACCGTGCCGCCGATTTGGCACCGCTGCTCAAGGACCCCAATGCCTACTTCTTCGTCTGCGGTCTCAAGGCCATGGAAGAAGGAGTGGTACTCGCGCTCAAGGACGTGGTGGAGCAAGGAGGCGGCCGCTGGGAAGATGTGGCAGCTTCTCTGAAGCAGCAAGGTCGCTTGCACCTCGAGACCTATTGAGCTGAGCGACCGGCCATTGCTCGCCGTCCGCGGTGAGGTCTGTTTTGCGGTCGACCGATAGGGGTGAGCAAGGTCCTGTAGTCGCTGCGAGGTGCGTCGATCAGATGAAGGGCGGCGCTCCTGGCTGCGTTGAGGCGGTGGAAGCCGACACCATGCAGGGGTATGCACTTGCCCCTACACTGAGCGCCATGGGCAATTCTCATCTTGATCAGGGTCTGGTCGCCCCTCGTATGGGTTCTCTGGGTCTCGGCTGGCGAACGCTTTGGCGCGATTGGCGCGCGGGGGAGTTGCGGCTGCTGATTCTGGCGGTTGCTCTTGCTGTCGCTGCCTTGACCTCTGTGGCGTTTTTTGCCGACCGGCTGCAAGCTGGACTGAAACGCGATGCAACAGCACTGATCGGCGGCGATGCCGTGGTCCGCAGCGACAATGCGCCAGAGCCAGATATCGTGGCGCGAGCAGCCAGTCTGGGCCTGCAGACTGTAGAGACTGTTTCGTTCCCCACCATGGGAAGGGCGACGGAGGCCGATGGTGGCGCTGCGCGGCTCGTGTCCCTCAAGGCAGTGGGAGATGGTTACCCCCTTCGTGGCTCACTTCGGGTCGCGGGCGACGATGGCGAGGCGGACGCGCCGGTAGATTCCATTCCAACTCCTGGCACGGCCTGGGCAGACAAGGCTTTGCTGGTGGCCCTGGATCTTGAGGTCGGGCAAACGGTGCTGCTGGGAAACAGCAGCTTTCGTCTGGACCGACTGCTGGTCGTGGAACCTGATCGCGGTAGTGGCTTCATGTCCTTTGCTCCACGCCTGATGATCAACTCGGCCGACCTGCCATCGACCGGCCTGGTTCAGCCCGCGAGCCGTTTGCAATACCGCTTCGCCGTGGCAGGGCCCAAAGCCGCCGTTCAGCAGTTTGTGGCTTTTGTCGAGCAAGGCGTGGATGCGCGACGCTGGCGAGGAGTCAGATTGGAGACCCTGGAGGGAGGGCAGCCGGCCATGCAGCAGACAATGGCCCGAGCGGAGAAGTTTCTCAACCTGGTGGCTTTGCTGACCGCTTTGCTGGCAGCGGTGGCGGTGGCGATTGCGGCGCGGGCGTTTGCACAGCGGCACCTGGACGCGTGTGCCATGCTGCGGGTACTGGGCGTGTCCCAGGCGACCATGTCCCGTGCCTACACATTCGAGTTCGTGCTGGTGGGGCTGGCCGCCAGCGCAGCCGGGTTGCTACTGGGTTATTTCGTGCACTTCATCTTTGTCTGGTTGCTGGCAGAGTTTGTTGCAACCAGCCTTCCGCTGCCAGGGTGGTTTCCTTTTGGCATTGGGGCAGCGATGGGCCTGACCTTGATGATCGCTTTCGGTTTGCCTCCTGTGCTTCAGTTGGCCAGGGTCCCGGCGTTGCGAGTCATCCGCCGGGACATTGGGCAAATTCGCCCTGCGAGTCTGACGGTCCTCTCCCTGGGCATTCTGGGCTTTTGCGTGCTGTTGCTGGCCGTCAGCCGGGACCTGATGCTCGGTTCCATTGCTGTGGCCGGATTCGGCTTGGCGGTGCTGCTGTTTGCTGGCGTGGCTTGGGTGGCTGTGAAAGTACTTCGCCGCTCGGTCAACGAAAGTACAGCGTCCCGCCCCGTGCTTCTGGCGACGCGCCAACTGAGTGCACGTCCTGCCTACGCGGTTCTGCAGGTGAGCTCGCTTGCAGTGGGCCTGCTGGCGCTGGTTTTGCTGGTGCTGTTGCGCACCGACTTGATCGCCAGTTGGCGCGAGGCCACGCCGCCTGATGCCCCCAACCGGTTCGTGATCAATGTTCAGCCCTATCAGGCTGAAGAGTTTCAGGCCTTCCTGCGTCAGTCCGGCGTCGAGAAATTTGACTGGTATCCGATGATTCGGGGGCGTTTGGTGGAGATCAATGGTCAAGCCATTGACCCGGACAAGTATGAGGATGAACGAGCGCAGCGCCTGGTGGAAAGAGAGTTCAACCTGTCGTATGCGGCGGCGCAACCGGAGCACAATGAGATCGTGCAGGGGCAATGGGTGGACGGCGAGCGCGACGGCATCAGTTTCGAAGAAGGGCTTGCCGAGACCCTGGGCTTGAAGCTGGGAGACAAAATTGCCTTCGACATCTCGGGCGAAAAGGTGAGCGCACGCATCACCAGTTTGCGCAAGGTCAACTGGGGATCCTTGCGGGTGAATTTCTTTGCCATGTTCCCGGTTGCAGATTTACCTGATGCACCCACGACTTTCATCAGTGCGTTTCGCGCTCCGGAGGGTCAGCCACGCTTTGACAACGACATGATCAAGGCGTTCCCCAATGTGACCAATGTGGACATGACTCTCACCATTGGGCAGATTCAACGTGTTCTCGATCAGGTCATCCGAGCGATCGAGTTCCTGTTTGGTTTCGCTTTGGTCGCTGGTCTGGTGGTGCTGCTGGCAACGGTGACTGCGACACGGACTGAGCGCGAGCGCGAGTTTGCCATCTTGCGGGCCGTGGGCGCAGGATCTGCCTTGTTGCGCCAGGTCCAGCGGATCGAACTCATCGGTGTCGGTGTGCTGGCTGGCACCATGGCGTCTGTGGTGGCGCTTGCAGTCGGTTGGGCGCTGGCACGATTCGCTTTCGAGTTCGATTGGCGGCCGCCCTTGTGGGCGCCACTGGCAGGAGCTTTTCTCGGTGGATTGCTGGCACTGGCTGCGGGATGGTGGGGGTTGCGCAGCGTTCTCAGCACTCCAGTCGTAGAGACTCTGCGCAAAGCCGAGGTGTGATGAGCCAATGGCAGTCGATCTCGATCCCCCAACACCTTGATCTTGTCCAATATGTCATCTTCTTCAGGCGAATCCGAGCTTTCACAGACTTCGCCCTCCACTCCGTTTGAGTGGATCGGTGGCCAGGAAAAGGTACGGGAGGTGGTGGACCACTTCTATGACCTGATGGATATTGAGCCTGGCTACCGGGAACTGCGCCAGGCGCATGGGAGCACGCTGACAGACGCACGCGACAAGCTCTTCTGGTTCCTGTGCGGCTGGCTGGGTGGCCCTGATCTCTATGTGCAGCGTTTCGGGCATCCTCGTCTGCGCATGCGGCACATGCCGTTCTCCATCGGCATTGTGGAGCGCGATCAGTGGCTGGCGTGCATGGATCAGGCCATGACCGAAGTCGGCATCGATCCTGATCTGCACACCCGACTCAACAAGAGTTTTTTCCAGACAGCTGACTGGATGCGCAACCGCTCGGGGGCTTGACGTCACTGGTCAGCCATCGCGTCGAGCGAGTGCGGGATATCGCTCATACAGCGGTGTCAAGTTGCCCGCTTTTTCGGGGTCGTATCCGGGCAGTTCGGCCAACTTTGACCTGAAGTCTGCATCCTGCAGCGCTTGGAGGAGGGCCTGTACTGCCGGTGACCCCATCACGCTGTTGCGACTCAGCAGGAAGTATTGCTCGGACGCGACTGGTACAAAGTCCAATTTGAATTGGCGGGCTGGTGGTTCCAGGCCGAAGCCCACATCGGCCATGCCACTGGCCACATAGGCCGCTACGGCAGCGTGGGTGTATTCACCGTGTTCGAAACCTGCGATGTTGGCCGTGTTCAACCCTTGCGCCTGCATCAGGCCTTCGAGCAATAGGCGGCTGCCAGAACCGGCCTGACGGTTGATGAAGCGAACATCGTCACGGAGAAGGTCCGCCAGAGTGAATATCTCCTTTGGGTTACCGGCTCGCACCATCAGCCCCTGTCGGCGATGAGCGATGTCAATGACGGTCAGCTCATCGTCTTCCAACCATTGCCGGTAGTGCTCCAGCGCCATGGCCTGCATGTCACCCAGGGGAATGTGAAACCCAGCCACATCGCAGTCGCCGTCGTGCAGCGCGGATGCCGCTCCCGAGCTGCTGCCGTAGGTGATCTCCAGTTGCAGGCCCTGGTCACCCAGGTGGCGCAGCAAGCGTTCGACCGCAAAGCCATGGCTGGCGTGTACGCGCAGAATGGGCGCCGACTCGCTCAAAGTCCGATGCAACTCCGCTGCCAGTTCGGAGGCGAGCGAGTCCAATGCGGGCTGCAGACGCGCCATGATGCGGTGATCGGCGAAAACGATCTTCTCGCCCAGTGGCGTCAAGGTCGAACCTTTGCCGCGCTCCATGCGCAGCAAAGGCGCGTCGAAATGGGCTTCGCCCTGCCGCACCAGATCCCAGGCGTGACGGTAAGACACACCCATTCTCTTGGCGGCTTGCTGCAAGGTGCCTTCAGCATGCACGTGGACCAGCAGATCGATCAGGCGTGTCGGCAGCGCAGGGCCATCGTCATCCTGAATGGTCCATGCTGGTTTGATGGAAATGTGTTTGGTCATTCGGGTTGTTGCTTATGAAGCCCACTTCCAGTGCATAGGTCGGCAAGCCTCATATTGCGGTCTTGCCGCATTTGTCGGAGGATAAGGTTTGGTCGAACCATAACAACAAAGTCTTGCCCGCGCCACGGGTGCCTGCGTACGTCGCTGAAAGCAGCTTGGCCGCCCTGGTCTGGCAGCCCGTTACCGCAATCCAAGGCCACTTCATGTCCCGAAACACATCCATCGCCAACACTCAGGCTGCTCCTTCCGGCGCAGCACTCTCTCGCCTGACTCCTGCTGATCTGGTCATGGTTCAGGAGGCCATCGCCGCACATCGCCAGACGGCAGGGGGACTGTTGCCCCTTTTGCACCAGATCCAGGATGGTTTGGGACATGTGCCAGATGATGCCGTTCCAATGGTGGCCGAGGTCATGAACCTTTCGCGCGCTGAAGTCCATGGTGTGCTGACCTTCTATCACCACTTCCACAGGGAAAAGCCGAAGGGCCAGGTGGTGCAGGTGTGTCGGGCGGAGAGTTGCCTGGCTTGCGGGAGCGACGCACTGTGGAAAGTTGCCCAGACGCTGGGGGATGAAGTGACCGTCGAGCCCGTGTATTGCCTGGGCCTGTGCGCTTCTTCGCCAGCGGTGCAAATTGGTGATCGTTGCCATGCGCGCATGACGCCTGAGCGCTTGGAGCGTCTGGTCTTCGCTCAGAAGGAGACCGCATGAGCCAAGCAACTGCCAAGGTGTATGTACCGGCGGATACGGCCGCTGTGGCGGTGGGTGCCGACGAAGTAGCGCGGCGCATTGCTGAGGAAGCGGTCCAGCGCACGCTGCCCGTCGAGATCGTGCGCAATGGCTCGCGTGGCCTGTTTTGGTTGGAAACCATGGTCGAAGTCGAGACGGCAGAAGGTCGCGTGGCCTATGGTCCGGTTGATGAAGACGATATTGCAGGCTTGTTCGATGCCGGTTTCCTGCAAGGCGGTCAGCACCCCAGATCGCTCGGCTTGACGGAAGCCATTCCCTATTTGGCCAAGCAAGAACGCGTGACCTTCGCTCGCATGGGTGTGATCGATCCGTTGTCCCTGCGAGACTACGAACAGCACGGCGGCTGGGCAGGCCTCAAAGCCGCAGCGTCCATGGCGGTGGAGAAGGTGGTCGATGCCCTATCCGAGAGCGGCTTGCGCGGCCGTGGCGGTGCGGCCTTCCCGGCGGGCGTCAAATGGAACACGGTGCAACTGGCCAAGGCCGAGCAGAAGTACGTTGTGTGCAACGCCGACGAAGGCGACTCCGGCACCTACTCCGACCGCATGACACTCGAAGGCGACCCGTTCATGCTGATCGAAGGCATGACCATTGCGGGCCTGGCCGTGGGCGCAACCCAGGGCTATGTCTATATCCGTTCGGAATACCCATTGGCGGTGGCCGTTTTTCGCAAAGCCGTTGCACTGGCCGCCGAAGCTGGCTGGCTGGGGAGCAACGTGGCAGGCTCGGGCAAGGCATTCAACATCGAAGTTCGAATGGCCGCCGGTTCGTATGTGTGCGGCGAAGAAACCGCCATGCTGGAGAGCATCGAAGGCAAGCGCGGAGTCGTGCGGGCCAAGCCGCCTTTGCCCGCGCTGCAAGGCCTGTTCGGCCAGCCCACCCTGATCCACAACGTCATCACATTGGCGTCGGTCCCGGCCATCCTCGCTCACGGTGCAGCCAGCTACCAGGGCTACGGCCAGGGGCGTTCGCGTGGCACTTTGCCGTTTCAGCTCGCTGGCAACATCGCCCGAGGTGGGCTGGTGGAGCTGCCTTTCGGCCATACCCTTCGTGAGCTGGTGGAGGACTTTGGAGGTGGTACCCGCAGCGGTCGCCCGATCAAGGCTATACAGGTCGGAGGTCCATTGGGAGCCTATGTACCGCAGGATCAATGGGATGCGCCACTTGACTACGAGGGCTACGCCGCGTTCGGCGCTACGCTCGGCCACGGTGGCGTGGTCGTGCACGACGACACAGCCGACATGGCTTCGCTCGCCCGCTACGCGATGGAGTTCTGCGCGATCGAAAGCTGCGGGAAGTGCACGCCTTGCCGTATCGGCTCCACCCGTGGCGTGGAGGTGATCGACCGCATCCAGCAAAACGAGGGTGAGGTCCGAGAGGCGCAAGTGGTGTTGTTGCGGGATTTGTGCGAAACCATGACCCACGGGAGCCTCTGCGCCATGGGCGGCATGACCCCCAACCCGGTGCTGTCGGCACTGAACCATTACCCTGAAGACTTCGGTCTCGACAGCGTGGCCGTCAACGCCGCGCCGGCCGCTTGAAGGAGACACGGCCATGATGAACATTCACGACAAAGACTTTGGCACCCCAGCGCGCCAGGGCGAGCAGATCGTTCACCTGCACATCGACGGCCGAGCTGTCCAGGTGGCCAAAGGTACCTCGCTGATGCGTGCCGCCGCCGAGGCAGGCGTGCAAGTGCCCAAACTCTGCGCCACCGACAGCCTGGAACCTTTTGGGTCTTGCCGCTTGTGCATGGTTGAAATCGATGGGCGGCGTGGCTTCCCCGCTTCGTGCACCACGCCAGCAGAGGAAGGCATGGTGGTGCGCACGCAGTCACCCAAACTGCAGCAATTGCGCCGTGGAGTGATGGAGCTTTACATCAGTGACCACCCGCTCGACTGCCTCACCTGCGCCGCCAACGGCAACTGCGAGCTGCAGACCCAGGCTGGCCAGGTGGGGTTGCGCGAAGTGCGCTATGGCACCCACGGGCAGACTGTGGCCGGTATTGCCGGTTGCGATCATGCGGACGCCAAGGTCGACACTTCCAACCCTTACTTCCAGTACGACCCGAGTAAGTGCATCGTCTGCAACCGTTGCGTGCGTGCTTGTGAGGAAACACAGGGCACATTTGCGCTGACCATCTCCGGGCGCGGATTTGAGAGCCGCGTGTCTGCCGGCCAGGGCCAGGCCTTCATGGACAGCGATTGTGTAAGCTGCGGCGCCTGCGTCCAGGCCTGCCCCACGGCCACCCTGCAGGAAAAATCGATACTGGAACTGGGTCAGGCCGAGCACAGCGTCGTTACCACCTGCGCCTATTGCGGCGTGGGGTGCGGCTTCAAGGCCGAGATGAAAGGCAATACCGTCGTGCGCATGGTGCCCTGGAAAGATGGCAAAGCCAACGAGGGGCACAGCTGTGTCAAGGGTCGCTTCGCCTGGGGCTACGCCACCCACCCAGACCGCATTACCAAGCCGATGATCCGTGAACGCATCACCGATCCCTGGCGGGAGGTGAGTTGGGACGAGGCCATCGACTATGCGGCCGCGCAGTTCAAGCGCATCCAGTCTGAGCACGGCAAAGACGCCGTTGGTGGTATCACTTCCAGCCGCTGCACCAACGAAGAGGTGTACCTGGTTCAGAAGCTGATCCGAGCTGCATTTGGCACCAACAATGTCGACACTTGTGCACGCGTTTGCCACTCGCCCACCGGCTACGGCATGGGCCAGACCTTCGGCACTTCGGCCGGTACGCAAACCTTCAAGAGCGTGGAACAGGCCGACGTCATCATGGTGATCGGCGCCAACCCCACGGACGCTCACCCTGTGTTCGCTTCGCGCATGAAGAAGCGTCTGCGCGCGGGCGCCAGGCTCATTGTGGTCGACCCGCGCCGCACCGAGCTGGTCTCTGCACCGCACGTGAAGGCTGACCACCATTTGGCACTCAAGCCGGGCACCAACGTGGCGCTGATCAATGCCATGGCCCATGTGGTGGTCACCGAAGGTCTGCTGGCCGAGCAATATGTGGCGGAGCGCTGTGAGGAGCAAAGCTTTGCCGACTGGCGTGCCTTCGTCAGCCGCGATGAATGCTCTCCCGAAGCCACTGAAGCCATCACCGGTGTGCCGGCATCTGAAGTGCGGGCAGCGGCACGTCTTTACGCCAGCGGACCGAACTCCGCCATTTACTACGGCCTGGGGGTGACCGAGCACGCGCAAGGCTCCACCATGGTCATCGGCATCGCCAACCTGGCTATGGCCTGCGGCATGGTAGGGCGCGAGGGCGTGGGCATGAACCCGCTGCGAGGCCAAAACAACGTGCAAGGCAGTTGCGACATGGGCAGCTTCCCCCATGAGTTGCCAGGCTATCGCCACATTTCTGACGACACCGTGCGTGGCCAGTTCGAAGCGCATTGGGGTGTGACACTGGATGCAGAGCCAGGCTTGCGCATTCCCAACATGTTCGAAGCTGCCTTGGGCGGCACCTTCAAGGGGCTGTACTGCCAGGGCGAAGACATTGTGCAGTCTGACCCGAACACACAGCACGTGGTAGCTGCGCTCGAAGCCATGGAATGCATCGTTGTGCAGGACATTTTCCTCAACGAAACGGCCAAATACGCACACGTCTTCCTGCCAGGCAGCTCCTTCCTCGAGAAGGATGGAACCTTCACCAATGCCGAGCGCCGCATCTCGCGGGTGCGTCAGGTCATGCCGCCGCTCAGCGGCTTGGGAGACTGGGAGGTCACGCAGCGACTATCGCACGCCTTGGGGTATCCGATGGCTTATTCGCACCCCAGCGACATCATGGCCGAGATTGCTTTGCTCACGCCCTCGTTCGCCGGCGTGACCTACGAAAAGATAGATCGCCTGGGCAGCGTGCAATGGCCTTGCAACGCCAACACGGAAGAGGCCGGCACGTCCACCATGCACGTGGGCGGCTTTGTTCGTGGCAAGGGACGATTCTTCAATACCGCCTATGTGCCCAGCGACGAGAAAGTCACGCGGCGGTTTCCGCTCCTGCTCACCACGGGTCGCATCCTCAGCCAGTACAACGTCGGCGCGCAGACGCGACGCACCGCCAACAGCCAGTGGCACAGCGAAGACCGGCTCGATCTGCACCCGCACGACGCGCAAGAGCGTGGCATCGTCGACCGCGACTGGGTAGGCGTGAGCAGCCGCGCTGGCCAGACGGTCTTGCGTGCCCACGTGACCGAGGACATGCAGCCGGGGGTGGTCTGGACGACCTTCCACTTCCCGGAGAGTGGAGCCAACGTCATTACCACCGACAGTTCGGACTGGGCCACCAACTGTCCGGAATACAAAGTCACGGCAGTGCAAGTGACCAAGGTCATGCAGCCTTCTGCCTGGCAAAAGGAGTTCAGCGCCTTTGATGCGCAGCAACATGCCTTGCTGCCATCGAGCCACCAGGCCCGGCAAGAAGCGGTGGACGAGCCATGAAAGCGGCTGACGTTTGCCTGGCCCACGAGGCTGCCGTGAAGTCTCACACGGTTTGGGATGTCGATGGGCGCGAGCGCGCCGATTGGCTGGCAGAAGAAGTGCCGGTGGCCATCGTCGTCAACGGCATCTCCCATGCTGTGATGATGACCAGCCCGACCGACTTGCAGGATTTTGCTGTCGGTTTTTTGGTCACAGAGGGTCTGGTTCCTTCCCTGAGCGACATCTATGCTGTGGACGTGAACACAGTTGCTCGCGGTATCGAGCTGAGGGTGGACGTATCGGCCGAATGTGAGTGGCGTTTGCGCGAGCGCCGCCGCAGCATGGCAGGTCGCACCGGTTGTGGCCTGTGTGGCACCGATAGCCTGGATCAGGTCTGCCAGCCGCTGCCGCAACTGAATCAGCAGTCCATCGCCGTGGAGGCTGTCCTCAGCGCTCATCGGCAACTGCCGGCCTGGCAGGCCTTGCAGCAGACCACGGGCGCCACCCATGCGGCCGCCTGGTGCGACCTTGAGGGCAACGTCATGCTGGTGCGCGAAGACGTGGGTCGTCACAACGCGCTCGACAAACTGATCGGCGCCATGCTGCGCGACAAGTTCGATCCGCAAACCGGATTCGTGTGCGTCACCAGTCGTGCCAGCTTCGAGATGGTGCAAAAGTCGGCCATGGCTGGCATCACTGCAATGGCTGCGGTTTCGGCTCCCACCGCCTTGGCGGTGAAAATCGCCTCGGAATGCGGCATGTGGTTGGCTGGTTTTGTGCGCGGCGAACGCCTTGTGCAGTACACCGGCCACACCGGCGCCCACACGAGCAAAACGACAAAGACGTGACAAACCCATGAGCATGGAAACCCAGAATCTGGTTCGCATGGCCAACCGCATTGGCCAGTTCTTCGAAGCCACGCCCCAGCATCACGAGGCCATTGACGGGGTGGCGACCCACATCCGCAGGTTCTGGGAGCCTCGCATGCGCCGGGACTTGCTGGCGTGGGTCGATGGCCACGGCGTCACGGACCTGCATCCCCTGGTGGCCGAGGTGGTGTCCCAACAGCGCGAGCGCATCGCCTGAAGCCAGGCCAGCGCCAATAGGCGTCAGCGCGGCCGGTGCGGTGCCAGCAGCACCACCAGAGCGCCGGCGCCACCATCGGCTGGCCGCGCCTGCACAAATGCCATCACTTCCTTCTTCTGCACAAGCCATCGCAACACGCGCGTCTTGAGTACCGGTTGCCGGCCTGGCGATCCCAGCCCCTTGCCATGCACAACGCGCACGCAGCGAATGCCATCTCGGTGCGCGTCATGGATGAACCGACCCAACGCATCGCGCGCATCATCGGTGCGAAGCCCATGCAGGTCGATCTGCTTTTGCCGGCTCCAGTGCCCTTCGCGCAACTTTCTCAAGACGTCAGGACCCAGGCTGGGGCGTCGGTAGCTCAGATGCTCATCGGTGTGCAGCAAGGTCTCTACATCGAATTCGTCCGACAAGGCCTCGCGCATGACGGCCTGTTCGTCCTGCTCTCTCTGCCGTGGCCGCGTGGAGGGCCGCTGCGAAGCGAGGTGAACGCGTTGACGATCGGGTAAAGGCCGAACAGCCCCCACAGCGTCCTGAAACAAGCGCTGCTCGCGTGCTTTCTCCCGCCTGGCCTGCTCCTCCCGCTCGCTTTCCAGACGGGCCTGGGCGGCATGCTCTGCCAGCGCCTTGCGGATGTTCTTGAGTTCATCAAATGAACGGGCTTTCATGCATTCATTGTCCCGCAGGAAAGGCCATTCGTCTCAGATCAGTCCCATTTCCGCCATGGACGCAGCGGTTTCCCGCGTCACGATGAAATGGTCCAGTACCCTTATGTCCACCAGACCCAGAGCGGCCTTGAGGGATTGGGTCAAAGCTTCGTCAGCACTGGAAGGCCTGGCCACGCCGCTGGGGTGGTTGTGGGCCAGCACGACGCTGGCTGCATGGTGGTGCAAGGCACGCAAGACCACCTCTCTGGGGTAGACGCTTGTTTGGCTCAGGGTGCCGCGAAACATCTCTTCCATGGCGAGTAGACGATTCTGACTGTCCAGGAACAGCACGCAGAACACCTCGTGGGTCAAGTGCGCAAGGTGCAATTGCAAGTATGACCTGACAGCTTTTGGACTGTCGAATGCCGCCCGCTCTTTGAGCTGTTCGGCCAGCGCACGGCGCGAAAGCTCCATGACAGCCGCCAGTTCGGCCCGTTTGGCGGGCCCCAGTCCTTTGACCGATTTGAGTCGATCGGGCGGGGCGTGCAACAGGCCGGCAACCCCTTCACAGTGTTGCAAAACCTCCTGGGCCAGCGCCATCACATGTTTGCCGGCCATGCCAGTGCGTAGCAGCAAGGCCAGCAACTCCACGTCGCTCAGCGCCTGAGGCCCCAGTTTCAGCAGTTTTTCCCTTGGTCTGGCCTCTGCGGGCAGGCTTTTGAGCCCGATGGCGGGTGTGGCAACGGTCATTTTGTGGTCTCTCCCTGATGTGCTTCCGGTTTTCTCCAGTCGCTGCCCAAGCTTTTTACAATAGAGCTTTGCCCGCTCGCGCGGGTGCGTCCTACACCTTGAGGACGCTATTGGAGGCAATCCCTCCCCATCACAGGCTTTTGCACCATGACCCAAGTCCAAGAAGGATCGTTCCTGACCCTTCACTACCGCATGTCGGGCCCCCGGGGGCAAGTCATCATCGATACTTTTGAAGACAAACCCGCGACGCTAAGTGTTGGTGCCGGCGAGTTGTCTCCTGCCATTGAGGCGCGCATGATCGGTTTGAATGAGGGCGAGCATGTCGTGATTGAGCTCGAGCCCGGCGAGGCCTTCGGCGAGCGTCAGCCAGAGATGGTCCAGTGGGTGGCTCGCTCTCTGCTCAACCAGTTGGGTGACCCCAGCGAACAGTACAGCGTGGGTGACGTGGTTCAATTTCCAACTCCCGACGGCCTGGGAAGTTATGCAGGATCCGTCCAGGAGGTGCGTGCAGACGGTGCCGTTCTTTTCGATTTCAACCACCCTTTGGCAGGGCAGGCAGTGAAGTTTGAAGTTCAATTGATCGGAGTACTGTGATGCAAGAGATCGTTCTGGCCGAGCCTCGTGGCTTCTGCGCCGGTGTGGACCGTGCCATCGAGATCGTCGAGCGAGCGCTGGCAAAGTTTGGTCGCCCCATTTACGTGCGCCATGAGATCGTGCACAACACCTATGTAGTCAACGACCTCAAGGACAAGGGAGCCATCTTCATAGAAGACCTGAACGACGTGCCTGCCGGCGCGACGCTGGTGTTCTCAGCCCATGGTGTGAGCAAAGCGGTTCAGGATGAGGCCGCCCGACGCGGTTTCCAGATATTCGATGCCACCTGCCCGCTGGTGAGCAAGGTGCACGTGGAGGTGGCCAAGCTGCACAAGGAAGGTTATGAATTCCTGATGATCGGACACAAAGGGCACCCTGAGGTAGAGGGCACCATGGGGCAGCTCGATGGCGGCATCCACCTGGTGGAAGACGAAGCAGACGTGGCCAAGGTGCAGCCCGCACAGATTGAAAAACTGGCAGTCGTGACTCAGACAACTCTGTCGATGGATGACGCAGCCGGCATTCTTGCCGCAGTGAAACGGCGTTTTCCTATGGTGCGCGAGCCCAAACAACAGGATATTTGCTATGCGACGCAAAACCGGCAGGACGCCGTCAAGGAACTGAGTGAGGCGGTGGACGTGGTGATCGTTGTTGGTAGCCCCACCAGCTCCAACAGCAACCGATTGCGTGAAGTGGCCATCAAGCGCGGGACCCCCTCATACATGGTGGACAATGCCGACGAACTCCAGCCTGAGTGGGTACAAGGCATGGGGCGCGTTGGCCTGACAGCCGGTGCGTCTGCGCCTGAGTTGCTGGTCCAGCAGGTCATCGAGCGCCTCAAATCCATGGGCGCAATTGCTGTGCGGCGCATGGAAGGCCTGGAAGAAACGGTGAAGTTTCCCTTGCCAAAAGGCCTGAAACTCGACGACGGCAGCTCACCCGAGCACATCAAATAACATTGTCTTGGCCACTCGGGCCAGGCTAAGAACCCATACTCTCTCACATGCTTGACATTCTTATTCTCCGCAAGGATCTGGACGCTGTGGTCGCTGGCCTGGAAAGCCGAAAGTCTCCACAGCCTTATCTTGACGTAGCCGCTTACACCGCGCTGGAAAACGAGCGCAAGACGCTACAAACCCATACCGAATCACTCCAGGCCCAGCGAAACAGCGTCTCCAAGCAGATCGGTGCGCTCAAGGGGCAAGGCAAGCACGACGAAGCCGATGCGGCCATGAAGCAGGTGGCGGACATCAAAGACGAGTTGGAGCGTTCAGCCGCCCGTCTGGATGTCCTGCAAGGCGAACTCCAGTCGATGTTGCTGGCTGTGCCCAACCTGCCGCATGAATCCGTGCCGGTTGGTCATGACGAAGAGGGCAACGTCGAAGTGCGCCGTTGGGGCACGCCCAAATCTTTCGATTTCGAGGTTCGTGACCATGTGGACATCGGCGAGAAACTGGGTCTGGAATTCGAAACCGGCGCCAAGCTGGCTGGCTCGCGCTTCACCTTCATGCGTGGCCCCATTGCTCGTCTGCATCGTGCACTGGCGCAGTTCATGCTCGATGTGCAGACGCAAGAGCACGGCTATGCCGAGTGCTACACACCCTACATCGTCAACGCTGACACCCT
>JBNKNN010000238.1:0-14407 GCA_050293865.1 Hydrogenophaga sp. | reverse complement strand
AGGCTTGTTGTTCGACCCCGAACCTCCGAGCTACTTTCTGATGGACATGGTGGTGTCGCAGACCCCCAACTGGATGGAGTTGCTGGGGCAAGTGCGTGGCAAGGGCGCAGGCGCGTTGGCTGGCGGAGGGCAGGACTCTGCTGCGCTGAGCAAGCTCAACGCTCTTATCGCGGAGGCAGACCTTGCCGCCAACGAGGCTATCTACCGCAAGCAGTTCGTAGACAAATATGGTGTGGGCGATGTATCGGGAAAGAAGGCGACGGACGCGTCCACCGCCTTTCTGGCAATGGCCAAGAGGGTTGCTGGCGGCAACTCTGATCTGACCTCCGAAGCCTTCTTCGAGCTTGGAACCCAGGCGATAGGTGCCGTGTCGGCCTTTGAGGAGAATGCCAGGGCACGTTTGCGCCAGGCACTGGGTGAGCGACTTGACCGGGACATTTTTCTGCGCCGTATCGCCGTTGTGGCATCAACCGCCGGCATTGCCATGGTGGGTTATCTCATCATGAGCTTCCTTTTGAGTTTCGTGATCGAGTTCCGTCGCATGGTGGACGTGATGCGAGAGGTTGCAGGTGGTAACTTGCGGGCCACGGTCCGAACCCGCGGACGTGACGAGTTGGCCGAGCTCACGGGTCTGCTGGACGACACCATTCGAAACCTTTCGGCCATGGTGGCGGATGTTCGTAGCAACTCGGCTCTCGTGGCCTTTGCCGGAAGAAGCCTTGCCAATGGCAACCGCGAACTCTCTGACCGAACGGAGCAACAAGCCGCCAATCTCGAGCAGACTGCCGCGAGCGTTCAGGAACTGTCTTCCACTGTGGAGCAAAATTCGCGGACGGCCGTCGACTCCGACGGTCAGGCGGCAAAGGTGCGTGACATCGCCGAAATTGGTGTCAACACCATGCGCGAGGCCGTCGAATCAGTGGAGACCATACAGCGCCATGCGCAGCAGATGAACGACATCATCAGCGTGATCGACAGCCTGGCGTTCCAGACCAATATTCTGGCGCTCAACGCTGCTGTGGAGGCTGCACGTGCTGGCGAACAGGGCAGAGGGTTTGCTGTGGTGGCCAGCGAAGTTCGCACCCTGGCACAGCGATCAGCCGCATCGGCGCGCGAGATCCGGGATCTGATCGAAACCTCATCGAATCAGGTGAGCACCAGCGTGGGGCAGATCAGAACGGCGGGCGAAAATATCAACCAGATCGTCAATGGCGTTCGAGGCGTCGCTTCGAACATGTCGTTGATCTCTGCCGCCAGTGCTGAGCAAAGCAGCAATCTGACAGAAATCTCGTCCGCCGTACGCCAGTTGGACGAGATTACGCAGCGCAATGCACAGATGGTGGAGCGGGCCGTCAACCAGGCCGTACAACTCGAAGATCAGGCGGCAAACCTCTCCAGCGCCGTGTCTTCGTTCAAGCTGCAGCAAGGGACGGCCGAAGAGGCTATGGGCTTGGTCAGGATGGCTTTGCAAATGCGCAGCGAGCGTGGGCGTGAGGGTTTCGTATCCTCGCTGACGGACCCGGACGGTCCCTTCCATGATCGCGACATGTACGTGTTCGCTCTGGACCGTGCCGGTCAGTACGTGGCGTTTGGCGGCAATCCAGCCAAAGTTGGGTCTCGCGTTCAGGACATTCCCGGGGTGGATGGCGATTCGCTGCTCGAGGCCATCGTGACGCAAAGTGAGACCGAACCAGGCTGGGTCCAGTATGACATTGTCAACCCCACGACCAAGGCAATACAGACAAAGATGTCGTTCGTAGCAAAGGTCGACGACCTTTACGTCGGTTGCGGTGTCTACAAGTCGATAGTTGCTGCCTGACCCTGAAGGTCTGGAAAACTCTACCGGAATATCAACTGGCGGAGCGTCTGGATCTGGCGCGCTCGAGTGCGGCTTCGATGATCGCTCGTTTGCGCTCAAGGGTGGCCGGGTCGGTGTGTTTCGAATGTTCCGCCAAGTGGGCGAGCTTACTCTCGGCTTTGGCGTCTTGCCGCTGGTCGTGTTCCACCTTTTCTCTGGCGAGCCGCAACTGGCGTGCCTGATAACGCTGCTGCGCCTGTTGCGCGAGGGCTTGGCTCCAACCCGACCAGCCGGTCAGCTGAGCATTCACTGGCTCCAGCGATATGCAATCGACCGGACACACAGGGATGCACAGTTCGCAGCCGGTGCAATACGGTTCGATCACCGTGTGCATCATCTTGTTGGTGCCCACGATGGCGTCGGTGGGACAGGCCTTGATGCAAAGCGTGCAGCCGATGCACCAGTCTTCGTCTATGACGGCCAGTGTCACGGGTCCTTCGAAGCCGCAGTCGGGGTCCAAGGGGGCTACAGGGGCGCCCGTCAACTCAGCCAGACGCTCCACACCCTCGGCGCCACCCGGCGGGCATCTGTTGATGGCGGTCTCGCCTGCTGCGATGGCAACCGCATAAGCCCTGCAATCAGGAAAGCCGCAGCGCGTGCATTGCGTCTGCGGCAGGGCTGCGTCAATCCGGTCAACCAGAGTCACCGCCTGTGAGGGCGAGTGAGTCTCGGTCATGATTTCGCAGATTTGGTAGCAGTTGTCCGTTTGCGGGCAGGGG
The DNA here is from genome assembly GCA_050293865.1 of Hydrogenophaga sp. Lineage (GTDB taxonomy): Bacteria > Pseudomonadota > Gammaproteobacteria > Burkholderiales > Burkholderiaceae_C > Hydrogenophaga. The sequence continues at coordinate 11,830 of JBNKNN010000238.1, read as the reverse complement.
CTGCCTTGGGCGCAGCAGTCTTGGAAGCAACTGTCTTCGATGCAGCAGTTTTGGCCGGTGTCGACACCTTGCGAGCCGGACCGGACTTCTTGGCCGACGATGGCGCCGCTGCTTTGGCTTGAGCCACACCTTTGCGCGCCACCGTACCAGCTTCGTGAGCAGCGATGAAATCTTTCACCACAGGGTACACATGCTCACGCCAGCGTCGCCCGCTGAAGATGCCATAATGACCGGCGCCCTTGGCTTCATAGTGAAGCTGGTCTTTTGCCGGAATACCGGTGCACAAGCTGTGGGCGGCCTTGGTTTGGCCAGAGCCCGAAATGTCGTCCAGCTCGCCTTCCACGGTCAGCAGGCCAGCATGCTTGATGTCTGCGGGCTTGACGTGCTCCGACTTGCCCTTTTCGTTGATCACATGCCATGTGCCCATCGGCAGCCGGAAGTCCTGGAAGACAGCTGCAATGGTCTCCAGGTAGTAGTCGGCGTCCATGTCGAGCACGGCGTTGTACTCGTCGTAGAACTTGCGATGGGCGTCTGCGCTTTCGTTGTCACCCTTGATGAGGTCGAGAAAGTAGTCGTAATGGCTGTTGGCGTGGCGATCAGGATTCATGGCCACGAAGCCCGAGTGCTGCAGAAAACCCGGGTACACGCGGCGGCCTGCGCCGGGGAACTTGTCCGGAACGCGATAAATCACGTTGTTCTCAAACCATGCGTGGCTGCGCTGCGTCGCGAGGTCGTTCACGGCCGTGGGAGATTTGCGTGCATCGATCGGGCCCCCCATCATGATCATGGAGAGCGGTTCGAGCTCCTTGCGCGAGGCCATCAGTGAAATGGCGGCTAGCACCGGCACAGTCGGCTGGCACACGCTCATCACGTGGCAGTTGCCGTAGATGCCCTGCAGGTAGCGGATGAACTCCTGCACGTAGTTCACGTAGTCGTCCAGATGAAACTCGCCTTCGCTCATCGGCACCAGCCGGGCATTCTTCCAGTCGGTGATATAGACCTTGTGGTCCTTGAGCATGGTGCGCACGGTGTCTCTCAGCAACGTGGCATAGTGGCCGGAGAGGGGCGCAACGATGAGAACAACCGGTTCACCCTTGAGCTTGGCCAAGGTAGCGGTGTCATCGGTGAAGCGCTTGAAGCGGCGCAACTCACAAAAGGGCTTGTCGACCTCGATTCGTTCGTAGATAGCGACGTCCACGCCATCCACATCGACGGTTCGGATGTCGAATTCCGGCTTTTCGTAATCCTTGCCAAGCCTGTGCATCAAGTCGTAAGCCGCGGAAATACGGGGCGCCAATGGAAGTTGGCCGGCTGGCAGCAAAGGGTTGCTGAACATCTTGGATGCGACTTCGGCCAGATCGGCAAAAGGCTCCATGATCGAACGTTGGGTTTCGTAGATCTGATAAAGCATGGCTGGGACCGTTCGAAATTCGTTATGTTGCAGTGCAATATAACAGTATGTCTGCTCAAACGTCAGGGGAGAAACACCTAAACCTCGCCTCTGTTGTCACCTTCGTGAAAGAATTCAGGGCTTTCGCCGGAAATCAAACCATCTGATTCTCATTCTGGAACACAGGTTTGAGTGCGTGAGCCGGAGCCGGAGCCAGGTACTCCTGGGCGGCTTGTCGGCATACGAACGAAGAGCATCGTCTGCCAGGCCTCAAACTGGCAGGGGTTCGGGCCAATGAGCGCATCAGGTGCTCGGAAACAGATGCGCCAAGCAGCCACGATACCAATCTGTTTTGACCTCGAACGCGCTGTGCACGGGCTCTGAGACGTTTCCCCGGCGCGCCGTATTGCACCTGGTACCGGAGCGTACGCAGAATGGAGTGCTGCCCTGCAGCGGTAGGGGCTTCGTCAACGAACCCCTCAAGCGGGAGACAGCAAATGAGCTACCGCAACAGCCCCGAAAGGCGGGACGCAGAGACGCCCTCCTGCGACAGATGGCGCCCAAGGCCCCGCATCCCAGTAGGGTAGTGTTGCTGCTGGGACACGGCCGCGCCATGAACGCCATTGAGCACATCTGCCCACCGGAGGATCATGGGCTGGCTGCTCATATCCATGGAACACCCCACCACCCGTGATGTCCGGTAGATGCCGCAGGTACGGCTCGACCAACGATAGGCCTCATCGGTGCATCTGGTCGCAGTGGCATGGGGTGGTATGGAGCTTCAGAAGCCTTTCACAGCCCGTTCTGGACGAAAAAAGCCGCTGAAGTTGCAGCGGCTTTCTCGTGTCGTGCCTGGCAGGCCCGGCCAATGCTCCCAAGGAAACGCAGCCCAGTTGCTCAGGCCATTACGGCGGCAATCGCCTTGCAAACGTGGTCAATGTTCTTGCTGTTGAGGGCAGCCACACACATGCGGCCAGTATCGGTACCGTAGACGCCGAATTCGCTGCGGAGGCGAATCATCTGATCTTTTGACAGACCGGAATAGCTGAACATGCCAATTTGAGTGGTAATGAAGCTCATGTCCTGAGTGACACCGGCCGCCTTGAGACCATCCACCAGCTTCTGGCGCATTTGCTTGATGCGCACACGCATGCCCGCCAGTTCTTTTTCCCACATGGCACGCAGCTCCGGGGTGTTGAGCACCTTGGCCACCACGGCGCCGCCGTGCGTAGGCGGGTTGGAGTAGTTGGTTCGGATCACTATCTTCAACTGCGACAGGACGCGGGAGGCTTCGTCCTTGTTGGCGCAGAGCACTGATAGCGCTCCCACGCGCTCGCCGTACAGGCTGAAGCTCTTGGAGAAAGAGGTTGAGACGAGGAAGTCCATGCCTGCCGCGACAAACTTGGCGATGACGGCGCCGTCTTCGGCAATTCCATTGCCAAAGCCCTGGTAGGCCATGTCGAGGAAGGCGGTCAGGTTTTGGGCCTTGACCGTGCTCACCACCTGATTCCATTGCTCTGGCGTGATGTCGTAGCCCGTAGGATTGTGGCAGCAGGCGTGCAGAACCACGATGGTGCCTGGCGCAGCAGCTTTGAGGCTGGCGAGCATGCCGTCAAAGTTGACGGCGCGCTTCTCTGCGTCGTAGTACGCATAGGTACCGACTTCAAACCCTGCGGCACTGAACAGTGCGCGGTGGTTTTCCCAACTTGGGTCGGAGATCAGCACCTTTGCGCTGGGGCTCACCTTTTTCAGGAAGTCGGCTCCTATCTTCAGGCCGCCGGTACCACCCACTGCCTGAACCGTGGCCACACGACCGCTGGTCACAGGCTCACTGTCCGCACCGAACACCAGACCTTTGACTGCAGCGTCGTAGGCGGCAATGCCGTCAATCGGCAGGTAGCCACGCGCCGTGGGGGTTTGCATCATCGATTCTTCAGCTGTCTTCACGCAGTCGAGCAGCGGCAGCTTCCCCGTGTCGTCGAAGTACACGCCCACGCCCAGGTTGACCTTGTTGGGGTTGGTGTCGGCGGCATATTGTTCATTCAGGCCCAGGATAGGGTCGCGGGGGGCCATTTCGACGGCGGAAAAGACAGACATGTTGATCCGGAGGGGGTGTTTGGTTGTTGAGGAGGAGACGACAGGGCGAAATCCCGACCCAGCGCTATCTGGAGAAATGGAGTAGTCTTTCGGGTTTCCCCTGAGATTTTATCGTCCCATGGCCACTTCCAAACGCGCCCCCAAAGAAAACCCAGCGCAAGCGTCTGAAGTCAACCACAGCGCCGTGGCGGATCTGGTGCCAGGCAGCGCCAGCCAGGACGCCCCTCAGCAGGGTGAGTTTGTGCGTTTCCCCGGATCTCCGTTCGAGCTGTTTCAGCCATTTCCCCCGGCGGGCGATCAGCCCGAGGCCATTCGGCTGCTCACGGAGGGTATCGAAGACGGAGAGGTATTTCAGACACTGCTGGGCGTGACCGGCTCTGGCAAGACCTTCACCATGGCCAATGTGATCGCCCGGTTGGGGCGGCCGGCCATCATCTTCGCCCCGAACAAAACCCTGGCGGCACAGCTCTACAGCGAGTTTCGCGAGTTCTTCCCTCACAACGCGGTGGAGTACTTCGTGAGCTACTACGACTATTACCAGCCTGAAGCTTACGTGCCCCAGCGAGACCTGTTCATCGAAAAGGACAGCGCGATCAATGAGCACATCGAGCAGATGCGCCTCTCGTGTACCAAGAGCATTCTTGAGCGGCGTGACGTGGTGATCGTGGCTACCGTCTCGGCCATTTATGGTATTGGCCGCCCAGAGGCCTATCACCAGATGGTGTTGACCCTGCGTGAAGGAGACGAAGTCGGTCAGCGCGATCTCATTGCTCAACTTGTGCGAATGCAATACGCCCGCAACGACCACGATTTTTCACGTGGTTCCTTTCGTGTACGCGGTGACACCATCGACATTTTTCCGGCGGAACACTCCGAAATGGCCGTGCGGGTCGAGTTGTTCGATGACGAGGTGGAAACTCTGCAGCTCTTCGATCCGCTGACTGGCCGGGTCAAGCAAAAGCTCAAACGCTTCACCGTTTTCCCCAGCAGTCACTATGTGACGCCACGCGAGCAGGTGGTCAAGGCCGTCGAGACCATCAAGGATGAGTTGGATCATCGCCTGAAAGAACTGGTCGGCATGGGCAAGCTTGTTGAAGCCCAGCGGCTTGAGCAGCGAACCCGCTTCGATCTGGAGATGCTCAGCGAAGTCGGCCACTGCAAAGGCATTGAGAACTACTCCCGGCACCTTGCAGGCAGCCTGCCGGGCGAACCACCAGCCACGCTGACTGACTACCTGCCTCGTGATGCACTCATGTTTCTGGACGAGAGCCACCAGATGATCGGCCAGCTCAATGCCATGTACAACGGCGATCGTCAGCGCAAGACCACTCTGGTGGAGTACGGTTTTCGCCTGCCGAGTGCGCTCGACAACCGACCGCTCAAGTTCGAGGAGTTCGAACAACGAATGCGTCAGTGCATTTTTGTTTCGGCCACGCCTGCGGACTATGAGAAGACACATGCCGGGCAGGTGGTCGAGCAAGTGGTACGTCCCACTGGCCTGGTCGACCCGGTGGTCGAAGTGCGTCCGGCCACGCACCAGGTGGACGATGTGCTGCAGGAAATTCGCATCCGGGTTGAGCGCGGCGAACGTGTGCTCATCACGGTGCTGACCAAGCGAATGGCAGAGCAACTGACCGACTATCTGGCAGAGAACGGCGTCAAGGTTCGCTACCTTCACTCGGACGTGGATACCGTCGAACGGGTGGAGATCATTCGGGACCTTCGTCTGGGCACTTTCGACGTGGTGGTGGGAATCAACCTGTTGCGGGAAGGCCTGGATATTCCTGAGGTCTCGCTTGTCGCCATTCTGGATGCGGACAAAGAGGGCTTTCTCCGTGCGGAGCGCAGCCTGATCCAGACCATTGGGCGTGCAGCACGAAACCTCAACGGGCGGGCCATTCTCTACGCCGATCGCATGACCGAGTCGATGAAGAAGGCCATCGGGGAAACCGAGCGCCGTCGACTCAAGCAGATAGCCTTCAATGAAGCCAATGGCATCACTCCGAAAGGGGTTGTCAAACGCATCAAGGACCTGATCGACGGGGTTTACAGTGAGAAGGCTGGTGCTGAAGCAGATCGCCTGGCCAATCAGGCCCAGGCAAGAGAGCAGGCAGAGGCCCTGAGCGAGAAGGATCTGGCCAGAGAGATCAAGCGGATTGAAAAGCAGATGCTGGAACACGCTCGAAATCTGGAGTTCGAGCAAGCCGCCCGCTTGCGAGATCAACTGCACGAGCTCAAGCAGCGCGTGCTCGGCGCACCAGGGGCTGATGCGCCTGTCTGAGCGCTTCCAGACCGTCGACTTTTGGCTTAGTCGACAAAAGCAGTCGGTCTTTTGCTATAATCGACCAAAACAGTCGGGAAAACTTCTGTCGGAGGCCACGAAACAGTGGTCGGGAGGGTGGAGAAGCAGGGCAGTGCGGCGGTCTCACGCGATTCCGCCACTGTTCACCTGGTAACGCGACAGTGACTCAAGCCAGTCTAAAAAAGGAGCTTGGTATGCGCCTCACGACCAAAGGCCGCTTTGCGGTCACCGCCATGATCGATTTGGCCCTGCGCCAGAACAACGGTCCAGTCACGTTGGCTGCCATCAGCCAGCGTCAGCAGATTTCGCTCTCTTATCTGGAGCAACTCTTTGGCAAGCTTCGCCGCCACGAACTGGTGGAGTCCACCCGTGGGCCTGGTGGTGGTTACTCTTTGGGCCGCAAGCCCGAGAGCATCACCGTTGCCGACATCATCGTCTCCGTGGATGAACCCATCGATGCCACACAGTGCGGCGGCAAGGAGAACTGCCTGGGTGAAGGCAATCGCTGCATGACACACGAACTTTGGGCCACGCTCAATGCCAAGATGGTCGATTTCCTAGACTCTGTCACCTTGCAGTCACTGGTGGAAGAGCAGATTGCCAAGGGGGTAGTGGTCGAGAGCGCGCCCACCATCAAGAAGGCCATTTCCAGTGTTCCTGTGGTCAAACCGATCAGGGTGAACGCGCCGAATTCGGTCTTTGCGCTGGGTGGCATGGCTGCTGGCTCAACCAAGTGATCGAGAGTCTCAGGCATGCTTTGAACGCCCGAGCGCTCGATCAGAACAACAAAGACAACCCCCACAACCTGACCGATTCATCGTCATGAGCTCCACTCCGCATTTCCCCGTTTACATGGACTACAGCGCCACCAATCCTTGCGATCCGCGGGTGGTGGACGCGATGATTCCCTGGCTGCGTGAACACTTTGGCAACCCTGCCTCGCGCAGTCACGCCTGGGGCTGGGAAGCTGAGAAGGCGGTCGAGAACGCTCGCGCACAGGTCGCCGATCTCATCGGCGCCGATCCACGCGAGATCGTCTGGACCAGCGGTGCCACCGAATCTGACAATCTTGCGCTCAAGGGTGCAGCGCATTTTTATCAGTCCAAGGGCAAACACCTGATCACGGTCAAGACCGAGCACAAGGCTGTGCTCGACACCTGTCGCGAACTGGAGCGGCAGGGGTTTGAAGTGACCTATATGGACGTCAAGGCTGACGGTCTGCTCGACCTTGAGGCCTTCAAGGCTGCCATCCGTCCCGACACGATTCTGGCCAGCGTCATGTTCGTGAATAACGAAATCGGTGTGATCCAGGACATCGCCGCCATAGGTGCGATCTGTCGCGAGAAGGGGGTGATCTTCCACGTGGACGCCGCGCAGGCCACTGGTCGTGTGGATATCGATCTCAAGACCCTGCCGGTGGACCTGATGAGCCTGACGGCTCACAAGGTGTATGGCCCCAAGGGGATTGGCGCGCTTTACGTGCGACGCAAGCCTCGTATTCGCCTCGAAGCGCAGATGCACGGCGGAGGGCACGAACGCGGCATGCGCTCCGGTACATTGCCCACTCACCAGTGCGTTGGCATGGGCATGGCATATGCCATTGCCAAGGCAGAGATGCACGAGGAAAACAAGCGCATCAAAGCCCTGCATGATCGCATGCTTGCTGGCCTCAAGGATGTCGAGCAGGTCTTCATCAATGGGCATGAAGAGCAGCGCGTACCTCACAACCTGAACATGAGTTTCAACTACGTCGAAGGCGAGTCGCTCATCATGGGTATCAAGGGTCTGGCAGTGTCATCCGGCTCAGCCTGTACCTCTGCCAGCCTCGAGCCCAGCTACGTGCTCCGCGCCTTGGGCCGAAGCGACGAACTGGCTCACAGCAGCTTGCGCATGACCATCGGCCGCTGGACCACAGAAGAAGAGATCGACTACGCCGTCAACACCATTAAGGAAAACGTGGCCAAGCTGCGTGAGCTTTCGCCCCTTTGGGAGATGTACAAGGACGGGATCGATCTCTCAACTATTCAGTGGGCCGCCCACTGAACATTCGATGGACTCGATTCTTGATCGACTGTCGAACGCTTTGAATTGATATGTGCTGGTGGCAATTGTCCGCCGGTCAGTGAAAGGAAACGAACATGGCTTACTCTGAAAAAGTCGTCGACCACTATGAGAACCCACGCAACGTCGGTTCTTTCGACAAAGGAGATGACAGTGTCGGTACCGGGATGGTGGGTGCACCTGCCTGCGGCGACGTCATGAAGCTGCAGATCAAGGTCAACACCGAAACCGGCGTGATCGAAGACGCTCGTTTCAAGACATATGGTTGCGGCTCCGCGATCGCTTCTTCCTCCCTGGTCACCGAATGGGTGAAGGGAAAAACCCTGGATGAGGCCGCTGCGCTCAAGAACAGCACCATTGCGGAGGAACTTGAGTTGCCGCCAGTGAAGGTGCACTGCTCCATCCTCGCAGAAGACGCCATCAAGGCCGCAATCGACGACTATCGCAAGAAGCACAACGGCTGACAGTTTCCTCGCTCAGCCTCGGCCACCAGAATAAAGAAACCATGTCCATCTCGATTTCCGATTCAGCCGCTCGCCACGTCAACCGCTACCTTGCCAAGCGCGGCAAGGGTATTGGTGTTCGCCTTGGAGTCAAGACCACTGGGTGCTCCGGGCTGGCCTACAAGATCGAGTACGCAGACGAATTGGCTCCTGAAGACATCGTGTTTGAAGACAATGGCGTGAAAGTTCTGGTGGACCCCAAAAGCCTGCCGTACATCGATGGCACTCAGCTCGACTTCGTGCGCGAAGGACTCAATGAAGGCTTTCGTTTCAACAACCCGAACGAGCGCGATCGCTGTGGTTGCGGCGAGAGCTTCCGCGTCTGAGTCTGAGTCTGAGTCTGAGGCAGTACGGTTTCTCTCGCATGAATCTTCAGTCCAACGATTTCGAGCTGTTCAATGTGCCCCAGGCGTTTGCATTGGACCGCCAGCAACTGGACGAACGCTGGAAGCAGTTGCAACGCGAAGTTCATCCTGATCGTCACACGACGGCCGATGCGCAAACCCAGCGTCAGGCCATGCAGTGGTCTGTTCGCATCAACGAGGCATACCAGCGCCTCAAGGATCCGCTCAAGCGCGCAGCCTATTTGTGCGAACTCAATGGTCAGGCGGTGGATGCGGAAAGCAATACGAGCATGCCGTCGGATTTCCTGATGCAGCAGATGGAGTGGCGGGAAAAGCTCGAAGAGGCCGACGGGGTAGAGCAAATGGAGGCGCTGGCCGATGAAGTCGCGACGAAGCGCCGAGACATGCTGGCTGAGATGACCAAGCTGGCGGACGAAGAGAAGAACTACGTCACCCTGGCGCAGATGGTGCGAGCGATGATGTTCGTGCAGCGCTTTGCCCAGGATGTGGACAACCGGCTGGAGCAGATGGACGCCTGAGACTCACTTTCCACAGAGTTGGCAGCGTCCGTCAGTACTTACCACTGGCCGACCAATCGAATTCAGAGTTTTCATGGCACTTCTGCAGATTTCCGAACCAGGACAGTCCCTTGACCCGCATCAGCGCCGCGTAGCGGTGGGCATCGACCTGGGCACCACACACTCACTTGTGGCCTCGGTACGCCACGGCGTAGCCGAATGTCTGCCCGATGAACAGGGCAGGGTGATTCTCCCGAGCGTTGTCCGCTACCTGGATCCGGCCGATGGAGGTGTGGGCCGTCAAATCGGACACGAAGCGCTGGCCTCTCAAGCCCTGGATCCCGACAACACCGTCAGTTCCGTCAAACGCCTCATGGGACGTACTCGTGCTCAGGTGGGGGACGTCGACAAACTTTCCTACCGAGTTGTCGATGTCGATGGTATGGCGGTAGTCAGCACTGTCGCGGGCAACAAGACGCCCATGGAAGTGAGTGCAGAGATTCTGGCTACGCTGCGTTTTCGGGCGGAAGACAGCTTTGATGATGAGCTGTTTGGCGCCGTGATCACGGTACCCGCCTACTTTGACGATGCGCAGCGCCAAGCCACCAAAGATGCAGCGCAACTGGCAGGCATTGAAGTGCTGCGCCTGATCAACGAACCCACTGCCGCAGCCATTGCCTATGGCCTGGACAACGGTGCCGAAGGCGTGTACGCGATTTACGACTTGGGAGGCGGTACGTTCGACGTGTCGATTCTGCGCCTGACCCAAGGCGTGTTCGAAGTGCTTGCCACCGGTGGCGATTCAGCTCTCGGCGGCGATGATTACGATCAGGCCCTTGCTGCATGGGTCATGGAGCAGGGCGGTCTCACTGCTGTATTGCTCAATGCCTCGGATCGCGCTCATCTGCACCGTGAGGCGCGTCGGGTCAAAGAGGCGCTGTCGGAAGAGGGCACAGCGCGCGAAATGTTTTCGGTGACGCTTTCCTCCGGTACCGCCATTGAACAAGCTGTCACGCCCGGAGAATTCGAGGCTTGCACCCGGCACCTGACAGATCGCACCATGCGCGCTGTGCGCAAAGTTCTCCGTGACGCGGACGTCGACGCTCAGGACATCAAAGGCGTCGTCATGGTGGGCGGGTCCACTCGGATGCCGGTCATTCGCCGCACGGTAGGTGAATTCTTCGGGCAGACACCACTGACCAACCTCAACCCGGACGAAGTGGTTGCACTGGGCGCGGCCATCCAGGCAAACGCCTTGGCGGGCAACAGCCAGGAAGGTGACTTGCTGCTGCTCGATGTGATTCCACTTTCATTGGGCATTGAAACCATGGGTGGATTGGTTGAGCGCATTGTTCCGCGCAACAGCACCATCCCGACGGCACGCGCGCAGGACTTCACCACTTACCAGGATGGCCAGACAGCCATGTCACTGCACGTGGTGCAAGGCGAGCGCGACCTCGTTGCCGACTGCCGAAGCCTGGCCAAGTTCACGCTGCGAGGAATCCCGCCGATGGCGGCAGGCGCTGCCCGCATACGCGTGACATTCACGGTGGACGCCGACGGATTGCTGTCGGTCAGCGCCAAAGAACAAGTCTCTGGAGTGGAAGCGAGTATCGAGGTCAAGCCGTCCTATGGTCTGAGCGATGAGCAGATTGCAGGCATGCTTCAAGAGAGTTTCGCTACCGCCGCCGAAGACATGGCCGCGCGTGCCCTGGTGGAGGCCCGGGTAGACGGTCAGCGCATGATCGTGGCCACACAAAGTGCGCTGGTGACCGACGGAGCCTTGCTCTACGAAAAAGAACGGCAGGCGATTGATGAACGAATGAAAGTGCTGCAGGCGTTTCTTGACAACAAGGCTGCAACTGCAGCCGAGATTGAAGCTGCCACCGAAACCCTGGCCAAGGGCACGGAAGCGTTCGCTGCCATGCGCATGAACAAAGGGATCCAGCAAGCGCTTTCTGGCCGCAAGGTTGAAGAGGTCTGAGCGCACGACGACGAATCGTTTGGTTTCAGGCTGCGTCCGACCCACGCTTCAGAAATTTCCACTATCACAACAATGCCCAAAATCAAGATTCTTCCCCACGCAGAGCTGCTCCCAGAAGGCGGTGTGATCGAAGCACCAGCTGGTACGTCCATTTGTGAGGCGTTGCTCGACAATGACATCCATATCGAGCACGCCTGCGAGATGAGCTGCGCCTGCACCACCTGCCATGTCGTCGTGCGTGAAGGCTTCAGCAGCCTCGACGATGCCGAGGAAGAGGAAGAAGACTTGCTCGACCGTGCCTGGGGACTGGAGCCCAATTCCCGCCTGTCATGCCAGGCTATCCTCGCGCAGCAAGATCTCACGATAGAGATTCCCAAATACACGATCAATCACGCCAAAGAGAACCATTGAAGGATGTAGCCCCTTCGAGGGGCAGCCGGCGGAGCGTGGGGGCCAACAGTTTCACCGCCGGGCCGCCCCAAGGTGAAAGGCGCCCCCTCGGGGGGCAGCGACCCGCGTCAGCGGCGGAGCGTGGGGGCCAACAGTTTCACCGCCGGGCCGCCCCAAGGTGAAAGGCGCCCCCTCGGGGGGCAGCGACCCGCGCAGCGGCGGAACGTGGGGGCCGACAGTT
>JBNKNN010000237.1:0-11357 GCA_050293865.1 Hydrogenophaga sp. | reverse complement strand
CCGGTCACGCCATGTTGCACACCCTGTACCAGGCCAACGTGTCGGCCCGTACGACCTTCTTCGTGGAGTGGATGGCACTGGACATCATCCGCGACGCCGAAGGCGACGTGGTGGGCGTGACCGCACTGGAGATGGAAACTGGCGAAACCTATGTGCTGCAGGCGAAGACGGTTCTGCTGGCCACTGGCGGCGCAGGTCGTATCTACCAGGCGTCCACCAACGCCTTCATCAACACTGGTGACGGCCTGGGCATGGCTGCTCGCGCTGGCATCGCCCTGCAGGACATGGAGTTCTGGCAGTTCCACCCCACCGGCGTGGCCGGTGCTGGCGTGCTGCTGACCGAGGGTTGCCGTGGCGAGGGCGCAATTTTGCTCAACAGCGAAGGCGAGCGCTTCATGGAGCGCTACGCACCAACGCTGAGGGATCTGGCACCGCGTGACTTCGTGTCTCGCTGCATGGGCCAGGAAATCCTGGAAGGCCGTGGTTGCGGCCCGAACAAGGACTACATCCTGCTCAAGCTGGACCACCTGGGCGCAGAGACCATCCGCAAGCGCCTGCCTTCGGTGGAAGAAATCGGCCACAACTTCGCCAACGTCGACATCACCAAGGAGCCGATCCCTGTGGTGCCGACCATCCACTACCAGATGGGTGGCATCCCCACCAACATTCACGGACAGGTGGTGGAACAGCGCGACGGACAGGACGTGCCAATCAATGGTCTGTACGCTGTGGGCGAGTGCTCTTGCGTATCGGTGCACGGCGCGAACCGCCTCGGCACCAACTCCTTGCTCGACCTGCTGGTCTTCGGCCGTGCCGCCGGCAACCACATTGTCGAATTCAACGACAAGAACAAAGAGCACAAAGCACTGCCTGCCGACGCTGCCGACTACACCCTGTCGCGTCTGGCCAAGCTGGAGTCGAACAACAAGGGCGAATACGCCCAGGACGTGGCCAACGACATCCGCCAGATCATGCAGGCACACGCCGGCGTGTTCCGCAGCCAGGAAGTCATGAACGAAGGCGTCAAAAAGATCGCTGAGATCCGTGAGCGCGTCGAGAACATCGGCCTGCAGGACACCTCCAAGGTGTTCAACACGGCTCGCATCGAGGCATTGGAAGTCGAAAACCTCATGGAAGCCGCTCAGGCCACCATTGAGAGCGCGGCCGCCCGCACCGAATGCCGAGGCGCCCATCTGGTGCGCGACTACGAGCACGATGCGGATCACCCGACCGCCCCTCTGGGCCGCGACGACGCGAACTGGATGAAGCACACCCTCTGGTACAAGGACGGCAACCGCTTGGCCTACAAGCCCGTGCGCATGAAGCCCCTGACCGCAGAGACCGTTCCACCCAAGGTCCGTACTTTCTGATCTCTGTCCGAATCGAGAAAAAGCCCAGGAGCCCCACAAAATGGCAAAACGCACTTTCAAGATCTATCGCTACGACCCGGACAAGGATGCCAAGCCGTACATGCAGACCGTCGAGGTCGAGCTGGACGGAAGCGAGCGCATGCTGCTTGACGCCCTGATCAAGCTCAAGGCCGTGGACCCCACCATCTCCTTCCGCCGCTCATGCCGCGAAGGTGTTTGCGGCTCTGATGCCATGAACATCAACGGAAAGAACGGTCTGGCCTGCTTGACCAACCTGCGCACGCTCAATGGCGACATTGTCCTCAAGCCGCTGCCAGGCCTGCCAGTTGTTCGCGACCTGATCGTGGACATGACGCTGTTCTTCAAGCAGTACCACAGCGTCAAGCCCTATCTGATCAACGAGCAGCAGCCACCTGAAACCGAGCGTCTGCAGAGCCCTGAAGAGCGCGAAGAACTCAATGGGCTTTACGAGTGCATTCTGTGTGCCAGCTGCTCAACCAGTTGCCCAAGCTTCTGGTGGAACCCTGACAAGTTCGTCGGCCCCGCAGGTCTGCTGCAGGCATACCGCTTCATCGCTGACAGCCGTGACGATGCCACCGCTGAGCGCCTGGACAACCTGGAAGATCCGTACAGGCTCTTCCGCTGCCACACCATCATGAACTGTGTCGACGTCTGCCCGAAGGGTTTGAACCCAACCAAGGCCATCGGCAAGATCAAGGAACTCATGGTGCGTCGCGCCGTTTAAGGCGTTGCACACGCCATCGTCTGCCATGTCGGAAAACAACACCTCTCAAGCCAGCGCGGACGTGCCGCTCGACAAGCGCGCACTCAGCAAGCTCAAGTGGCGTTGTCGGCGTGGCCTGCTCGAGAACGATCTGTTCATCGAGCGCTTCTTCGCCAGATACGAATCGAGCCTGACCGTCGGGCAGGCTGAAGCCCTCGGCGTGCTGATGGATCTGTCCGACAACGATCTGCTGGATCTGTTGCTTGGCCGCAAAGCACCCGAAGGCGATCTGGCAAGTGACGAGTCCGTCACACAAATGCTGGGTCTGCTGCGCGAGGCCCCCTCCACCGTTAGCCCCTAAAAAGGAAACTGCATGAAACTCGTAGACAACAACAAGGCCACCCTGTCGTTCTCCAACGGCAGCCCAAGCGTCGAGCTTCCGGTGTACGCCGGATCGATCGGTCCTGACGTGATCGATATCCGCAAGCTGTACGGCCAGACCGGCATGTTCACCTACGATCCCGGCTTCCTGTCGACCGCGGCCTGCCAGTCCGCGATCACCTACATCGACGGAGACAAAGGTGAGTTGCTCTACCGCGGCTACCCCATCGAGCAGCTGGCTACCCAGTGTGATTTTCTCGATACCTGCTATCTGCTGCTCAAGGGCGAACTGCCCAACGAGCAAGAGCGAGGCGATTTCCACAAGCTGGTGATCAACCACACCATGGTCAACGAGCAGATGCAGTTCTTCCTGCGCGGCTTCCGCCGCAATGCTCACCCCATGGCCGTGTTGACGGGTCTGGTCGGAGGCATGTCGGCCTTCTATCACGACAGCACCGACATCAACAACCCGGAGCACCGCGAGATCGCCGCTATCCGCCTGATCGCCAAACTCCCCACCTTGGTGTCAATGGCATACAAGTACGGCCTGGGCCAGCCCTACATGTACCCGCGCAACGAATTGAGCTACTCCGGCAACTTCCTGCGCATGATGTTCGGCACGCCTTGCGAAGAGTATCAGGTGAATCCGGTTATCGAAAAGGCGATGGACCGCATCTTCATTCTGCACGCCGACCACGAGCAGAACGCCTCGACCTCCACAGTCCGTCTGTGCGGCTCATCTGGCACCAACCCGTTCGCGGCCATCTCCGCCGGCGTAGCCTGCCTGTGGGGCCCCTCACATGGCGGTGCCAACGAAGCCTGCCTGAACATGCTCGAGCAGATCCAGGCCAGCGGTGGCGTGGCCAAAGTTGGCGAGTTCATGGAGCAGGTCAAGGACAAGAACTCCGGCGTCAAGCTCATGGGCTTCGGTCACCGCGTGTACAAGAACTACGATCCCCGCGCCAAACTCATGCAGGAAACCTGCAATGAAGTGCTGGCCGAGCTCGGTCTGGAAAAGGATCCTCTGTTCGCCCTGGCAAAGGAACTGGAAAAGATTGCCCTGGAAGACGATTACTTCGTGCAGCGCAAGCTCTACCCGAACGTCGACTTCTACTCTGGCATCGTTCAGCGCGCGATCGGTATCCCGGTCAGCCTGTTCACCGGTATCTTCGCTCTGGCCCGCACCGTTGGCTGGATTGCCCAGCTCAACGAAATGCTGGCTGACCCCGAGTACAAGATCGGCCGCCCGCGCCAGCTGTTCACCGGCGCAACCCGCCGCGACGTGCCAGCCAGCTTCCAGCGCTGATCTGCTGCGCCTTTAGCAACAGCGAGAGAAAAGCCCGCTTCGGCGGGCTTTTCTGTTTCTTCATCAACTCATCTCATTTCACGATGGCTACCTCATAATTTTGGATAGAAAATAGAAACTCCATCGCAAAACGCGATGCCAACGCTCCGCACACTCCTCACCACCACATGGCCCAGGCCCTGGATCGAAGCTTCGCCCGCCGCATCGACCTCACGACGCTGCAATTGTTTATTGCCGTTTGTGAGCGCGGCAGCATTGCTCGGGCAGCGACGCAGGAGTACGTAGCTGCCTCAGCCGTCAGCAAACGTCTCTCCGAATTGGAGGCTGCCATCGGCACGCCTTTGCTTGAACGGCACGCTCGAGGCGTGCGCCCCACTCCCGCCGGGGAAAGCCTGCTGCACCACGCGCACGCAGTGCTCTTCAGCCTGGAGAAGATGCAAAGTGAGCTCTCCGAATACGCCGATGGCATTCGTGGCCACGTTCGGGTACACGCCAACATCTCGGCTATCGTCCAGTACCTTCCAGACGATCTTGGGCGCTTTACAGCAGAGCACCCCACCATCAAGATTGACTTGGAAGAGCATCTTTCAGCCGAAATCATGCGCGCAGTTCAGGAGGGCGTGGCCGACATCGGTATTTGCCACACAGGTTCTCGGGCGGCCAGTCAGAATCTTCAGGCTATCAGCTACAAAATTGATCATCTGGTACTGGTCGTCCCTCGCCGTCACCTGCTGGCCAAGCAGAAGAAGATCTCTTTCATTGAAAGCCTGGACTGGGACCACGTTGGCCTCGACGCCAAAAGTTCGATCTTTCAGGCCATGAACGGCGCCGCGCAGGCGGCCGGCCGAACCATAAGGCTGCGCATCCGCGTGACAGGCCTGGACGCCATGTGCCGGATGATCCACAACGGCCTGGGCATTGGTCTCATGCCGCGTCGTGCATTCGAACTCATGCACGGCGTAGGAGACCTCGCCTGCGTGGAACTCACCGATGAATGGACCACCCGGAGCATTGAACTGGTGGCACGCGACTTCGAATCCTTACCCGTATCTGCAAGGCTGCTGGTCAAACACCTTGGCCCAGTGGTCAGCGACCTGCCCAAGACCTAAAATTCCCCTTTCAAAGGAAATCAACCCCATGGGACGCACCCTCTACGACAAGATCTGGGACGAACACGTCGTCCACACAGAAGAAGACGGCACTGCCGTGCTCTACATCGACCGTCATCTGGTCCATGAAGTGACCAGCCCGCAGGCATTCGAGGGGCTGCGCCAGGCAAACCGCAAGGTATGGCGGGTGAGTTCTGTCGTTGCCACGGCAGACCACAACACACCGACCACCGGCTGGGAGAAAGGCTACGACGGCATCGCCGATCCCATCAGCAAAGAGCAGATCACCACGCTGGACAGCAACATCAAGGAGTTCGGCGCTGCCGCCTTCTTCCCGTTCATGTCCAAGCGCCAGGGTATTGTCCACGTGATCGGCCCTGAGAACGGCGCCACCCTGCCCGGCATGACTGTGGTTTGCGGCGACAGCCACACTTCCACCCACGGTGCATTCGGTGCGCTGGCGCATGGCATCGGCACCTCTGAAGTCGAGCACGTGCTGGCCACCCAAACCTTATTGGCCAAGAAGGCCAAGAACATGCTAATCAAGGTCGAAGGCCAACTGCCCAAAGGCTGTGGAGCCAAGGACATCGTGCTCGCCATCATCGGCAAGATCGGCACCGCTGGCGGCACTGGTTACACCATCGAGTTTGCTGGCTCGGCCATACGTGCTCTTTCCATGGAGGGCCGCATGACGGTCTGCAACATGGCGATCGAAGGTGGGGCACGGGCTGGCTTGGTGGCCGTGGATGAGAAGACCATCGACTACGTCAAAGGACGCCCGCTTGCGCCGACAGGAGTGGAATGGGACCAGGCGGTGGCTTACTGGAAAACGCTGCACTCAGACAGCGATGCGCATTTTGACGCCATTGTGGAACTCGACGCTGCGCAGATTCGACCGCAAGTGACCTGGGGCACTTCTCCCGAAATGGTCACGGGTGTTGACCTTGCCGTACCTGATCCGGAGAAGGAAAAGGACAACAACAAGCGCGGAGCCATGGAGCGCGCATTGACCTATATGGCGCTGGAACCTGGGAAGCCGATCAAGGACATCACCATTGACAAGGTGTTCATTGGTTCGTGTACCAATAGCCGCATCGAAGACATGCGTGAAGCAGCTGCCGTGGTCAAGAAACTCGGACAGAAGGTCTCGCGCAATATCAAACAGGCGTTGGTGGTTCCAGGCTCTGGCCTCGTCAAGGCACAGGCTGAGCAGGAGGGTCTCCACGAGATTTTCAAGGCTGCCGGTTTTGAGTGGCGCGAGCCAGGTTGCTCCATGTGTCTGGCGATGAATGCGGACAGGCTTGAGGCTGGCGAGCGCTGCGCGTCCACCAGCAACCGCAACTTCGAAGGGCGTCAAGGCGCTGGCGGCCGCACGCACCTGGTTTCGCCAGCGATGGCGGCAGCCGCTGCCATTCACGGCCATTTCGTCGACATTCGCACCATTGCCTGAGCCATGTCTGGACCCCGCCTCTTCGCGCCCTGCCTGACGGTCCTTGTCGGAGTCCATGCTGCGCTGCTCGCCATGCCGGCGGTGGCAGAAGACGCGGCCTGTGTGCTCGACATCGCCAAGACGGCCAAGGACGGTTCTTCGGAGCGGTGGCAGGAATGTGCCCAAGCCACCGCAGGGGCAACCGCAGGGAAACTCAAGGATGCTTGCGAGGGCTTCAAGGCCATGTCGCTGCAGGCCACTGACCGTACGACCAAAATGCGCTACGTGGCATCGTGCAAGCCTGTGGGCGTCCAAGGTATCTGCAGAGGAGCCTTCGGGAGCGTCGACCGCCACTTCTACAACCTCAACGCCAAAACCCTGGCCAAGCAGCAAGGCAGCTGCGCTACTTCTGGCGGCACATGGGAGAACGCGAAATGACGTCCCTGAAGAAAAGGCGCTTTGAAACATGTGGAACGAAAGCCAGAGCTACGGGATCATGGGCCATGCTGGTTGCGTCCGCTGTTCTGACCTTCAACGTGTCGGCTCAAGGTACGGTAGAACGCGTCAACAATGCACTGAGCACTGCCGGCGAGAAGATCGATGAAAGCATCAAGCGTGGTGGAGCGGCCGCGAAAGGTGGCGCTGATCGTGCTGTCGAGGCCACCACTCGCGGCGTGAACAAGGTTGCAGGCTCCGTCGAACGCGGCATTGAAACAGCCGCGGACAAAACGGCCAGTGGAGTGGAACGAGCTGCCGACGCCACCGCCAGCGGGATAGGAAGGGCAGGCGAAGCCACGGCAAGTGGACTTGAACGCGCCGGCAAAGCAACCGGCAAGGCCCTGGAAAATGCAGGCAACGCGATTGAAGAGAAAACCCAGTAAGCGGGCTACGCCCCTTCAAAACAGATCACACGACACAATGGAAAAGTTCACCGTACACAAAGGCCTCGTGGCCCCGATGGATCGCGAGAATGTCGATACCGACGCCATCATCCCCAAGCAATTTCTCAAGTCCATTCGCAAGACAGGCTTTGGCCCCAACCTGTTTGACGAATGGCGCTATCTCGACGTTGGCCAACCCGGCGTGCCGGAATCAGAGCGAAAGATCAACCCGGACTTTGTGCTCAACCAGCCTCGCTACAAAGGAGCTTCCGTGCTCATCGCCCGCAAGAACTTCGGTTGCGGGTCCAGCCGCGAGCATGCTCCCTGGGCTATCGAGCAGTATGGGTTTCGCGCACTCATCGCACCCAGCTTTGCCGATATCTTCTTCAACAACTGCTTCAAGAACGGCCTGCTTCCCATCGTTCTGCCAGAGCGGCAAGTGGACGAGTTGTTCAACGAAGTGGCTGCCTTCCCTGGCTACGAACTCACCATCGATCTGGACCGCCAGGTCATCGTGAAGCCCCAGGGTGAAGAGATCCCGTTCGAGGTCAACGCTTTCCGCAAATATTGCTTGATGAATGGACTCGACGACATTGGCCTGACGCTTCGACACAAAGACAAGATCGCCGCCTACGAAGCAGAGCGCCTCGCCACAAAACCATGGCTGGCGCACACGATGCAAGCGCAATGAGCCGCAAGCCTCGTGCAGCCTCGCACTCAATGACATGAACTGTCCCCGGGGTCTGCCCTAGGGCAACCTCGAATAGAACCACTTCAAACCAGGCATCTTTATGAAAATCGCAGTCCTTCCCGGTGATGGTATCGGACCGGAAATCGTCGCCGAAGCCGTCAAAGTACTCGAGACCCTCGACTTGCCTTTTGAGCTGGAAACGGCACCAGTCGGAGGCGCGGCGTACGAAGCAGAGGGACACCCCCTGCCCGCGTCCACCCTCAATCTGGCCAAAGCCTCCGATGCCATCTTGTTCGGTGCCGTGGGCGACTGGAAATACGACACGCTGGACCGCCCTCTTCGCCCCGAGCAAGCCATCCTCGGCCTGCGTAAGGAAATGGGGCTGTTCGCCAATTTCCGTCCGGCCATCTGCTACGAACAGTTGGTTGGCGCGTCCAGTCTCAAACCTGAACTCATTGCCGGGTTGGACATCCTCATCATCCGGGAACTGACCGGCGACATTTATTTCGGCCAGCCCCGCGGTCGTCGCACGGCAATCGACGGACACTTCCCGGGCGCCGAGGAGGCGTTCGACACCATGCGCTACAGCAAACCTGAGATCGAGCGCATAGCACATGTGGCTTTCCAGGCAGCTCAAAAGCGCAACAAGAAGGTCACTTCAGTGGACAAAGCCAACGTGCTGGAAACCTTCCAGTTCTGGAAAGACGTAGTGACGGAAGTGCATCAGCAATACCCCGACGTCACGCTGGAACACATGTATGTCGACAACGCTGCCATGCAATTGGTCAAGGCACCGAAGAACTTCGACGTAGTGGTCACAGGAAACATGTTTGGCGACATTCTCTCGGACGAAGCATCGATGCTCACCGGTTCGATCGGCATGCTGCCCTCAGCTTCGCTCAACGACAAGAAGCAAGGTCTGTACGAACCCAGCCATGGCAGTGCGCCAGATATCGCCGGGCAAGGCATCGCCAACCCGCTCGCTACCATCCTGAGCGCGGCCATGATGCTCCGCTTCTCGCTGGATCAGGCAGCCGCCGCGGACCGCATCGAAACAGCGGTCAAGTCGGTGCTGGCGCAAGGGTTGCGCACGCCTGATATCTTCGCCGGGGAGGAAGGCACAACCAAGGTCGGCACCCGCGAGATGGGAGACGCCGTCGTCAATGCGATGAGTTGACCGAGCGCTTGCGCTTTATCAGCAGAAAAGCGGACAGATGGGCCGCCTTTTGGCTTGGTCAAAAGACGCCTTGTTCGCCTCCACCCGATGGATCAAACCTGTCGTCCGTTTTGGTGCTTCCACGCCAGACAGTTCGGAACGCATCCACCACCTCTTGCCTCCGATCGAAGTAAACGAGCGGGATGAAAACAGGTACACCCGAAAGACGTTTGACACAAAGCATGGCCGTCTGACCCCACGTACGGCCACTGCCAATACGCGGCGCCATGAAGTGCAAACTTTCAACCTCTGCCCATCTGCAACGAAAATAGATTTCTTCGTCGTTGGCACTGAGCATGTTGTTGTTTTCCAGGATGCCGATAAAACAGCGGAACCCATCGCGACTGACCTCCAGCCCGACGAACTTGCCTTCGGCCGCCATTTGCCATTGGCGCTTGTGCTTTGCCGCTTGCACAAAGGTCCAGTAGGCTCCCGAAAAGGCAAAAGCCATCAAACCCAACAGCAACCAGAATGCCGATTTCAGGCTGCTGCCATAGGCGAGCAGCAGACTACCCAGCACGCCTCCTGTCATGACCAAGGTCACGCCGATCAGCACGTGGAAAATCGAGGCGTTACCCATGGGGCGCCTAGCGCCCGCGAGATCAAATCGGTAATGCTGTGAGTCGTAAGAGGCGTCCACAAGAGGGCAGTGTACACGTCAGCCAGCCAGTGGCGCCTTCAATGCACCAGGCGTCTGCATGCCGCTTGTTGAAGCGCACTTGCTTCCTGGAGGAAGAGGCAGCTGCGCCGTGGTTCGCACACAACTCATTCCTGAGTTCGCAGCATAAAACAGGGTCGGCTATACTAAACAGATGTTTGCCGCCCAAGCGTCCCTCCTGAACGACAAAGCCTCTGCCGCCATGGCAGACGTGGCTTCGCGGTCAAACACCTCTGTCTACATTAAAACCACGACCACCATTACCAAGGGCTGACCCAGCCTGGTTCGTCGTGCGCCGCCCCAACCCCGGCCAGACGAGCCGGGCGAAACAGTCAACCCTTGCCGAGTGGTCTGAACCTGTTTTTGTACTTTGTTGAATTTCAACAGAAAGGGCGTTTGCAATGAGTAGCAGCAAGTTGGTCGGCCTGATCGGCTGGCGAGGCATGGTCGGATCAGTCCTGATGGACCGCATGAACGAAGAGAAGGACTTCGAGCTCATTGAGCCCCTGTTCTTCTCCACATCCAATGCCGGCGGCTCCGCCCCCACCATGGCGAAGAACGAGACCAAGCTGCAGGACGCCTACGATATTGACGCCCTCAAGCGCTGCGACATCATCGTCACTTGCCAAGGTGGAGACTACACCAATGAAGTCTTTCCAAAGTTACGCGGGGCCGGCTGGCAGGGTCACTGGATCGATGCTGCGTCCTCTCTGCGGATGGAGAAAGACGCCGTGATAGTGCTCGACCCGGTCAACATGCCCGTCATCAAAGACGCCATGTCCAAAGGCGGCAAGAACTGGGTCGGCGGCAATTGCACGGTCAGCTGCATGCTCATGGGGGTTGGTGCGCTCTACAAGGCTGGACTGGTCGAGTGGATGAACACCCAGACCTATCAGGCTGCGTCAGGGGGCGGCGCCCAGCACATGCGTGAACTGCTCACCCAATACGGTACGCTGTATGCAGAAGTCAAACCGCTGCTCGACGACCCGAGAAGCGCCATCCTCGAAATCGACCGTCAGGTCATTGCCAAGCAACGCTCGCTTAGCGCGGCCGAAACAGCCAACTTCGGTGTGCCCTTGGGCGGCTCCCTCATTCCCTGGATCGACAAAGATCTCGGTGACGGTATGTCCAAAGAGGAATGGAAGGGAATGGCGGAGACCAACAAGATCCTCGGCCTGGGATCGGACTTTGGGTCCGATCCCATCCCTGTCGACGGCTACTGCGTTCGCGTGGGGGCCATGCGATGCCACAGTCAGGCCCTGACATTCAAACTGAAGAAGAATGTCCCCCTGGACGAGGTGGAAGCCATGATTGCTGCCGACAACCCATGGGTCAAAGTGGTTCCCAATGACAAGGAGGCCACTTTGAAAGACCTGACGCCTGTGGCTGTCACCGGAACCATGACAATCCCGGTTGGACGCATCCGTAAGCTTGCGCAGGGTCCGGAATACCTGAGCGCGTTCACCATCGGCGACCAGTTGCTGTGGGGAGCCGCAGAGCCGCTGCGCCGGATGCTTCGAATTTTGCTGGGCGCCTGATAAGTAATCAATTAACCCCGAAACGACAAAGAGGCTGCCTCAAACAGCCCCTTG
>JBNKNN010000236.1:0-7506 GCA_050293865.1 Hydrogenophaga sp. | reverse complement strand
AATGGGCGTGGAACTGGTGGAGGGGCAGGACCTGTTTGTGCGCGACAATTTTGTCTATATGCGAACCACCCGGGGTCCGCGCCGAGTCGACGTGATCTACCGAAGGGTAGACGACAACTTCATCGATCCACTTGCGTTCATGCCGGACTCCACGCTTGGCTGTGCTGGATTGTTGGGTGTCTACCGCAGCGGCAATGTCGCCATTTGCAACGCAGTGGGCACGGGAGTGGCTGATGACAAGTCGATTTACGCCTATGTGCCGAAGATGATCGACTTTTACCTTGGTCAGAAGCCTATTCTCAGCAACGTGCCCACGTTCCAGGGCCGTGAGCCAGAGGACCTCAAGTACATGCTGGCCCACATGGATGAGCTGGTCGTCAAAGAAGTGCATGGCGCCGGTGGGTACGGCATGCTGGTGGGCCCAGCTTCGACCAAAGCGCAGATCGAGGATTTCCGCAAGGCCGTGCAAGCCAACCCGGGTGGCTACATTGCCCAGCCCACGCTGAGTCTGTCGACATGCCCAACCTTCGTCAACAGCGGCGTTGCCCCCCGGCATATCGACCTCCGCCCGTTTGTTCTTTCGGGCAGTGAAGTGCAAATGGTCCCCGGTGGTCTCACGCGTGTGGCACTCAAGGAAGGCAGTCTGGTGGTGAATTCCTCGCAAGGCGGCGGCACCAAAGACACCTGGGTGCTCGAAAACTGAGACCAGCAAGCCTGAAGAACATAAGAAGAGGAAGAGCCTACCCATGTTGTCGAGAACTGCCGATCACCTTTTTTGGATGTCCCGCTACACCGAACGTGCAGAAAACACCGCTCGCATGCTGGACGTCAACTACCAGACAGCGCTGCTGCCACAGTCGGAAGAAATGGCGTCGCAAGGCTGGGAAGGTCTGCTCACCATCAGTGAGCTCAAGTCTCTGTACTTTGAGACCCGCGGTGACAAGATCGAAGCCAAAGACGTGTTGGACTTCATGGTATGCGACGAAAGCAACCCGTCCAGCATTGCTTCATGCCTGGGCGCTGCTCGCGAGAATGCCCGTGCTGTCAGGGGAGCCCTGACCACCGAGCTGTGGGAGACACAGAACCAGACATGGCTGGAACTCTCCCGGATGCTGCGTCAGCGAGAATTCGCGCGAGATCCGGGGCAGTTCTTCGAGTGGGTCAAACACCGGTCTCACCTCTCACGAGGGGTGGCCATCGGTACCATGCTGCAGGACGAAGCATTTCACTTCTATCGCATGGGCACGTTCCTGGAGAGAGCTGACAACACCGCCCGCTTGCTGGACGTGAAATTCCATGCTGCCCAAGCTGATTACTTCGGTATGGCTCACCTGACCGACCACGATTTTGACTTCTACCATTGGAGTGCCGTGCTGCGTAGCGTCAGTGGCTTCGAGGTCTACCGCAAGGTCTACCGCGACGTGATCACTCCAGAACGCGTGGCAGAGCTGCTCATTGTTCGCCCTGACATGCCGCGAAGCCTTGCAGCTTGCCTGAACGAAGTGGTGAATAATCTGGTGGCCGTTGCGAACGACCATTCGCATGAAACCTTGCGCCGGGCAGGCAAGCTCAAAGCAGACCTGCAATACGCACGCATCGACGAAATTCTGGCCACGGGTTTGCACGCCTTTCTCACCCAGTTCCTTGACCGGGTCAACGAGCTTGGCGTGCGCATCAGCCAGGATTTCCTCATGCCAGCCAATGCGTAAACGCCCGGGGTTTTTGCCGAACCTCGCCAACGTGCCATGGCTTCGATGTCGTTGTTGACCTCGAAGCCGTCCGTTGTTAGCCGCCCATGAGACTACGAGTCGAACATTCCACCCACTACACCTACTCGGAGCCACTGACTTACATGGTGCAAAACCTGCACATGTGGCCGGTGAGCAGTGCTGCGCAGACCGTTGAGCGCTGGAGTATCAGCGTGCCAGCTCCCTTGCATGAGCAACCCGACGGCGTCGGCAACAAAGTGCACAGCTTCAGCTTGGCTGCCAATATCGAGCAGGACCTGCGACACATCACGGTGACGGCAAAAGGTGTGGTTGCAACTCACGGGGTAGCGCAACTGGTGGACCCTCCCCAGGTTCCTCACCCGGCTTTCTACTTGCGTTCGACGCCTCATGCAGAGCCCCATCCGAGAATGGCCGCCTGGTCAAAGCAGCAAGTGCCTGCGCTGGTGCAGGCGTTGCAGGCTCAAGAGTTACCGACCGCCACACACTTGGTGGCACTGGCGGCGGCGGTGGCGGACAAGGTCAAGTACAAAAAAGGGAAAACCCAGGTCGATACGACTGCACTTGAGGCTTTCGACTGGGGGCTCGGCGTGTGTCAGGACCAGGCGCATGTGATGGTGGCCGTCTGCCGAAGCCTGGGTTTGCCGGCGCGCTACGTCAGTGGATATTTCTACGACGAGAACGAGCCTGAGTTGGCCAGCCATGCGTGGGCCGACGTTTGCCTCGACATGTCTCGGCGCGAATGGCTGAGCCTGGATGTGACTCACCAATGCCCAACGGACGATCGGCATATCCGATTGGCGACGGCGAGTGACTACACCGTTTGCCCCCCGACCAAAGGCATGCGTCAAGGCGGAGGGGAGGAATCCATGGATGTGACGGTGCGTATCAGCGTTTGCACCCCGGAGAACGATTCAAGCCTGATGCCGCTCTCAGACTGATTTCTCTCTGAGCCGGTCGCGTTGGCGGTTGCGGCGTTTCAGTCGCACTGCAACGATCCAGATGGCGCTGGTCAAGGCATAGGCCAAGAGCCCACACACCGTGGCGGTGATGGCCAATCCGACCACCAGGGGTTTACCCACGGTGCGCAGGAAAGTCCAGGAGGCGCTGAGCCGCTCAGTGAAGCTGCGGTCAGGCTGCCCTTCAATCGCCCCGTTCATGTCATTGGCGTCCATGGCCATCTTCAATTTGGGCGGTACTTCGTCCGGATGCGTTTCCTCGCCGAGAACCCGTTTGCCCAGCCGGTAGGCTCCATAGTAGACCGGGCCGAACGTCACAGGATTGGTGACAAGTGTGCTCGCCACCGCCACGGGCAGGTTGGCGCGCAGAGCCACAGCTGAAGCGGCCGACAGCGGTATCTGAGCTACCGGGATGAGCAACCCGAAAAAGATGCCCAGCCCCAAGCCGAGCGCAATCCCTTTGCGGCTCATATGCCACAAGCGAGGATGTTGCAGTGTGGGGCCCAACCAACGCAACCAGCGATTTTTGCTGATTGCGTCCCGGTCGGGCAGCCATTTGAGGAGTCGGTGTCTCATGGGCTGGGGGTCAACGGTCAGGCTGGCGGCAACTGGGCCTCAATGGCCTTGCCCAGTTCGATGACTGCCAAAGCGTAGTAGCTGCTCCAGTTGTACCGGGTGACGGCGAAAAAGTTGTCTGTGCCAGCATAGTAAGTGCGGGCATCTTCACCGTTTTCAAGTTCGATCAGTGCCAGCGGACCGTCATGTCCCTTGGCAGCCGGGCTCAGACTTGCGCCGAGCCTCTCCATGGACTCGGGCGAAAAACTCGGCACGATGTCTGGTGCAAGCAAAGATGTCAGTTGAGTCTTGCCTGGTCTGACTTGCACGTCGTAGTGGGTCGGAACGCCCGGGCGCCAGCCGAAATTTCGGAAGTAGTTGGCCACAGAAGCCGCGATGTCCGCAGGAGAATTGAACAGGTCCACTTTCCCGTCATTGTCGAAATCGACCCCATAGCGGCGGAAACTGCTAGGCATGAACTGAGGCCAGCCCATTGCTCCTGCGTAGCTGCCCTGCAGCGTCGCTGGATCTAGGCCTGAGCGGTGTGCCAAGACGAGAAACTCCTCCAGTTCTCCACGGAAGAACGCGCGCCGTTCGCTGTAACGAGCATGCTCTTCCGGAAAGTCGAAACCCAAGGTGACCAGGGCGTCAATGATCCGAAATCCTCCCGTGTGACGTCCGTACAGCGTTTCCACGCCCAGGACGCCAACAATCAAACTGGCAGGTACGCCGTAGTTTTGCTCCACTTGACGCAGTACTTCGCGGTTTTCCACCCAGAAGGCTTTGCCAGCTTCTATGCGTGTTGGTTCAATGAACCGGTTGCGGTAAGCGGTCCAGTTCTTGGGCTTGCCGCTCGGTGCTGGCGTGACAAGCCTGATCGCTCTGTCCAGCCTCTTGGCCTGACCGATCAGTGCAATGACCCACTCCTCATCCAACTGACGCCGGGCAGCCACTTCGCGCGCAAAGGCCATCGCGGCTGGATTCACCTCATACCGGTAGGTGTCGTCGACAGTGGTGTCATTGGTGGCGCCTGGACGCGATTTGGACGCGCTTTGAGCCCAGGCTCCAGGCGCCACCACCAGGGTCAGCACCACCACCATTGCACCGGCTAATTGCAAGGGATTTCGGCAGGCATCAGGTGCGGCTGTGAAACGGGTTGTCATGGAATACAAGAAGGAATCAGGTGGGCCAGCGCAATTGGGAAAGTCGTGCCTTCAGTGTACCCAAAGTATCCCGACTGCCCTTTGCATAACGCAGGTGCTCCATCCTCATCAGCCAGTTGGAGATGTCCTTCTCGAATCCCGGGTCCAGTTCGCTTGCTTGCAGTCGCTTTCTCAACTGACGGGGGGTATGCAATGTGGCAGAGGCCTCTATCAAATGCGCCGCAGCCATGCGTTGTTGGGCCATGCGCAGCAAACGCAGCCAGGGGTCCTCGTTTCTTTTTTCCCAGAGCGTCCACCCTCCTGCCAGGCTTGCGCCAACCACGACAAGACCCGCAAGGAGATACCCCAGGTCGAACCAGGAGGGGCTTTGGAATCCCAATGCCTTGAGAAGATTGATTTGCTCGTCCTGGGTGTAATCCACCACGAGCCGCTTCCAGGTGCCATCGACTGCGTCCCAGACGTTGCGCAGATAAGCCCCCAGAGTCGGGTTGATGTTGGCAACGGTACCGCTAAAGCCTGTTGTCGGCCGGCCAATGCTTCCCGATTGCCCGAGGCGGTCCGGCGAAACCGCGCCCGTCGGGTCGTAGCGTACCCAGCCGCGTCCATTGAGCCACACCTCTGCCCAGGCGTGTGCGCTGTCCTGGCGCACGACCCATTCCCCGTCTACGGCGTTGAGAGTGCCTCCCAGATAACCTGTGACGATTCGAGCGGGGATGCCCGAGGCGCGAGCCAAAACAACGAAGCTGCTGGCAATGTGTTCACAAAAGCCAGCTTTGGTGTCAAACCAGAACTGGTCGGCCGCGTGTTGCCCATAGAGGCCGGGCTCCAGCGTGTAGCTGTAGCCCCCTTGCCGCAACCGCTCCAGGATGGCGCTCAGTATCTGCTCGTCTGAGGTGTCGCTTTGGCCAAAAGTTGCACGCAGCTCCCGCGCCAGTTCTACCGTTCGCGGATTTGAGCCGGGGGGCAGTCGTTTGAAGCGCACGAGCTCTGAATCCGACAGGTCTGCTTCAAGGCGGTATTGCAAATGACTCTGGGCACGGTAACGCACCACTGCGTTGATGGGGCGCCTGAGAGACCATTGTGCGGATGGGAGGAGCCTCGGCGTCTGACGGAGGCCAGTGGGTGCTTGCGTGGCGAGGTCGAGAGTGAGCACCCAAGGAAACCCGTTGCCCTCCAGCAATACCTCATACGCAATGGCGGGTCCGTCAGTTTCAAACGTGGGCGATTGACTGTCCGCAGCGCCGAGGCGGCGGGTTTCGATTTCCCATCGTCGCCCGTCAAACTCGGACATGACGGGCCCCCTGAAATACATGGCGCTTCCGGGCGGACGGTCTCCATCGAACCTCACTCTGAACGCAATTTCTTCCGATAGGGCAAGACTGGTGATGTCTCCTACTTCCAGCGCATCTGACAGCCCGGTCTTGCCCCGCTTTTCATCCGACGGCATGCTCCAAAGAGGGTCCACACGGGGGAACAGGACAAACAAGGTGACCATGACGGGCGTTCCCAGCAACACGAGCTTGGATGCGATCCCGGCGCTGGTCTTCAGGCGCGGTCGGCCCGCCGTCATGTGAGCATTGACCAAGCCCGTCAGCAAGCCCATCAGGCCGACCACTGTTCCTGCCGCGCTGAGCAACGACTGCGAATAGAAAAGGTGTGTCAGAAGGGCAAAAAACCCCAGGAAGAACAGCACAAACGCGTCTCGCCTGGCCCGCATTTCAAGGTTCTTCAGCGCCAGCAATGCGATCACCATGGCGACGCCGGGATCTTTGCCCAGCAAGGTGTGATAGTGCATTGCGGTGCCCGCCAAAGCCGCTATCAGCCAAGCAACTCGCAGTGGCCATCTGGGCAGTGGTTGTCCCAGCCAGGTGGTGCGTGCGCGCCAAACCACGGCGCCAAGGCTGACCACTGACGTCCATACTGGTATGTTCGGAGTCTGGAGCAAGATGATCCAGGCAACGACAGCAAGCAAGAACAGAGTGTCTCGTGTCTCTCGCGGCAGCGTCTGCAGCTTTGCTCCTATGGGACCAAAGGGGCCTGTGGAAGTGGAGGTCATCAGCACAGCGCCAGCCTTTCCAGGCACGTCGCCTTGTGCGCCTGTCCCGTTGCAGGGGGGATTTCCGTTGACCCCAGGCGCAAGCCGTAGTCCAGTTCCAGTCGGTCTGCCAGCAACACCCAGGCGGTCAGTCGACTCAATTGCGACTCTCGGTCACTCAGTCCGCAGGTCGCCATGTCCAGCCAAAGCTGTTGGTGCTGAGCGCCTGCCTGGTCCCTGCTGACCAGTTCGCTCCGGCCGGCAGAGATGGCGTTGGCTGACTTGCGCCACACCACCGTTTTCTGGGCGTCGCCGCGGCGATACGGGCGCACTCCATCGAATTCTCCACTGCTGTGGGCGCGGCTGGTGCCGTCTGCCTGAGCATCCGAACGACCGATCGGCAAGCCGGGTGGATTGTGCTCTGGAGCAGGGTAGACAAGGACCTTGGCCGCTGGGCGCCATATGGTCCAGACGCGGAAGGTGCCCATTGGAAACAGGCTCTGGGTGCGCAAGGGCGGAAGGGCGTGCAAGCCTCGCCCAGGCGTCGCCCAGTTCAGGTCGACCGCCGCATTTCCACCTGCGATCACGTCGGTCGTCGTGGTCGCCGCATCCGTCTCGCTTGAGGCTTCGGCCAGGCTGACGGCGATGGCGTATCGATCCTTCTTGGCGCTGTTTTCAAGCTTGACGCGCAGCGTCGCTGGTTGATCGGCATGAACAGGTGTCGGCGGGAGCATGTGCAAATTGAGTCCGCGCAGGTTGCCGTGAGCCCAATGCATGCCTGCCGCTGTGCTGCCAGCGATCAGAAACGTCAGCAGGTAGCCAAGATTCAGTTGATAGTTGATGCTTCCCACCAGCAGGATGGCCAAGGTCAGGACGAGCATGGCGCCGGCACGTGTGGGCAGAATGTAGACGTTGCGCTGGGTCAGCTCGACGTTGTCTTTCGGCGGGACTCGCGACAGAAACCAGGCGTTGACGCGGCGACGGGCCTTGCGCATGGGCCCGGCATTGCGTATCCGGCCGGTCATGCCGGCACTCTCGCTGGTGGGCGCCGATAGGGTCTCGGGCAT
>JBNKNN010000235.1:0-7449 GCA_050293865.1 Hydrogenophaga sp. | reverse complement strand
CACTTCTTCGCCAAGGTAGTCTTCAGCGGTCTTCTTCATCTTGCGCAGCACCTCGGCGCTCACCTGTGGAGGCGCGTACTTCTTGCCGCGCACTTCCACCCAGGCGTCACCGTTGTCTGCCTTGACGATCTCGAAAGGCATGAGGTCGATGTCCTTCTGGACCTCTTTCTCTTCGAACTTGCGGCCGATCAGACGTTTGACAGCGTAGAGCGTGTTGCGAGGGTTGGTCACGGCCTGGCGCTTGGCCGGTGCGCCCACGAGAATCTCGCCATCTTCCTGGTAAGCAATGATCGACGGCGTGGTGCGCGCACCTTCGCTGTTCTCGATCACTTTGGTGTTGTTGCCTTCCATGACCGATACGCACGAGTTGGTGGTACCCAGGTCAATGCCGATGATTTTTCCCATGATGTGTTGCTCCTGAAACGGAAATGTTTAACTGTTGAAGAGGTGTGGATAACTCTGGGGATTTCAAGTGCGCAGACTGTGATTTCTGCGTGGATTTCTCCCAGAGCTACCGCCGCACATGCGGCTTATTGGGGGGCTGCAACCGTGACCAGCGCCGGGCGAAGCACTCGGTCGGCGATCTGATAGCCTTTTTGCAGCACCATGACCACGGTATTGGGCTCCTGGTCGGCAGGTACCATGCTGATGGCTTGGTGGTGATGTGGATCGAATTTGGTGCCAGCCGGTGGCGAGATCTGGGCGACCTTGTGTTTTTCCAGTGCACTCATCAGTTGCTTGAGCGTGGCTTCGGTGCCTTCGCGCAACTGCTCTGCCGTGGCTTCCTGGACACCCAGCGCAGCTTCCAGGCTATCTGCCACGGCCAGCAGACTTTCGGCAAAGCTTTCCACGCCGAACTTGCGGGCCTTGCTGACTTCCTCGTCGGCGCGGCGACGGGCGTTTTCTGCCTCCGCTTTTGCACGCAGAAACTGATCAGCCAGATCGGTGTTCTTTGCTTTGAGGTCGGCCACTTCGTTGGTCAGTGCCGCGAGGGCATCGGCCTCATTGGCGGCCGCGGCGGCTTCGGTTTCCTCAGGGGAGACGGGCGCCGCGTCAGCAGATGCTTCCATGTGTTCAGTCGAAGAGGGTGTGGTGTTTGGATGCGTCATGCGCGGTGACAGTGTTAGTTGTAAAAACGTTTGGCCAGTGCTGGCCGACTTTCGCTGCAGGCTTTGCGATTGGCCATGTCAGACCATCGCAGCGAGTCGGAAGTGGGGGCACTCTCAGGATTTTCAAGTGGGTCAGGGGAACTTTTTCTTTCTGCGCGACGATCGGATTCGTCGCAAAATGGGTCTTGACTGCTCCGGAGAGGGGACGCAAGTGGTGCCAAGCAGTGTGTTTGTGCCCTGTTTGGGAGGAATTTTTTTAACATCCTCTAAAAGTCGCTCTATTTCGTTTAATTGCCCTTAAGGCATACGCATAAACAATGAAACTGTTTCGTCATGGCCCCGCTGGCCAAGAAAAAGCGGGTCTGGTGGATGCTGAGGGTGGCCTCAGAGATCTCTCGAGCGTGGTGCCGGACATCAACCCTGCCGCCTTGTCTGCAACCGGGCTTGAGCGCATTCGCGCCGTGGACCCGACCTCGCTGCCTTTTCTTGACAGCTCAGCCCGTCTCGGTGCGTGCGTCGGTGGCGTCGGCAACGTGCTGTGTATTGGACTCAACTACGCCGATCATGCGGCGGAGGCTGGGTTGAAGGTGCCATCTCAACCCGTGGTTTTCAACAAGCACACCAGCGCCATTTGTGGGCCGAACGATGATATGTGGCTCCCTCCTGACTCTACCCGAATGGATTGGGAGGTCGAATTGGGCGTGGTGATGGGTGCCGCTGCCTGGCGAGTCAGCGAAGCAGACGCGCTGCGATACGTGGCCGGTTACTGCCTGGTCAATGATGGCTCTGAGCGTTCGTTCCAGATGGACCATGAAGGCCAATGGGTCAAAGGCAAGAGCTATCCCACGCATTGTCCGCTGGGGCCTTGGTTGGTGACGCCAGATGAGATTCCAGATGTACAGGGGGTGGACTTGTGGTTGGACGTCAATGGTGTGAGACGCCAGACCGGCAGCACCCGCACCATGATCTTCGGGGTGGCCAAGATCGTCAGCTATCTGAGCCATTTCATGGCTTTGCAGCCGGGCGACGTGATCCCGACCGGGACGCCGCCTGGAGTGGGGATGGGATGCAAACCTCCGGTGTTCCTGCAACTCGGAGATGAGGTCCGCCTTGGCAGCTCGCTGCTAGGCGAGCAACGTCACAAGGTTGTCGCTGCTTCTTGAGCGGCAGCCGCCGAGATGCGCTGCCGAGTAGGGCAGATCAATTGGTCTGTTGGCTGTCAGGGACGGACCGTTGAGAACGCCACTTCAGCCATGCTCTCTTCTCCACCGGTTCCCGAAGTGGCGTCAGAAACCGAGTCATGTACGACGGCTTTGGGCTGGGTCGCGTGGTGCCATTTATTGCCAAAGGGTTGCAGCTCGCACAGCAAGCGTGCCAGCTCTGCGCCCATGGGCGTCAGGCAGTAGCCGTCGCCACCATGGTCCACCAGCTTGGCTGCGCGCAACTCCTTGATGCGGGTATTCAAGGTGTTCGGCGTTACGCCACCGACGCTGTCCTGAAGCAGGCGGAAGGTCTGGGGATGTCCGTCGCTGAGTGCCCACAGTACGCGCATGGCGTAACGTGCCTCAAGCAGGCTGAACAGGCGCAGTGTGGCCAGGTTATCTCGGGTACTCATCGACTCGTCTCCTTCGGCTCCCGACTCTGTTAGGGATTTGGGCAGGTAGCCAAAGCCCAATATAAGCCCAAGCCAAGGATTCACGTCTCAGGAAATGATGAATAGTTAACGCTTTTGAGTACTTATGTGCGCAATTTGAGGGCATACCCTTAGGCAGCGAACTGCCTATTTCTCGCCTGTTCATTGCTTGCTGACCCTCAATGATGTCTTTGTTGCGCTGCAGCGTTCGGCTGACTCAATCGAGAGAGGCCATGCTGCCGGAATGCCGGTCGTAGACGCGACGCAGCAGATGTTTGAGGGTATCGAGCTCCTGCGCACTGAGGTTGCCAGCCACGTCTTGCTCAAGTGCCGTTGCCGTGCTCTGGGCAGCTTTTTGCATCTTCTTGCCCGATGGCGAGAGGTGCAGTCCCTGGGCGCGCCGGTCGGTGGGGTGGGGTTTGCGAATGATGAGACCGCGCTGGTCCATGGACTTGATGAGCCCGACCAGGTTGGGGGGCAGGATATCCAGCGCAGAGCAGATTTGCCTGGAGGTGATCCCTGGATTGTGTGCGATGAGTGTCAGCACGGAAAAATCCACCGGACGCAAACCAAAAGGCGCCATGCGCTGGAGAAACACAGAGATCACGGACAGTGCCGCGCGCCGCGCGTTGTAGCCCAGTAGCGACTCCAGATAGCTGGTGTCTATGACGTCTGTCGCCTGCGACGACGCCGCAGCGTTCGCGGTCTTTCGGGGCGCGCGCCCACGGCGCATGTTCTTTGCGGCGGATGGTTCACTCATGGGCGTAAGGATAACCGTGCTGAAAGCTCATTGGCATGTGTGCTGCTTAGCCGAGCGTGCGCTCCATCATGCTCATGCGCATGTCGAACTCGGGCCAAACCCAGCGTAGAAACGCTTCGCCAGGTTGCGCCCAGCGCGGCTGATTGGCCCCGGGGGTCGCTCGAATGCGCGACCAGGCCCAGCCCATGAGCAGCATGGCCACAGCACGAAGGAAGTCGTCTGCCAGCCAGTTGGCAAGTGTTGGGTCTGCGCCAGCGGCTCGCACAGCCGGCACCATGCTCTCTCTCATGAGCAAACCAAGGCGCTCCATCCCGCTTCGGATCTCTGCATCGAATTCGCTGCTGCCAAGGTCGGCTTCAAGCTCATCGAGCAAGCCTTGCATGGCAGCAGCGTCGTCAGACAGTGTTTTGCGCAGCAAGAGGTCAATGGCCTGGATCTCGTTCGTGCCTTCGTAGATCATGGCTACGCGAGAGTCG
The DNA here is from genome assembly GCA_050293865.1 of Hydrogenophaga sp. Taxonomy (GTDB): domain Bacteria; phylum Pseudomonadota; class Gammaproteobacteria; order Burkholderiales; family Burkholderiaceae_C; genus Hydrogenophaga. Next base: position 3,471 of record JBNKNN010000235.1, on the reverse strand, counting down.
CGTACCACTTGTTCAATGCCCCATTCCCTGACGTAGCCGTGGCCGCCGAAGACTTGCAGGCAAGCGCTGGCGCCGTGGAAGGCCTGATCCGTCCAGGCGGACTTGAGCACAGGAGTGGCGAGGGCACACCAGCGATTGGCCACGGCGCGACGATCGGCGTCGGCGTGATGTTTGATGATGTCCAGCTCGATAGCCGTGCGGTAGGCCACCACACGGCCGGCATCGACCCAGGCGCGCTGTGCACCAAGAATGCGGCGCATGGCGGGGTGTTGCTCAATCAGGTCGGCTTCTCCGGCTTTGCTGCTGCTGCCAGGGGCCCGCATCTGGCGACGTTCACGCGCGTAAGCATCGGCCTTTTGCCAGGCCGCATCCAGCAAACCAACGCCTTGCAAGCCCACATGCAGGCGCGCGGCGTTCATCATCACGAACATGGCGTTCAGGCCTTTGCCAGGCTCGCCGACGATCCAGGCAGGCGCGTCGTCGAAGCGCATCACGCAGGTAGGACTGCCGTGCAAGCCCATCTTTTCCTCGATGCGCTCGCAGACGACAGCGCTGCGGGTCCCGTCTTCGTAGAACTTGGGCACCAGAAACAGCGACAAACCCTTGGGCCCCGGCGGCGCATCAGGCAGGCGTGCCAGCACCAGATGAACAATGTTGTCGGTCAGATCGTGTTCACCGCCGGAGATGAAAATTTTGGTGCCACTGAGCGCGTAGCGGCCGTCAGCCATCGGCGTCGCTTTTGTTCGTGCCAGTCCAAGGTCGGAGCCTGCGTGTGGCTCGGTCAGGCACATGGTGGCGAGCCATTCGCCCGTGGCCACCTTCTCCAGGTAGCCCAGCTTGAGCTCTTCGCTGGCGTGGTGCTTGATGCATTCGTAGGCGCCGTGCAGCAGGCCTGGGGCCATGGTCCAGCCATGGTTGGCTGCGCTCAGGCTTTCATAGAGCATGGCCTCCAGAACCACTGGCAGGCCCTGGCCTCCATCCTCTGTCGCTGCTGACAGCGCGGGCCAGCCCGCTTGCCAGAATGCCTGGTAGGCCTGCCGAAAGCCGGGAGGCGTGGTGACCATCCCCGCCTTGAACTGGGCCCCGATCTCGTCTCCGTCACGGTTGAGGGGTGCGATCACCTCGCCTACGAACTTTCCGGCCTCCTCCATGACCTGTCGCATCAGGTCGGCATCGACTTCAGCGTGGGCCGGCAAGAGTTGCAGCTGCTGTGTTGCGTTGAGCACCTCATGCAGGATGAAGTGCATGTCTTCAGTAGGAGGCAGGAAATGGTTCATGGTTCTCTCAAAGGGTGTTGACTATTGACAATGAAAACTGCTCGCGCGCTCCAGGTCACCCTGGCCGTTGTAGGTGGCCACGGTGGGGTAGGCGCACAGGGGGCGGGTCCGGTTGGGCGACCAGCTTGGTGGCAATTCCTTGTTTTCGCCCCCGGGATTGCCGGCCCCTCGGGCGCTGGCGGTCACGGCTTGAGGCGCCACGCCTTCTTCCACCCACTTCACCAGCGGGGTGAGCAGGTCGAACTGGTCAGTGGCCAGGCCGCCTCGGCAGTGGTTCATCCCGGGGATCGGGAAGTAGCGGACGGCGTCCTCCGCGCCCGGCGTCTGCCGCACGCGTTCGACCCAGGCGCGGGTGTCTTCGGCCGAGAAGATAGCGTCGCTGACGCCGTGATACGCGATCATCTTGCCGCCGCGCTGAGCCAGTTGGCGCATGTAAATGGGGCGCTCATGGCCAGGAGGCGTCATGAAGGCAAGGGCGGATTCGCTGTATGGGCCAGTGGTTGCGCCAAATAGCGCCAAGCGGGCGTCGGTGTCATCCTTAAGGGGGTCCACCTTGCCCGGTGGCGAGCTGAACACCACACCTGTTGACAGGGGGTCCAGGGCCATGGAGAAAACAAATTTCCACATGGCCCAGTTGTCTGCGGCCACGCCTGCGTCCATTGGAAAGGCCGAGTAGATTCGTTGACCCTTGGGCGTCTTGACGCCGCCAAAGACCTGGCTCAAAACCGACTTCTGGTCAGCCGTGAGGCAAGTTCCGTCGCGCCCACTGGTGCAGGTGGCCACATCGGTCTCGAGCTTGAAGCGGGACTGGCAGGCCTGCACATCCTGGATCAGGCCGTCCTCGGCGCCGTCCAAGGCATCGCATTTGGCGAGCAAGGCCTGAGAGAGCGTCTTGCGCTCGGAGGCATTGAAGGCGGTACCCAGGTCAGCGACCTTGATTTGTTGCACCATGGGGTGCGGCACGGTGGCGCCGGGTGTGGCCAAGGGGGCCCAAAGTTGGGTGCTGCGGATCTGTGCCAATGCCGCCAGGGGCAACTGGTAGCCCGGTGCGCCTACGAGGTAGCCGTCGTAGGCGTCAGTCAGGCGCGATGCGGCAACCATGGCATGACGCCCTCCGTTGGAGCAACCGCCGATGTAGGAGCGGTCCGGGGCTTTGCCGTAGGCTTGCGCGATGAGAGCCTTGGCCATTGGCGTGAGCTTGGCCACTGCCTGGTAGCCATAATCCAGACGCGCCTGGGGCTCGGCACCGAAGGTCGCGGTTTGCTTGTTGTTGTGTCCGGCGTCCGAGCTGATGACGGCAAAACCTTGCATCAGCGCGCCCGTGAGAGGGCCGCCACCCAGCGCACCCTCTGCCGGTTTGACGCTTCCGTCCAGGCCGCCGTTCGCCTGGTAGTAGAAGCGGCCATTCCAGGCGTCGGGAAGCCGCATTTCGAAGCCAATGGCGTAGGGCTGTCCGTCGCTGCCCTGGCGACTGTGCATGTGTCCTTTGACCAGGCAGTGCGCAGCCACAGGCTGTTTGGCCAGCGTCATTTCTCCGGCTTTTACCGGTGCGGCGGATTCGATCTCGGTCTGGGGGGCGTGAAAGTCGGAAGTCAGGCTCGCACAGCTTTGCAAAGTGTTGCCTTGGGCTTTTCGCGGGGCAGGGGAGTGGCTGCTCGGGCCGTTCGCGCAGCCGTTCAACAAGGCGATAGTGCTTGTGCCCAGGGTCAGGGCAATGAGGGTCGTTTTCATTTTGTCTCCATCCATTTTTTTGACTGACTCGGTGACCAGACCCACCTGGCTACATGCAAAGAGCGCGTATGTCGGCAGGAATGGGAATGGCTTTGATGCGATCCGGGTTGGCGGGGTCGCGCATGCAGAAGGCCCGGGTTTCGGTGCCTTCGCAAAGCACCACGTCATCACGCATGACCACGTGCTTGTGGATCAGGACCTTTTCACGCCATTCGATGACGCTGGTATGGATCTGCAGGCGTTCGCCGTAGGTGGCGGGTTTGACGAACTTGGTGTGGATCTCCAGCAGCGGTGTGCCGATGATGCCGGTGGTCTTGACCAGCTCTCGCCATGGCGGAACGCCACACTGGACAAAGAAGTTCAGCGAAGACGCGTCCATCCATTTACTGAAATTGGGAAAGAAAACAATGCCCGCCGGATCGCAATCCCCGAACATCACATCCACTTCATAAACAACGACTTT
>JBNKNN010000234.1:0-13336 GCA_050293865.1 Hydrogenophaga sp. | reverse complement strand
TCATAGGCCGATGCATCCACCGCCAACACCCGCTGCGCCCCCAGCGAACGCGCGGTGCGCACCGGCATGGGCTGGTGCAGGTCGGCATCCACGTAGGCCTCGCCGCGAATGATCACCGGTGCAAAGTCGCCCTCTATGGCGCTCGACGCCTGCACAGCCAGGCCGGCGTCTCCCGCATTGAACGTAACCAGGCGTTGTGCGCTGCGGTTCCAGGCGACGCAGGCCACGGGTGTGGGCAGCTTCTCCAATGGGCGCCCGTCCACGCAGTGCCGCACGAAGTCGGCCAGCGCATCCCCCGCCAGCCAGGGCGGGCCGAAGGGGTTCAGGCGCGTTACCTTCCAGGGGGCGGCCTCCAGCGCCAGGTCTTGCAGTTGGGTGCCCCGGTAGCCAGCGGCCCGCATGGTGCCCACCAGCGCGCCCGCTGACGCGCCCACAATCAAGCCAGGGGTCAGGCCCAGCTCGTCCAGCGCCTTGATCACGCCCACGTGCACATAGCCGCGCGGCCCGCCCGAGCTGAACACCCAGGCCACACCCGCGCCCAGGCTCCAGGGCACGTGCTGCGGTGCGTCTGGGCCTTCGTGATTGCGCCCGCTTTGAAAGCTGGACGCGGTGAACAGTCCAGCCGCGCCCAGGCCCGCGCCCAGTCCGCCGCCCATGACCAGCCGCCGCCGGGTCAGCCTTGGGCGCATGAGATTCTTTTCAAATCTTCACCGGTTCAACCGATCGCCTGCTCAGGGTTTCAGTTCTGACCAGCCTTGGCCTTGGCGGCCGCAATGTCGGCAGCCAGTTCTTCGCCGCTTTTGTAGTGCGGCACACGGAACACCAGCCGCTTGCCGCGCTGCCAGAAGCTGTTGCTGTTCTTCACTTCCTCGGCCCAGTACTTCTGTGCCAGTGCGCCATTGGTGGCTTCGTCCAGTTCGAAGGCGTCTTTGCTCGCCTGACCGCCAAAGATGTAAAGCTTGCCGTCCACCACCTTCCAGGTGTCGGCGTCACCGCCCCATGGAATGCCGTAGGTGATGCCATTGGTGCAGTAGCCGCCGTACTGGGGCAGATATTGCGCAGGTGAAGCATCGAAGGCCTGCTTGTGCTCGGCCGATGCGAAGTAAAAGGTCACATCCTCGTACACGCTCTTGAAATCGGGCGAGCCCTGCTGGTACTGCCCTTCGGTGAAATAGGCCACCACGTCCGCGCCCTTGAGCATCACACGATCGTCGTCGTTCATCTTCACCGCGTTCACCGGGGAATAGGCCCCTGAGGGGTTTTGTGCAGTCATGGCGCCACACGCCGACAATCCGGCAATGCCTATCAGCAGCGCCAGAAACGCGAAGTTCTTCAGCCAGCGGGAGAGCGTAGATGATGGGCGGGCTGTGGCATCAGTAGGGCTGTTCATATCGTGTCGTCCTCGTGGAGCTTGGGGATGCATGGCCTCGATGGTCAGTCAAGGCCTCGGCTGGGTCAGGCAAGCGCGTGGGCGTCTGGCCGGAAACCGGGATGGTGGATGGAGTTTGCGTGGGCGGCTCTGGCGCAGCAGCGCCGGACACTGTTGGAGTGCGGGCATGGGCCGCAGGTTCCCGCCACGGTGAGGGCCAGCCCAGCAGCGCGCTCGCCTTTTTGCTGCGCGCCTTCAGGTCTGCCTTGTCGCGCCCTTGCAAGTGAACAATGCCATAGCGGTAGCTGCCCAGCCATTTGAAATCCCTCGCCACCGAGCCACCCGCTTTGGGGAACGGAAACAGCAAGGCGTCCGCAAATGCGTCGGTCAACGCACTGATCTGGGATTTCGTCGGTTGCGGGCGAATCTCGTCCTCGGTGAATGCCCGGTACACCAGGCTGGCCGCTGCGCCCGCGACGGGTTCCGCCCGGGGCAGCGTGGCCGGGTCCATTCCCAGCGCCAGTGCGAGAGAGACTGCATGCAGATCCACCCCCGTGGTGCGCAGGTACAGATCAGAGAACTGCGACGCCAGCCGCGGATTGAACTCGATCACACTGAGCCGGTCGGTCACCGGGTCGTGAAAGAACTCCATGTTGAACATGCCGTGCGTGAAACCCACGGCTTGCAAAAAGCGTTGTGCCACGTCCAGCGCCCTTGCCTGCAGCCGAGGCGAGGCACTGCCCGGCACATCCCAGCGCATGAAAGCCTGGGTTCCGGGGTACATCACCGCATCCACCACGCCCAGCGCATGCGCCTGGCCGTTGAACACATAGCCATCCAGGTTGTACTGTGGCGTCTCGGCCGGCACCACCTCTTCGAGCAGCATGCGGTGCGCGCACGGAACGGCTTCGCCGTCCAGGCGCTCCAGGCGTTCCTGGGCCAGTCGCTCAAACGGCTCCACCAGCCGCTTGATCACCCACAGCTCCCAGGCGCCAAAGCGGGTGTGCGCTTGCAACTCTTCGCGGTTGTTCACTGCCTTGGCCAGCACTGAAAACGCCGCCTTCACCGGCTTCACAAACGCAGGGTAGCGCAAGCCCTTTGGGGCCGGGTCACCATAGGCTGCGTCAAGCAGCTCGAACCTCAGGTTTGCCTCCGGCGCCACCTGTTGGAGCACCTGTCGTGCATACCACTTGTGCTGACAAGCCAGAATCGCCTTCACCGGTGTGCCTGGCCAGCCCATTCGCTCGGCCAGCAAAGCGGCTGCCAGGGCCCCGAATTGCTCATGGTTGCTCGTCACCCCTCCCCAGCCTTTGCGCTGCGCCTGATCCGCCAGGCGGCTGACGAAACGTTCAATGTCAAACCAGGCCAGCCGCGCATTGCTGGGAAACGCAAACAAGTCGAAGCCCGCTTCATCGATTCCCGAGACGCCCAAGGCAGGCACACCTCGCGCAGCCCGTGAGTGGCCCAGCGCATCCCAGTCGAAATCGAACAGCGCCAGCATGCGGGTCGGTTGGGGCATTGATCAGAAAGCGGAAAGCCACGGTTGAAGGTGAAGGCGTCCTAGGCCGGACAGCTGGTCAAATACTCAGCATTCGATCATTATGAACGGATAGTTGGGCTTTCGGGTTGCGAACGGTTAAGCCTTGGTCTATGGCCTGGTCCGCGTCTGGCGAGCCCGGTGATCATCAAGGAAAAAGCCAAAAAGCCGGCCCTTCCGCCATGGGAAGGACCGGCTTTTTCTTTGGGGCGACTGCTCAGCGACGGCTGCCCGAGGCAGCGCCGCATGGTTCGCCCACACCCAGGTCAGTCAATCGAGACAGCCCGGGGTTGTGGCGCGGTTGTGCGCTCAGTAAGCGTGCGAACGACGCTCGCGGCCGTAGCCGCCGCCACCGTTGGACTCTTTCGGGCGAGAGATATTCACCACGATCGAGCGGCCACCGACGGACACACCATTCAAACCGCTGATGGCAGCCTCGGCTTCTGCCGCGCTGCCCATTTCCACGAAGCCAAAGCCCTTGGAGCGGCCAGTGTCGCGGTCTGTCATGACCTTGGCAGATGCCACGGTGCCGAACTCAGCGAAATTGCTGCGCAGGGTGTCTTCGTCAACGGTGTAGGGCAGGTTGCCCACATAAAGTTTCGAGCTCATGAGTGAGCCTTTCAGAGAGATAAGAGAAAGAGAAATACCGCAAAGGCAAAAGAAAAGACCATCGGTAGACCCTCGGCCTCCACGCATTCCCAAAACAGGAACAACGCACTGGCGAACCAGCACCATACAAGCCGTCAGCCATCCAAACCACATTCATCACAGCCAGGTCAGCTTTGAGCTGAAGGGTGCTGAACGGGATGGAGCCTATCGGAAGCAAGCCAGGAAGAGGGGCACACACAAGAAATACGTCACATGTTCCGCAGCGCGACGCGCCACAGTCAAGGACAACAACTGTGTGTTGGAACAATCTTTGAGCAGTCAGGGAAGAAAGCCGCCGTACCTGCAGCTCGGCAGGCCAACGCACTGGCATCAACAGAAAAGGTTTGCGGTCCCTCGCTTGCCAGCGTTCGAGTTCACCGGGGTCAACGCAGACCTCGCAACAGCACCTCCTTCGGCCAGCCAATCGTCTTGACGATCGGTGCAGCAACGAGGAAGCGCCGAGAGAGCAGCCATGCATGCCACCACCGGCTTGATCCAGCCAGCGCATTCGCGCCGTACCGAACCAATACGCAGAGTCTATGTCATATCGCAGTAAAAAGGGGAAATACTTTTCAACGCGGCCGTTGCAGGGTCCTCAGGCAGACCGAGGCCTTGGTCCCGCCAGCTTGCGTCATCGCCTCCACCCGATACACCCATCACCCCTCATCTGTCGCCCGTCACCGTCTCCTGTCACGATCGCCACCACTGCCACTACTGCCACCACATGAGCGCCGACCCCAGCCCAAGCCCGCCCAACAGCAGCGATCGCGCAAGCGACAGCAACATCATCACCCGTCACCTGCGCATCTCCGGCAAAGTGCAAGGCGTCTGGTACCGCGGCAGCACCGTCGAGCAGGCCACGGCCCTGGGCCTCAAAGGCTGGGTGCGCAACCGCGCCGACGGAAGCGTCGAAGCCCTGGTGCAAGGCCCGCCCCATGCCGTCCAAGCCCTCGTCACCTGGGCGCATCGCGGCCCCGAGCTGGCGCGGGTGAGTGGGGTGGAGGTGACGGACGTGCTGGGTGCGGCGGAGGTGCTGCAGGGGTTTGTGCAGCGGGGAACAGTGTGAATCAAGGCCTCAATGCCCGGGCGGGGTCAGTTCACCGCACCAGGGTTCCATCATTCGGGCGCGCATTCGGGCCGGGTTGTCCTCGGTGGCCAGCAGCACATGCAGCTTGGCAAAGGCGGCTTCGGGGGTCATGTCCAGACCGCCCACCACGCCCATCCGGTTCAGGGCAGCGCCGCTGGCATAGGTGTCTTGCGCCACTTCGCTCTGCCAACACTGCGACACATTGACCATCACCACGCCCCTCTCGCCGGCCTCGGACAAGGCGCGCCGCAGCAAGAGGTCGTCGCTGGGCAGGTTGCCCGTTCCATAGCTCAGCAAGACCAGTCCCCGCAACCCGGCCTGGGACAGCAGCGCCTCAACGCTGGCTCCCGAGAGGCCGGGGTGCACCATGCACAAGGCCACTGCGTCGTTGTCGAACGCAGGGCATTGCCTTGGTCGTGACCGAGCAGACGGCAGCGGGAAATGCGTGGCGCGATCGAGGCCACGATCTGGGAGAAGGCCCTGAGGTGCACACGCGTACTGCAACCCGATGCCGATGCTGGCCAAGGGCGCCATACCCGGCGATCCAAACGCATCGAAGGCGGTGCTCGCCTGCTTGCGGCTGCGGTTGCCGCGCAGGACATGCCGGCCAAAGCACACCACCACTTCGTTCAGCACGCCGTCTGATGCCACCGTCAATGCGTTTTCGACGTTGCCCAGCGCATCGCTGCGCGGCAGCATCCAGGGAATCTGCGCGCCCGTCAGCACAACCGGCTTGTCGATGCTTCCCAGCATGAACGACAGTGCCGACGCGGTCCACGCCAGCGTATCGGTGCCGTGCAGAACGACAAAGCCGTCGTAGTCGTCCCAGTGTCGGATCAAGGGATCGGCAATCTGGTGCCAGTGGGCGGGGCGCAATTGGGCGCTGTCGATGGTGTGCGGCAGGCTGATCAGATCAAAGGCTGGCAGATGCCCGGCGACATGGCGCGACAAGCTCTCTTGCAAGTGCTCTGCGAAGCCTTCCATCGGCTGCAGGCCCTCGGCGGAAGGGACCATGCCAATGGTGCCGCCGGCGTACACGACCAGAACCCTGGCGCGCGGCCGAGCGGCTGTCATGCGGCCGCCCCCGGTGCCACCATGGATGCGGGGCTGAGCAGCTGTTCCAGACGGGCCTTGTCCAGCAGGCCCTCGGCCAGAACCAACTCGCGTACCGTCCGGTTCGACGTCAGCGCCTCCGACGCGATCCGCGTGGCGTTGCCATAGCCAATGTGGGGCACCAGCGCAGTGATCACGCCAATGCTCTGGTCCACGTGACGCTGGCATTGCTCGCGATTGGCCCGGATGCCCCGGATGCATCGCTTCTCCAGCAACTCGCACGCCGATGCCAGCATCTGGGTCGAGTTCAGCAGGTTGTAGACGATCAGCGGCTCCATCGCGTTGAGCTGCAACTGGCCGGCTTCGGCTGCCATCGTGACCGCCAGGTCATTGCCGATCACCTGATAGGCCACCTGGTTCACAGCTTCCGGAATCACCGGGTTGACCTTGCCCGGCATGATCGACGAGCCCGGCTGCATTGGCGGCAAAAAGATCTCGCCCAGTCCGGTGCGCGGGCCGCTGGAGAGCAGCCGCAAGTCATTGGCCACCTTTGACAGCTTGACCGCCAGCCGCTTGAGGATGCCCGAGAACAAGACGAAGGCGCCCATGTCGGAGGTGGCCTCCACCAGGTTGGCCGCCGGCACGATCGGCTTGCCCGAGATGGCCGCCAGGTGGCGCACCGCCAGCGCCGCATAGGCAGGGTGCGTGTTGATGCCGGTGCCAATGGCCGTGCCGCCGAGGTTCACCTCGCACAGCAGCAGGCACACTTCCCGTATGCGATCGATGTCCTCGCCCAGGTTTACCGCAAAGGCGTCGAACTCCTGACCCAAGGTCATCGGCACAGCGTCCTGCAGCTGGGTGCGGCCCATCTTGAGCACATCGGCGAACTCGCGGCCCTTTTCTTCCAGCGCCGCCTTCAATCGGGCGATGGCTCCCATCAGCGGCTCTGCGGCGAATTGCAGGCCCACGCAGACGGCGGTGGGGTACGCATCGTTGGTTGATTGCGAGCGGTTCACATCATCGTTGGGGTGCAGATGCTGGTAGGCCCCTTTGGGGTGGCCCAGCTTCTCCAGCGCCAGATTGGCCACCACCTCGTTGGTGTTCATGTTGGTGGAGGTGCCGGCGCCGCCTTGAATGAGATCGACCACGAAGGCATCGTGCAGGTGGCCATTCATGATGTCTTCGCAAGCGGCCACGATGGCCTCGACCTTGTGGGGCGGCAACAGGCCCAGCTCGCCGTTGGCCTTGGCTGCTGCAGCCTTGACCATCACCAGCGCGTTCACGAAGTGCGGGTAGTGGCTGATGGGCACGCCGGTGATGTGGAAGTTGTCGAGAGCCCGTTGGGTCTGAATGCCATACCAGGCTTCGGCGGGGACGGGCAGATCGCCCAGCAGGTCATGTTCGATGCGGGTGCTCATGAGCGAACTCCAGCGAAGGGTTTATGGAGGCAGAAGGTGGATGAAGGGTCATGGGTGATGGGTGGTAGGTAATAGGGGGAAGCGACGGGGGAGGTGATGGAGGTGACGGAGGAGCTGATGCAGGGTTCCCACCTCCCCTCCCCGCCGATCAGGTCTGGCGCATCCCCTCGGCCTTGGCGTCGATGGTGTCCGGCTCCGATTCGGGCTCCAGTTCCCAGGCCGCAGGGTCGAAGCCCAGATCGGAGAAGCGCGCTGCATTGAAGCGAGGCTCGCTGGCGCCGTTGGCCAACTGCTGGTCATAGTCGTCCATCAGACGCCGGCCGGTCTTGAACAGCATGGCCAGGGCAAACAGGTTTACCAGGGCCAGCAAGCCCATGGTCACATCGGCGAACGCGAAGGCTGTGCCCAGGTCGGTGGTGGCTCCCCAGCCGCACAACGCGATCACCAGCACCCGGTACAGCACCAGCACGGCGCGGTTCTCTCCGGTGAAAAAGCTCAGGCTGTTCTCGCCCAGATAGTAGTTGTAGACCATGGTGGTGAAGCCAAACAGCATCAACGCCACGCTCACGAACACCCGGCCCCACTCACCCACGATGCCGGCCAGCGACGCCTGCGTCAGCGCCACACCGCCCAGTTCGCTGGCCACGCCTGGCTGGTACACATCGCCCAGCAGCACCATGAAGGCCGTGCAGGTGCACAGGATCAGCGTGTCGATGAACACCGAGAAGGCCTGCACAATGCCCTGGCTGGCAGGGTGCGGTACGTAGGCCACCGCCGCCACGTTCGGTGCGCTGCCCAGACCCGCCTCGTTGGAGAACAGGCCGCGCTTCACGCCCAGCAAGATCGCGCCGCCAATGCCGCCACCAATGGCGGGCTCCAGCCCGAACGCGCTCTTGACGATCAGCGTCAGCACCTCCGGCACCGCCGAGAGGTTCGTCGCGATCACATACAAGGCAATCGCCAGGTAGCCCACCGCCATGATCGGCACCAGAAAATCGGCCACGCCGGCAATGCGCCGCACACCGCCAAACACAATGGCCGCCACCACCACGGCCAGCACCATGGCCGAGGCCAGCACTGGCACGCCAAACGCATCATTCACCGACGTGGCCACCGAATACGACTGCAGCGCATTGAAGCCGAAGCCAAAGGTCAGCAGCAGCAACACCGAGTACACCGCCGCCAGCCACTTCCATTGCGGGCCCATGCCGCGTGAGATGTAGTACGCCGGGCCACCACGGTAAGTGCCATCGACCTCGGCCTGCTTGTAGGCCTGCGCCAGCGTGCATTCGAAGTAGCTGGTGGCCATGCCGATCAGGCCCACCACCCACATCCAGAACACGGCACCCGGGCCACCCAGGGTGATGGCCACCGCCACACCCGCAATGTTGCCGCCACCCACGCGCCCGGCCACCGACAGCATCAGCGCCTGGAACGAAGACAGGTGGCCATGGCGGTCCTTGGCAAAAGCCTGGTTCGCGCCTAGGATGCGGAACATCCGGCCAAAGTAGCGGAACTGCACAAAGCGCGAACCGACCGTGAACCAAAGGCCCAGCCCGATCAGCGTCACGATCAGCACCTTGCTCCAGAGCAAGTCATTGAGCCAGTCAAGCATGGTGATGACCTCCGCTTGCACCGGCCACAGCGCAGGCCGCTTCTGTTGCAGTGGGGAAGCAGGTCAGTTGCTTCAATGGGTGGCCGCCGGGGTGCCGGCACTGGCCGTGGGTAAGCCTCGTGTTCACGTGCATGTCTCCTGTCGTTGTGTGGTTCACTTCGCCACATGCGGGTGGACAGGTCAGGTTCGGCCAATGCGCCTGAAACGCGCCGCGTCCAAACCTCAAACCTGCCGCCCGCAAGGAGAAGGGGAACGGTCCTCTTGGGGTCTGAAGGCAGCCGGTGCTTGGAACCAGGCACCTTTTGGGTGTCGGCCACCGCCTTGAAGCCGGCAGCGCCAGCGGCCATCAGACCCATCGATTGGAGCAAGCCACCCCCCGTGCCGGAATTTGCTGCTTTGGTATATATTGGAGCGAATCGGCGCAGCAACAGCGCCAAAATGCGCCATCCACGCCCGTTCATTCACGCGGCTCGCCCTTCCACGCCTCTGCAATGGCCCCTACCTCGGTCGGGTCCCCCGGCCTTTCTTGCCTCTTCCATGCACGAAGACTTCGCCCGCAACCTGCGCCTGCTGTGCAGCTACTACAAGTCCATCGCCGAGGTCTGCCGGCGCCTGGGCATCAACCGGCCCCAGTTCAACCGCTACCTCAGCGGCCGCTACCGCCCTGGTGACGGCACGCTGCGCCGCATGTGCGAATTCTTCGGGGTCGAGGTCCACGAGATCCTGCTGCCCAGCGCCCAGTTCGAACGCCTGGTGTCGGTGCGCCCCCGCACGCCAGACGCCACCGCGGCCCCACCGGCCGAAGCGGCCGCGCTGGCCCGCCTGCAAGCCATCGGCAGCCAAGGCCTGGAGCGCTTTCTTGGCAGCTACTTCGAGACCTACCTCTCCATGGCCTGCCCGGGCAAGATCCTGCGCACCCTCGTCACCTTGCAGCGCCAGGACGACCGCGTGGTCTACCAGCGCACCGAGCGCCTCAATGAAGACCCGCAGGACAAGGCCTACCACGGCATCTACCACGGCATTGCCCACCTGCTGACCGACCGCATCTTTCTCAGCGACTACGAAACCCTCACCGGTCTGGAGATCACGCAGACGATCCTCTTCCCATCGTTCAAGAACCGCGTCTCGCGCCTGACCGGCCTGCGCCTGGGCGTCTCAGGCAGCGGCGAACGCATGCCCAGCTGTGCCCGCGTCGTGTACGAATACCTCGGCCCCCGCATCGACACCCGCCGCGCACTGCGCCTGTGCGGCCTGTACGACATCGACGACCCGCGCATCGACGACACCACCCGCCAGGCCATCCGCAACGACACGGCGCCGGGAGAATGGCATTTCAGGGCGCGGTATTGAGGGAGGGGGTGTGGTGCTTCGCCCGGCGATTTGGCGCGGGTGAGCCAGGTGGAAGTGACGGAAGTGCTGGGCTCAGCGGAGGTGCTGGAGGGGTTTGTGCAGCGGGGGGCGGTTTGAAGGAGGGAGTGCTGCCGCAAGGCATATTCAAGCCGGCTTTAATTTGCGAAGTGCGCATTAAAGAAAACTTGAATATGAGCGGTACCGAAAGTCACCACTAACTTCGGCAAGCGGTAGTGAGGCATCGACTCAGCCCAGCTATGAAGACCTGTGACGAGGTGTAAGGCGGAAGTGTATTGACCCAGCGGCTTCTGCGCAGGTCAGGCAGCCAAAGCATAGGCCCCAGCGAGAGTCTTCATGCCCAGCGCTTGGTGTGGGCGCCGGTGGTTGTAGAAGCCGATCCAGGCTGCAATCACACGCCTGGCGTGCTGCAATGTCTCGAATCGGTGACGGTGCACGCACTGGTCTTTAAGCGTTCGGATCACACGCTCAATCATGCCATTTTGCTCCGGGCTGCAAGGGCGCAGCCCGGTGGAATACCGGCTGAGAAATACCGCATGATCAGCGGGGTCTCAACTGTCCAAGTTCTGGGGGTCAGTTCAAATCCGGGGCGGTTCACTATGGCCTCAAAGCCGTGGTGAAACATGTTTCCGACCAGGCTTCCGCAATCGATCACCAGCTCTACCACCGGTTTGGCAGGCATCTTGAGACGAAGCTGGCGCTTTGGGGAGCCTGCGATCACATGCACATGGTGATCATCGCCACCTTCAGCGTCGCTGAGACAGGGGTTCCCGTCGTCACGGAACTCTCCCTAGTGCCTGTTACCCAGCAATGGTTGCCCGTTGAGTATGCATTTGACGAACAGCTCGTGGACCGCCTCGTGAACCAAGGGCGCACGTTCAAAAAGTGCCTGCGATACAACCTACCTCAAACGAACCCGGTACCCAACGCAATCCTCAGCGACGTAGGTGCTGACACCTGTTCGTTACGCATAGCGTTCAAGGCAGAGATGAAAATCGAAACGATGGGACAGAATGAGGCTGACAACCGCTCGCATCAGTTGCGAAATTGGGCCTGGCATCCGGAAAATGGGGCGATGCCCCCACTACCGACTAAGCGACTGCTCAAAGAAACCGCCACATCCGAGCAATGCCGTCTCAATCGAGGTCAGCAAAACACAGATAAACTGTAACAAACGCCCACCCCGCTATAGCATCGCTCTTTCTCGACGCATTTATGGACAAACAGTTCATCTGAATTCGACGATACCAAGCCGACTGCTCCATGCGGAGTAGCGATGCAGCAACTTGTCTACTAGGGCGGCCCGGAGCCGGTACATCGGGGCACCAGGTGGTGGTGTACTCGCCTGCCAAGTCCAATAGCGGCGGCAGGAGACGACGAGGTACTTCACAGTCCCGTTGAGTTTCCAAGGCCCAAGAAGCTCCAGCGCGCCATTCCTGAGCTTCCCGTCTCTAC
This sequence comes from Hydrogenophaga sp., assembly GCA_050293865.1. Taxonomy (GTDB): domain Bacteria; phylum Pseudomonadota; class Gammaproteobacteria; order Burkholderiales; family Burkholderiaceae_C; genus Hydrogenophaga. Next base: position 1,786 of record JBNKNN010000234.1, on the reverse strand, counting down.
TGGGGCTTGCGAGATATAGCAAGTCCTGCGGAAGCTCCAGTGCGACAAGGAATCTGCGCGTTCGATCCTGGTCCTGCGCATGGTCGCAGTCAGCGCCCATCTCGATCAGCACGATCCCCGGGTCCTGCTGCAGCTGCTGCATGTGCCCCGGTGCATCTGCCCGCTTCGCTTTCGGCACCTGATCGACCGGAAACAGAAACTCGGATGCGAGAAGTTCGACTGGATTGAAGCCGAGCGCATTGCCATCAAGAGGCGGGCGAGCGGGGATGACGACCCCCCTGTCCCACGACTTTGCGCTGGACACCTCCCGGTCAACGTGGAAGAAGGTGTTCAGCTCGCCATGCATAGCGACACTGTCGATGAACACGATCTTACCGGCGATCGTGGGCCCAAGGGCGACGTTGACGGCCTGCTTGTACTCCGGCACCTCAACAGAAACGCCGAACTGATCGATCAGAATGTCCTGCATCCCGGCGTCAAGAGCACGCGCCGGATCAGCCTGCGCAGCAGTGCCGCCTGCCGCAGCTACCGCAATCTTGGCTGCGACCTTTGTAAAGGACTCAGTAACCTTCGACTGGTCCGGCTCATCGGAACGCGCGCATCTGTGAACTTCGTTCACTGACAGAGCCGCTGCGTCAGCAGCGCGTGTCTCCCATGCCGATACGGCGTTCAGAGTCGCATTCGTCGCAACAGCCGCGCCGACCGCAGCCTTCAGCTTCTCGATGTTCGCATGCAGCGCTGCGTAGAACTCGCGCAGGCCTTCGTCAAAGTCCTTGCCTTTCGGGGGCTCGACAAGGAACTGAGCCTTTGGCATCTCAAGGACATCAATCGGGCAAGGAACACCTTCAAGTTGTTCCGCGCGTGCATACAGCATTTCCTTGACGTCGGCCGCCTTCGCGCCGACGCGGGTCCAGAACACAAGAAGGTAAGGGCCACTGTCTTTCGAAACGATCTGCTTGAGGACGCTGACAACAGCGGCCCAGAGGACGGAAGTGTCCGGAACCCCACCCAGCTCGGCAAGATTCAGGTCCGTGAACAGAAGGCGAAGGAACGGCAGTCCACCTTCCGGCGGCGAAGGCCGCAGCTCGCTGGCGTCGCGGTCGAACCAATACCCCATGCAGGGTATGCCGATGGTCGAAAGGCCGGTTGTGATCGATAAAAGATGGCCAGGCTCATCGTCAACCGCGACTGCCCTTATTGGACCGAACACTATTTGCTCTCCCCAAACCGCAGGACGACGGCGGCGCCGTCGAACGCCTTCGGAATATCAATCTCGTCGCGGAGTTCGTCCGCTGAATGAATCGTCAGTTCGCCCCCGCATTGATCCATCACGTGCTTAGCGAAATAAAGCCCGAGCCCCATGCCGCCGGGCCTTGTCGTGTGGAATGCTTCGGCCGCCCGGTCCAGCGGGATGGAGAAGCCAGGCCCGTTGTCGATGACGGCAATAAAGCCCGAGTTTGATTTCTCGTCCCAGTCCGTCGCTACAAGAACTGAAGCGGGCGCACTGCGCTCGTCGCGCTCTTTCCTGAACCGTGCCCAGAACTGGGCGTTGTCCAGGAGGTTGCCGAGCGCGCCAGAAATCAGGTTCGACGCGCCGCGAATCTTGAAGTCCGGTTGCTCCTTCTGCAGGATTGGAACCGACAGGGTCACCTTGTGATGCTTGTAGCGCGGCTCGCGCGTCATCAGCGCGGCGCGCACGACGGCGCTGGCGAAAATGGACCGCGTAGTGTTCTTGCGAAGCAACGGAGCGAAACCCTGTAACAACTGATGCAGGTGCTCAATCTGA
>JBNKNN010000233.1:0-18458 GCA_050293865.1 Hydrogenophaga sp. | reverse complement strand
CAAAGTCCGTGTCTGGGACGTTGTGCGAGGCGCGGACCTTGGCGGCCGCCTGATCATCACCAGCGGTCGTGGCGCGTTGCGCAATGGCGCTCACCAGGTTGCCGACATCGTCTACAAGGCTTTGACCGGCGTTGAAGGCGTCTTCTCTACGCGCATTGCGTACGTCGCCAAGAGCGGGCGCAACTACCAGTTGCGTATTGCCGATGCAGACGGCGAAAACTCGGTCTCCATCTTCAACAGCAACCAGTCGATCATCTCGCCAGCGTGGGCGCCTGACGGCCGCAACCTGGCCTATGTGTCCTTCGAGTCCCGCAAGCCGGTGATTCGCACGCAGAACATTGACTCTCAGACTCGCCGTCTGCTGGCCAGTTTCCGCGGCTCCAACAGTGCACCGGCCTGGTCGCCCGACGGCAGCAGGGTAGTGGCCACGCTGTCCCTTTCGGGCAACTCCCAACTCTATGGCATCCCAGCGGGAGGCGGTTCGCCTCGTCGTTTGAGTCAAAGCAGCGATATTGACACCGAACCTGCGTTCAGTGGTGACGGCAATAACATCTACTTTGTAAGCAATCGCGGCGGCTCGGCACAGATTTATCGCATGGGAGCCAACGGCGGGGGCGCGCAGCGCATCACCTTTGGCGGCAACTACAACGTATCGCCTTCGATCAGCCCGGATGGCAAGTACATGGCCTTCATTTCCAGGGTGAGCGGAGGTGATCGGCTGCACCTCATGGATCTGAGCAGTGGCACCGTCACGGCACTGACCAACACCTCAGACGATGAAAGCCCCAGCTTCGCACCCAATGGCCGTCTGATCATGTACGCCACCCGCGTACAAGGCAGGGAAGCGTTGATGACCACCACCCTGGATGGCCGCGTTCGGACACAACTCGCCCGCGCGGGAGGCGACATCTTCGAGCCAGCCTGGGGGCCGTTCAGTTCCAGGGTGTGATGCCTGACCCTCGCATTCTTGACGCTTTTCTTCTCACTTTGAATTCAACCAGCAACCCTCAATCACAGGAAAGGGAAAACCCATGACACAGAAGCAAACCTCCTCACGTAACGCAGCCAACTGGAAGCTGCGCACGGCCGGGCTGCTGATGACTTTGACGCTGGCCGCTTGTGGCTCCAACGTCAAACTTGACGAACAAGCTGCGGTGGAAGACCGCAATGCTGCGGGCGCCAACGGTGGCCTCAACGGCGGAAGCGGTGTGGGCGGCGCCAATGGAGGCAGCGTTGACGGCGGCTCCCTGGGACAGCCCAGCGAGATGCAGCGCGTGATCTACTTCGACTACGACAGCTTCGAAGTGCGCCCGGAAGCCAGCAGCATTCTGGAGGCCAATGCTGCGTACCTGCGTGGCAACGCTGGTCGCTCGGTGGCTCTTGAGGGCAACACGGACGAGCGCGGCAGCCGCGAGTACAACCTGGCTCTGGGTCAGAAGCGTGCCGAGGCCGTGCGTCGCGCATTGTCCCTGATGGGTGTTGCCGACGAGCAGATGGAAGCCGTGAGCTTCGGTGAAGAGAAGCCCGCCGTGGTGGGATACGACGAAGATTCCTTCGCCAAGAACCGCCGCGTTGAACTGAACTACCGTTGATTCGATTGGTATCCATGCGCAAGACATCGTCCAGCAAGGCCAGCATGTGGCTGGCCACTTCCACGATTGCTCTGGCCAGTCTGTGGCCTTTGCAGGCCCATGCCCTGTTTGGAGACGACGAAGCGCGCAAGGCCATCATCGAACTGCGGCAGGACTATGCGGCGACGAAGGAGCAGTTTCTCCAGGCCACGCAAGACAATGCCAATATGCGACGCTCCATGCTGGATCTGTCGAGCCAGATGGAGCAGTTGCGTGGTGAACTGGCGCAGCTGCGTGGGCAAAACGAGGAACTGCAGCGTCAGCTCAACGAGCTCAAGCAGGCCCAGGAGCAGGCTCTCGTGCAGCAACAGCCCGCACCTGTTGGCGCTGAGGGGAAAGGTGGGGCCGTCGTGCTCGACGGTCGTGAGTTCGAAGCCACGCCAGATGAGCAGCGCGACTACTCCACGGGCCTTGACCTGATTCGCAAGTCGGAGTTTGACCGCGCTGAGATGGCATTTTCCAGTTTCTTGCGTGTGTATCCCAACAGCGGGTACACCCCTTCAGTGCTTTACTGGCTGGGAAATGCACAGTACGCTAACCGCGCTTACCGTGAGGCAGTGGGTACGCATCGTCGCTTGATCAATACCTATCCGGATCACCCAAGAGCCCCGGAGGCAATGTTGGCGTCCGCCAACAGCTTGCTGGAGCTGAAGGAGAAAAGCACTGCGAGACAAACATTGCAGGATCTGATCAAGCGCTATCCGGATTCAGAGGCTGCAGCAGCGGCGGCGGACCGTCTGAAGACGATCAGGTAAAGTCGGTGGTCCAGCCACTGGGCGCTCACTCTAGCAGATCAAGCCGTATGGCCGCAGGCGATACGGCTTTTTTCATGCCCGAGGGATGCGGTGCGATCGATGATTTTTAGCGGTGATGTTGAGTATTGGTCTCCATCATTTTCCTGACTTGTACCGGCTTTGGTAACAGCTCTCCTACAATTTGCCCGCATGGAACTCGCTGAATTTGAACAATTGCGCCAATGGGTGCTGTGGGCGGCCTTTGGGGTCGGGGGGCTGTTCGGACTGATTGTCCAGCGGACGCATTTCTGCACCATGGGCGCAATCAGCGATGTGGTGAACATGGGCTCCTGGACGCGACTGCGACAGTGGGTGATGGCTGTGGCAGTCGCCATGCTCGGGTTTCATTTGATGGGATATCTCGGCGTGATCGACCCATCCCAGACCATTTATGCGTCCGGTCATATCATCTGGCTTTCCGCGCTGACGGGAGGGCTGTTGTTCGGCTTTGGTATGGTTCTGGCTTCGGGCTGCGGCAGCAAGACTCTGGTGCGAATTGGAGCGGGCAACCTGAAATCTGTGGTCGTGTTCTTCGTCATGGCCATCGCAGCGTTCGCAACCTTGCGTGGTGTCACGGCGGTTTTGCGTGTGTCCACGCTCGATACGGTCGCCTTCGACATGGATGGTGGCAGTCACATCGGTGCGTGGCTGGGTGGCTTGGCCGGTGTGGAGTCGCGTGTCGCATCCATCACCAGCGGAGTACTCTTGTCCGCTGCCATGCTGGTCTGGGTCATGAAGGACCAGGATTTCAGGTCCGGCTCAAACAACTGGGTGGCGGGGCTGGGGCTGGGTCTGGTCATAGCTCTGATGTGGTGGGTCAGTGGTGCAATGGGGTTTGTCCCTGAACATCCCGATACCCTCGATGCGGTGTACCTGGCGACAAACACTGGGCGAATCGAGTCTCTGACCTTTACCGCGCCGATGGCCTATGCCATTGATTGGTTGATCTATTTCAGCGATGCCAACAAACTGTTGACCATCAGCGTGGTGACCGTGGCAGGTGTGGTGGTCGGTTCTTTCATCCAGTCGCGCCTCGACCGCAGCTTCCGCTGGGAAGGTTTCCGCGACACACAAGATACAGCGCTGCACCTGGGTGGAGCGATCTGCATGGGGATTGGCGGCGTGACAGCGTTGGGGTGTACCGTTGGACAAGGCTTGTCGGGGTTGTCGACAATGAGCCTGACCAGCGTCCTGGCAGTGACAGGCATCGTCATAGGCGCGCTCGGCGGCTTCAGATTCCAGATGTGGTTGCTTGAACGTGAGTGAATCCGTAGCGTTGGATATGGAGCCTGACCACGAACGCAGGTTTGGTGGACTCAGGCGGCTCTATGGTGTGGAGGGTGCACAGCGACTGTTTGATGCACATGTCATGGTGGTGGGTCTTGGCGGCGTGGGCTCCTGGTGCGTGGAGGCCATGGCCCGTTCCGGCGTGCGTCGGCTTACTCTGGTGGATATGGACCACGTGGCCGAGTCGAATATCAACCGGCAGATTCAGGCGACGGACGAGAATCTGGGGAAGGCCAAAGCGATCGCTTTGAGAGAACGTATCGCGTCCTTTCACCCAGGGTGCGACGTCGTGTGTATCGATGCGTTCGTCGAGCCAGACAACTGGGAGGCTCTGTTGAACGAGGCTGGAGCAATGCCCGATGGATTGATCGATGCTTGTGACCAGGTGCGAGCGAAAGCGACGATGGCTGTATGGGCCGTGAAAAATGGGGTGCGGTTTGTGAGCGTGGGAGCTGCTGGCGGCAAACGCCTGGCACACCGTGTCGAGATGCTCGATCTTGGAGAGGTCACGCACGATCCATTGCTGGCTTCCTTGCGCTACCAGTTGCGTCGTCACCATGGGCTGAGCCGGCAAGGCCGGATGGGCGTGCCTTGTGTGTTCAGCCGGGAGGCTGTTGCACCACCGGACGCTTCTTGCAGTATGGGTGAGGTATCGGTGGGCGATGGTTCACTGAATTGCCACGGCTACGGCTCTTCCGTCGCAGTGACAGCGAGCTTCGGTCTTTGTGCCGCCGGATGGCTCATGGAGCAAATAGCGTCACCGTCGAAAAAATATTCGCTGCGTTTCCAAAAAGCTAAAAAAGACGCTATAATCTGAGGCTTCGCAGCAATGAATTACTAAAGCGATTCGTTGATGTGAGTGGGACGTTAGCTCAGTTGGTAGAGCAGCGGACTTTTAATCCGTTGGTCGTAGGTTCGAACCCTACACGTCCTACCAAATGAACATGGCGAAAGCCTAAGAAAGCTCTGGTCGAAAGGTCAGGGCTTTTTTGTTTTGTGTTCTGCCGTGATTGGTCAAGTGGTGCGACACATTGGCTGGCAGAACCGCAAGAAGCAAAAGCACGGCGATATCGTGGCTGTCGAGTCACCGCGCTTTGCTTGTAGCTCTGACGTATCGCAGCGAAGCCGTTGCGTTGCTGGATGCCTCTGTCCTCGTATTGTCACGCCTCGTTTTGAGCTGCTTCGATTGAGTCGGTCAATTCAAGCCATGTCGCCTCATTGGCATCGAGTTCATCTTGCAACTGCTTGAGGCGTTTTCCCATGTCGGCAATTTCGACGGGCGAGGCAGGCTCACAGAGCTTGGCCTCCAGCGCCGTCTTTTCCGCGCCCAACGTTTCCATTTGCTTTTCGCATTGGGCGAGTGCCTGCTTCATGGGCTTGAGTTTGGCCGACAGTTGTTGGCGCCGCTGGGCTTCATCCTTTTTCTGCTGTGCCGACTTGCGCTGCACCGGCTCTGGGGCGGCAGAGCCGGCTGTAGGTGAGGGCAGAGCATCAGCGTCAGTTGTGGGGACGGGCTTCGAAGTTGACGCAGGCGTTTTGGATTGAGCGCTCTTGCTGGCCGCTTCGCGCGCTTGCTTGGCCACCTCCAGCAGGTAGCGCTGGTAGTCATCCAAATCACCATCAAAGGGCGCCACGCCACCACGAGACACCAGCCAGAACTCGTCGCAAACCGAGCGCAACAATGCACGGTCGTGACTCACCAGCATCACTGTCCCTTCGAACTCGTTGAGTGCGACGGCCAGCGCTTCGCGCGTTGCCAGGTCCAGGTGGTTGGTCGGTTCGTCCAGCAGCAAGAGGTTGGGACGCTGCCATACCAGCATGCAGAGCACCAGGCGGGCCTTCTCGCCGCCACTCATGCTACCGACTGCCTGGTTGACCTGGTCGCCAGTGAACTGGAAACTACCAAGGAATGTGCGCAAGTCGAGTTCACGTGTGGGTTGGCCCACCAGTGTCCCAGCCTTTTCGCTTTCACGCGCCAGGCGAATCATATGTGTCAGTGGTGTGTCGTCGGCGTGCAGAACGTCAAGCTCTTGCTGAGCAAAGTAGCCGATGCGAAGGCCCTTGCCCGGGGTGATCTCTCCCGCCACCGCCTGAAGATCTCCGGCAATGGTCTTCACCAGCGTGGACTTGCCTTGACCATTGGCGCCCAGAATGCCGATGCGTTGCCCAGCCATGACCGAACGCGTCACGTGGCGCACGATGACAGTGGGTGCACCACCGTCTGCGCCAGGATAGCCGAACTCGCCACCTGTGATGGCCAACATGGGGTTGGGCAGGTTCTGTGGTTCGGCGAACTCGAACTGGAATTCGGCGTCAGCGAGCACTGGGGCGATCTTCTCCATTCGCTCCAGAGCCTTGACTCTGCTTTGCGCCTGTTTGGCCTTGGTGGCCTTGGCCTTGAAGCGATCGATGAATCGCTGCAGGTGAGCCATCTTTTCCTGTTGTCGATCGAAGGCGGCCTGCTGCTGACTCAGTTGCTCGGCGCGCATTTCCTCGAAACGACTGTAGTTGCCGCCATAGCGATGCAGGTTGGCGCGCTCGATGTGGACCGTGACCTGCGTGATGGCGTCCAGAAACTCGCGGTCGTGACTGATGACGAGCAAGGTGCCTTCGTAGCGTTTGAGCCAGGCTTCGAGCCAGACCAATGCATCCAGATCCAGGTGGTTGGTAGGCTCATCGAGCAACAGCAAGTCGCTCGGGCACATCAGTGCGCGGGCGAGCTGAAGTCGCATGCGCCAGCCTCCCGAGAAGCTGTTGACGGGGCGGTCCAGCTCATGGACCTTGAAGCCCAGGCCGAGAATCAGCGCCTGAGCGCGGGCGGGCGCGTCATGCACTCCGGCGTCCTGGGCGTGCATGTAGGCCGTGGCCATGCGCTCACCATCGCCACTTTCCTCTGCTGCTGCCACCTCGGCTTCAGCCTCGGTCAGCCGCGTATCGCCGTCCAGAACAAAGCGCGTGGCACTTTCGTCCGTTTCCGGCATGTTCTGCGCGACCTGGGCTACACGCCAGTGCTGCGGGACGGAAAAATCTCCGCTGTCTTCGTGGAGCGTGCCGTCAAGCAGGCGGAAGAGGCTGGACTTGCCGGCACCATTGCGGCCGACCAGGCCTACGTTTTCACCGGGATTGATGGTGCAGCTGGCATGGTCGAGCAACACCTTGGTGCCGCGGCGCAGCACGATGTCTCTTAGTTGAATCATGATGAAGCAGAGGTCCAGCGGCGTAATGCGTCCGCCGTGAGCAGCAGCACCTGGTCGTCACCTGCAGAGGTGTTCAACCAGAACACTTCCAGGCCGGGAAACGCTGCATCGAAGTTGTGTTGTTCGTTGCCGATCTCCAGCACCATCACCGCGTTCTCGGACAGCCGAGAAGGCAGGTCACTGAGCAACCGGCGGATGAAATCCATGCCATCTTCGCCTCCGGCCAGCGCGAGCTCGGGCTCGGCTTGGTATTCCGCGGGTAGGACGGCCATGCTTTTCGCGTTGACGTACGGGGGGTTGCACAGGACCAGATCATAAGGTCCGGGGCATTGGGCCAGTCCGTCGGACTGGATCAGCGCGATGCGTTCTCGCAGGGCGTGTCGGTCGACGTTGATGCAAGCGACCGCCAGGGCGTCATTGGAAATATCGGCTGCAGTGACGGCTACGTCTGGCCAGGCCAAGGCCGCGAGCACGGCAAGGCTGCCGTTGCCTGTGCACAGGTCAAGTACCGAATGGGTTTGGTCAGAGAGCCAGGGGTCGATGCTGCCGTCGGCGAGCAATTCAGCGATGAGACTTCGAGGGACGATGGCACGTTCGTCAATGTAGAACGACACGCCTTGCAACCAGGCTTCCTGTGTGAGATAGGCAGCAGGCTTGCGTGTGGCGATTCGTTGCTCAATCACTTCCATGACCGCAGCCGATTGCGCTTGCGTAACAAGTTGGTCACCTTCAGCATCAAGGTTCGTGTCCAATGGCAGCGCCAGCTTCCAGAGGACCAGCCACGCTGCTTCGTCATGGGCGTTGCTTGTCCCGTGGCCAAACCACAAGCCGGCCGTCGCCAGCCGGGCTGAGGCGGCTTGGTGAAGTTCGTTGAGTGTCATGGTTGATTGGCAGCAGCGCCACTTTCGACGGCAGCAGACAGGTTGACCATGACTTGACGGTAGGCGTTTTTCAGTGGCTCGATATCGCTCAGATCTACGTGCTCATCAATCTTGTGAATGGTCGCATTGGGCGGCCCGAACTCCACCACCTCAGGGCAAATTCGGGCAATGAATCGACCATCGCTGGTGCCACCTGAGGTCGAAAGCTCAGCCTTGAGGCCCGTCGTTTGCTCGATCGCCCGGCTCACAGCGTTGACCAAGGTGCCGCGGCCAGTCAGGAAAGGGAGGCCGCTGATGGTCCATTCGGTGTCGTAGTCGGTTCCCTGACTGAGGCCGTGGCGGGAAAGGATTTCGGCCACCCTGGTTTGCAGCCCTTCGGGCGTGGATTCCGTGCAGAAGCGGAAGTTGAACACGACCTCCAGCGTTCCGGGAATGACGTTCGTTGCGCCAGTGCCGCCATGGATGTTGCTGACTTGCCAGGTGGTGGGCGGAAAGAACTCGTTGCCCTTGTCCCACTCCGTGGCGGCTAGCTCCGCCAACGCGGGTGCGGCCATATGGACAGGGTTCCTGGCCAAGTGGGGATAGGCAATGTGGCCTTGAACGCCTTTGACGGTGAGTTTGCAGCCCATGGAGCCACGACGGCCGTTCTTGATCATGTCTCCGGTTCGTTCCACTGACGTCGGCTCACCCACGATGCACCAATCCAGGCGCTCGCCTCTGGCTTGCAGCGCATCGCAGACCACGACAGTGCCGTCGTTCGCCGGTCCTTCTTCGTCGCTGGTGAGAAGAAACGCCACGTCGATGGGCGCGTTCGGTTGCTCGGCAAAGAACTCTTCGCACGCTACCACCATGGCTGCCAGCGATGTCTTCATGTCGCTTGCGCCGCGGCCAAAAAGCTTGCCGTCCCGGTGAGTGGGGACAAAGGGGTCGCTGGTCCACGCGCTCATAGGCCCCGTCGGGACGACATCGGTGTGGCCAGCAAAGACCAGGGTCGGACGATGGCCTTTGCCCCGACGCGCCCAGAGGTTGGTGACGCGAAAATCGTCGGGGCCGCTCTGAGATATATCGCAATCGAACCCAAGCGGGCGCAAGCGTTCAGCGATCACAGGCAAGCAGCCAGCGTCGTCGGGTGTGACAGAGGGCAGGGAGATGAGGTGCTCGGTCAGCCGCAGCGTAGCGGTCATTCGTGTTTGACGTCCAGGGTGAACTCGGTGAATGTGGCTTGATCGCTGTGATCTTCCTCCACCAGCGGTGCGTGCGCCGATGAGCGGCCAGCCTGAAAGTCGTTTTGCAGGCGCCACAACAGGTTGTTGGGGGAGTCTGCGTGCGTCATGGCCTCGTCTCTGGACACCAGTCCATCGCTGACCAGACGTGCCAGATCTTGCTCGAATGTCTGCGAACCCTCGGCCAGTGACTTCTCCATGGCTTCACGCACGCCGGAGAAGTCGGCCTTCTGGATAAGGTCAGACACCAGTGCCGTGTTGAGCATGACTTCCATGGCGGGCACGCGACCACCGGTATGGGTGCGCAGCAGGCGTTGCGAGCAGATGGCGCGCAAAGCCGCAGCCAGATCTCCCAGCATGGTGGGCCGCACTTCCACAGGGTAGAAACTCAGGATACGGTTGAGGGCCTGATAGCTGTTGTTCGCGTGCAGTGTGGCCAGGCAAAGGTGGCCTGACTGGGCATACGCGATGGCGGCCGACATGGTTTCTCGATCGCGAATCTCTCCAATGAGGATCACGTCTGGCGCCTGACGAAGTGCGTTCTTCAGGCCGACCTGCAGGGACACGGTATCGGTGCCGATCTCACGTTGGTTGACCACAGCCTTCTTGTTGCGGAAGTTGTACTCGATGGGGTCTTCGATGGTCAGTATGTGGCCGCTTTGGCGTTCATTGCGATGGTCCAGCATGGCTGCCAATGTGGTCGACTTGCCAGCGCCGGTCGAGCCGACCATCAGGAACAGCCCGCGCTTTTCCATGACCAGATCGGCCAGCACGGGTGCGACGTTCAAGGAGTCAAGGGCGGGGATCTCATTGGGGACGTAGCGCACCACGACAGAGAACAGTCCCCTTTGGCGAAAGGCACTGACGCGGAAGTTGCCCACCCCTTCTAGCGGGACAGCTGTGTTGAGCTCTCCCGTCTCATTGAGCTCTTCCATGCGCGAGGCCGGCATCACTTCATTGATGAGATTGCGCGGTGCCTCGGGCGGTAGGATCTGGCTGTTGATGGGGACGGTCTGACCATTGATCTTGATCATGGCCGGCGCATGGGCCGATAGATAGACGTCGGACGCCTTTTTCTCTGCCATCAGGCGCAAAATGCGCTCCATCGTTCCATTGCTGCTCATGCCGTCCTCCTGTTGTGTCGGGGCGTAGGTTCGGGGTCAGTGCGGGTTCAAATGTTCAAGCCCGGGGTCAGGGGCGCAACAGCTCGTTCAGGCTCGTCTTGGCACGGGTTTGTGCGTCGACGCGCTTGACGATGATGGCGGCGTAGAGGCTGTACTTGCCGTCGTCCTTTGGCAGACTCCCGCTGATCACAACCGAGCCGGCAGGAACACGGCCATAGGTGATTTCACCAGTGGTTCGGTCATAGATAGGGGTGCTCTGGCCGATGTACACGCCCATTGAAACCACGGAGTTCTCTTCGACAATGACGCCTTCGACGATTTCGGATCGAGCGCCGATGAAGCAGTTGTCCTCGATGATTGTCGGGTTGGCCTGTAGCGGCTCCAGAACGCCGCCAAGGCCGACGCCACCGGAAAGGTGGACGTTCTTGCCCACCTGGGCGCACGACCCAACGGTGGCCCAAGTATCCACCATGGTGCCTTCGTCCACGTAGGCACCAATGTTCACGTAGCTGGGCATGAGTACGGCACCTTTGGCAACAAAGCTGCCGCGGCGCGCCACTGCAGGCGGAACCACGCGCACACCAGATGCTTTGAGGTCGGCTTCAGACATGTCGGAAAACTTGGTCTGTACCTTGTCGAAGAAGGCCAGATTGCCGCTGCGCATCAACTCATTGTCTTTGAGGCGAAAAGACAACAAAACAGCCTTCTTGACCCACTGGTGCACGGTCCACTGACCAACGCCTTCGCGCGTAGCGACACGCAAACTGCCGGCGTCGAGTTCAGCTATCACGTGCTCGACCGCGTCTTGAACTTCCTTGGGCGCCGAGGCGGGGGAGAGTTCGGCACGATTGTCCCAGGCGTTGTCGATCAGGGTTTGGAGTTGTTGGGTCATGTGTATGTCGGGTGTCTGAATTCGCTGGATGGCTTGAGTTCTAGGGGATGTGGGGGCTGTCCGATCAGGCTGAGGTGTTGAGAAATTCAACGATCCGGCCGGCGGCTTCCAGGCACTCGGCGGGCTCTGCCACCAAGGCCATCCGAACCCGGCCTTCACCAGGGTTGGTGCCGTCCACGCGTCTTGCCAGGTAGCTACCGGGCAACACAGTGACATTGTATTGAGCCAGAAGCGCCTTGGCGAAGCCTTCATCTGCCGTAAGGCCTTTGTCCGGGGCGGCAAATTTCTCGGGGACGCCTGCCCAGAGATAGAAACCGGCGTCTGGCAATTTTACGTCCAGGTGCTTGGCCAGCATGGGCGTGACCTGGGCGAACTTCTCCCGATATTGCCGGCGATTGTCGATGACGTGTTCCTCGTCCGCCCATGCCGCCACGCTGGCCGCCTGAACTACTGGGCTCATGGCGCCGCCATGGTAGGTCCGGTAGAGCAAAAAGGGCTTGACCAACTCAGCATCGCCCGCCACGAACCCACTTCGCAAGCCTGGCACGTTGCTTCGCTTGGATAGGCTGGTGAACATGAGGAGCCGCTTGAAATCCGTGCGTCCGAGCTTTGTGGCGGCTTCCAGTCCGCCCAGCGGCGGTTCATCGCGGAAATAGATTTCGCTGTAGCACTCGTCAGAGGCGATGATGAACCCATGCTTGTCGCTCAATGCAAACAAGCGTCTCCATTCCTCGAGCGGCATGACGGCGCCTGTGGGGTTGCCTGGCGAGCAAACGTACAGCAGTTGAGTGCGTTGCCAGACCTCAGTGGGCACGCTTTCCCAGTCCACGGCGAAGTTGCGAGACGGATCGCCAGGGACATAGTGAGGATTCGCACCACCCAGGAACGCCGCGCCTTCGTAGATTTGGTAGAAAGGGTTGGGTAGCATCAAGGTGGCGCCTGCTTGGCTCGCGTCTAACACCACCTGGGCAAAGGCAAACAAAGCCTCGCGGGTGCCATTGACGGGCAGAACCTGGGTGGCAGGGTTCACCTGTACCTTGTAGCGCCGTTGGAGCCAGTCGGCACAAGCTTGGCGCAAGGCTGCTGTGCCACCAGTCGCTGGGTAACTGCTCAATCCGGCTTCAATGGCGTCTGCAAGGGCCTTCTTGAGAATGTCAGGCGCTGCGTGGCGTGGCTCGCCAATCCCCAGGCTGATCGGGTCATGGTCGCGGCTTGGCGTCACGTCTTCGAAAAGGCGACGCAGGCGCTCGAAAGGATAGGGCTGAAGCAGCGAAAGTTGGGGGTTCATGAACGCGATTATCCCAAGCCCGAGACCGCCAGCCCGCTGGCAGCATTTTGGTCCACAGGTCGGGTTATCATGCATGCTGTGCCATTGTGGCCCCGGCGAGGGTTTTTCTTTATAAATCAAGCGGTTACAAACGCTTTCGGATCGACGTGCGTCTCAACTCCATCAAGCTGTCTGGCTTCAAGTCATTTGCCGAACCGACCAACTTCCTGCTGCCAGGTCAATTGGTGGGTGTGGTGGGACCCAACGGCTGTGGCAAGTCCAACATCATGGACGCCGTTCGTTGGGTGCTGGGAGAGTCCAAAGCATCGGAGTTGCGTGGCGAGTCCATGCAGGACGTTATCTTCAACGGTACGAACAATCGCAAGCCTGCCAGCCGCTCGAGTGTGGAGCTGGTGTTTGACAACTCCGATCACCGAGCTGGGGGGCAATGGGGCCAATTTGGCGAGATTGCAGTCAAACGCGTCCTCACACGGGACGGCAACAGCAGCTACTACATCAACAATCAGCCGGTGCGTCGGCGCGATGTGCAGGACGTGTTTCTGGGCACAGGCCTGGGCCCTCGTGCTTACGCCATCATCGGCCAGGGCACCATCAGCCGGATCATTGAATCCAAGCCGGAAGAGCTCAGACTTTTTCTGGAGGAGGCGGCGGGCGTTTCCAAGTACAAGGAGCGTCGCCGCGAAACGGCCAACCGCCTGAACGATACGCGGGAAAACCTGACCCGGGTGGAAGATATCCTGCGAGAACTCAACGCCAACTTGGAAAAGTTGGAGCGCCAGGCCGAGGTCGCAGCCAAGTACAACGACCTCCAGGCGCGTGCCACGCTGCGACAGCACCAGTTGTGGTTCCTCAAACGGGCGGAAGCCGACTCAGAGCAGGCGAAGATCAAGGCTGAAGCTGCTCAGGCTGCGACTGACCTGGAAAGCCGCATGGCGGATCTGCGCAAGGTTGAGGCCGAGCTGGAAACCATTCGCCAGGGACACTACGCTGCAGGCGATAAGGTCAACCAGGCGCAAGGACACCTGTACGAAGCCAGCGCCGAGGTGGGCAAACTCGAAGCCGAAATCCGCTTTGTTGTGGAAGGGCGTACGCGCATTGAACAACGCCTTGTGCAACTGACGGAGCAGATTGCGTCATGGGCGACGCGCCGCGACGAGGCCAATGTGGAGCTCGAAACCATTGCAGGTGCAATCGTCGAAGCCGAGGAAAAGAACGAGCTGCTGACAGCGCAGGGCGAGGAACAAACGTCCAATCTTCCAGCCTTGGAAGACAAGTTGCGTCAGGCCCAAAACGCTGCCAACGAGCAGCGAACCAGCGTGTCGCAAGTACAACAGCAGATTCAGGTGCTGGCTGCTGAACAGCGCAGCATCGAAGAACAGTCGCAGCAGCTGACTGGTCGTCGGGAGCGCTTGGTCAACGACCGCAATGCGCTTGCTGCGCCGGACGACGAGAAGCTCGCGGTGGCTCGCGAAGAACATGAAGCCGCCAGCGAAGCCGCAGAGGTGGCCGAAGGCGTATTGGTGGAGTTGCAGGAAAGTGTTCCTGTGCTCGACGAACAGCGCCGCGAAGCGCAGCAAGTGGTGAACACCGAGTCGGGCAAGCAGTCGGACCTTTCTGCGCGGCTGGAAGCGCTCAAGGCCTTGCAGGAAAAAGTGAAGACCGACGGCAAGCTTCAACCCTGGCTGGCCAAACATGGTCTCGACGGCCTGCAGGCTCTGTGGAGCCGCCTGCATGTTCAGCAAGGGTGGGAGGCGGCGTTGGAATCTGCCTTGCGAGAGCGCATGAACGCACTGGAGGTGTCCCGCCTTGAAATGGTGCGTTCTTTTGGCAGCGATTCGCCGCCAGCCAAACTCGCCTTTTATTCGCTTTCCGGCAGTGGCGGTGTGGACGCGTCTTCGAGGGAAGGCCTCAAGCCTTTGGCTGAGCTTTTGCAGCTTGGTGACGCCAGCCTGAAAGCATTGATGAACGACTGGCTGGCCGGATGCTACACGGCAGCTTCGCTCGAAGATGCCATGGCATCGCGCGAGAAACTGCGCGCCGGCGAGGCTATCTTTGTACCGGCTGGGCACATGGTGACGGTGTCCAGCGTGAGCTTCTACGCACCAGACAGCGAACAGGCTGGAATGTTGGCCCGGGCCCAAGAGATTGAGAACCTTGACCGACAGCTCAAGGCTCAGGCACTGATCTGCGAGGAAAGCCGGACCAGTCTTGTGCGTGCCGAGGCAGCATATACCGATGCCTCGCAGCGACTGATGCAAGCGCGCCGGGAGGCGGGCGAGGCGCGTACCAAAGCCCACGAACTTCAGGTGGAGGCCATGCGGCTGATGCAGGCAGCGGAACAAACCCGTTCACGTAGCCAGCAGATCGAGTCGGACTTGAGCGAAATTGACGGTCAACTCGACGCGCTTCAAGAGCGTCGCGTGACCGCGGAGGCCCGCTTTGAAGAACTGGACATGCAATTGGCTGACAGCCAGGAGCGGCATGCCCAGCTAGACGACAAAGTGATCGAGGCCGAACGCGATTTAACGCAGGCGCGTGAACAACAGCGCTCACTGGAACGCTCTGCACAGGAGGCAGTGTTTGCGCTACGCACGTTGCAGGCGCGGCAGGCCGAGTTGCAGCGTTCGCTCGAGACGGCATCCAGTCAAGAAACCTCGTTGGCTGACGAACAGCTCCGCGCCAATGAGGAACTTGGCCGCCTGACTGACGCGGCTGCCCAGGCGGGGCTTCAATCCGCGCTGGAACTCAAGGCTGAACGAGAAGCGGCACTGGGCGCCTTGCGCAGTGAGTACGATGACTTGACAAACAAGTTGCGCGCCAGCGATGAGCGCCGCATGCAGTTGGAGCGCGCGCTTGAGCCGATGCGCCAGCGCATCACGCAATTCCAGCTCAAGGAACAGGCTGCTCGCCTGGGTGTGGAGCAGTACACACAGCAACTGGAAGAAGCCGAAGCCGATCTTGCCGCCGTATCGCAAAGCATCACCGAAGAGAACATCAAACTCGGCGGCCTGCAGGGTGAGATCGATCGCCTGCACCGGGAGATTCAGTCGCTGGGCGCGGTGAACCTGGCCGCTCTGGACGAGTTGACGGCGGCACGCGAGCGCAAGGATTTTCTGGACGCTCAGTCTGCTGACCTGATCGAAGCCATTACCACGTTGGAAGATGCAATCCGAAAGATCGACAACGAGACCCGTGAGCTACTGGGCAACACCTTCAATACAGTGAACCAGCATTTCGGCAAGATGTTTCCGGAACTGTTCGGTGGAGGCAATGCAAAGCTGGTCATGACCGGCGAAGAAATCCTGGACGCGGGCGTACAAGTGATGGCGCAGCCACCGGGCAAGAAGAACCAGACCATCCACTTGCTCTCTGGCGGAGAAAAGGCTCTTACCGCCATTGCGTTGGTGTTCGCAATCTTCCAGCTCAATCCCGCACCGTTTTGCTTGCTCGATGAGGTGGACGCGCCACTGGACGATGCCAATACCGAGCGCTACGCCAAACTCGTGACAGCCATGTCCAGGGAAACCCAGTTCCTGTTCATCAGTCACAACAAGATTGCGATGGAAATGGCGGAGCAGCTGATTGGCGTGACGATGCAGGAGCAGGGCGTTTCGCGCATTGTGGCGGTTGACCTGGAGGCAGCCACTGGAATGATGGAAGCTGCCTGACCTTTCCCGGGTTGCTCGGCAAACTTGCTAACCTTGCAAACGAAGACTGAACAAGCATGAATTCTTTTGTTGTCAGCCTTGGTATCGCCGGCGGTCTTGTGCTGGCAGGCGTGGTGGCTTTCAACGCCTGGCAGACCAGCCGAAGTGCTCCAAGAACGGCAAAGGACGATCAGGAGCAGGGCAATGCAGGCGCACCTTCGGCCGCAGGCGCAGTGCCTGCGGCGTCGCGCGGCGCGGACGCGGGTCTGGATTTTCAAGACAGGATTGAGCCCGTGTTGGGGGACGCATTGCCGGGTGCATCGGTGGAGCAGGACGAAGACCGCTTTTCGCATGAGCACTTGGCAGAACCGGGGCAGGATGCAGTTCCTTCCGGGGAAGTCGATCCTGTGTCGCAGGCCGGGCAACACGGCGCAGCAGGAAAGTCGAAGGTTGAAGGGTCGTATCGCGCCATGGGCGAAGCAGTTGCCGCTACGCCCGCTCAAGCCAGCCGTGTCGCTGTTACGCTTCACACGGTGGTGGAGTCGCGCCCAGGGCTGGACGTCCTGATCGACTCCATCACACCTCTGATGCTGGATGCACCGGTATCAGGCGACGCGGTCCTCGCCGCCTACCCCAGCACCCGTAGGGTAGGGAGCAAATCCTTTGCCATTGAAGGTCAGGTGAGCCCTGGCGCTGAATGGGTGAGTCCCAAGGCAGGCGAACGATATGTGGCACTGCAAGCCGGTGTCCAACTGGCCAACCGATCCGGTGCGCTCAACGACATTGAGTTTTCAGAATATGTCATGAAAACACAGGGATTTGCCGATGCGGTCAATGCAGCGCCCGACTTTCCCGACATGCGGGCCGAGGTCACACGGGCTCGAGAGCTCGATGCCTTTGCCAGCGGTCATGACGCGCAGTTGAGCATTACCTTGCGAGCGCGTCGCGCCGCGTGGAGTCCAGGTTATGTGCAGCAGCACGCGGCGAAATTGGGATTTGTGGCCGGCGCTTTGCCTGGTCGCATGGTACTGGCTGGTCGCGCCCCTGGTGCTGCACCGATTTTGGTGCTGAGTTTCGATTCACAGGCGGCTATGGCTGAAGACCCCGAGCAAAGTGCTTTGCGCGAAGTTCGAATGTCGCTTGAGCTCACTCACGTGCCCCGTGAAGACCAGCCCTTTTCCAAGCTGCGCCAGGCGGCGACGGCCTTGGCCGATGACATGGACGGAATCGTGACGGACGATGCGGGACAAGTGCTGGGCGATGAGGCCATGGACAGCATCGGCGCCGACGTCGAAAACCTTTACGAGGCGCTCGAAGGCCGCGACCTTGCTGCCGGCAGCCCCCAGGCTCGGCGGCTGTTTTCCTGACCGGCGCCCCAAGCGAGGCGTTCGGTCGTGCCAATTGACATGACCACTCAAGATCTATTTGCTCAGCCAACAGGTGCCGATGACGGCGTTTCAGCTCGCGCGGCCGAGTTGCGGGAGTTGCTGAACCAGCATGCCTACCTTTACTACACACTGGATGCCCCGGTGCTTCCGGATGCCGAGTATGACAAGCTGTTTCAGGAGTTGCAGGCTTTAGAGACAGCGAACCCTGAGCTCAAGACTGCCGATTCCCCGACACAGAGGGTGGGCGCGAGCGTGCTCGGTGGGTTTTCACCTGTGCGACATGTCGTCCCGATGCTGAGCATCCGCACCGAGACCGATACGGAGGCTTCTGGTGCCGAAACTTTTGATGCACGTGTCAGGCGGGAACTTGAACTCGAGGTCGATCAACCGCCTGTGGAATACGTCTGCGAGCTGAAATTCGACGGTTTGGCCATGAGCCTGCGATACGAGGAGGGCGTGCTGGTTCAGGCCGCAACGCGTGGCGACGGCGAGGTTGGCGAAGACGTGACCCACAACATTCGCACCATCGGGCAAATTCCGCTGCGGTTGCAAGGGGAGGCTCCGCCCGTGCTGGAGGTGCGTGGCGAAGTCTATATGCGCCGCGACGATTTCGAGGCGCTCAACGAACGCCAGCGGGAAAAAATCACCGCCGGAGCCAAGGGCGAGAAGACGTTCGTCAATCCGCGAAATGCCGCAGCCGGCGCAGTGCGCCAACTGGACCCGGCCATTGCTGCACAGCGCCCCTTGAGCTTCTTCGCCTATGGTATTGGGGATGTGACGGCGGCGGACGCCGGTGGCCCCCGATTCGATACACATTTTGGCTTGCTGATGCGGCTGCGTGAGTGGGGTTTCCCGGTGGCGGAGCAAACTTCAGTGGTGACCGGTGCTCAAGGATTGGTCGATTTTCACCGCCGCATTGGCGAGCAGCGCGATGCACTGCCATTCGACATTGATGGAGTGGTCTACAAAGTCAACTCGCTGATTCTCCAGCGGCGCCTTGGCTTCGTGACCCGCGAGCCGCGTTGGGCCGTCGCGCACAAGTATCCTGCGCAGGAGCAACTCACGATCGTGGAGGCCATCGATGTGCAAGTGGGCCGCACGGGGAA